>PLOR01000012.1 GCA_003142185.1 Bryobacterales bacterium
CGGCGTTCGGGCTGCTGCCGTAGCGATCGGCAGTAATGTAACTACCGGGGCCCGAGGTTTTCAGATGAGGGCTCGCTACCCGGCCACACGAGTTGGAGGAGTTCGAGAATGCCGTCGCCTCCATGGCCTAGGACCCGCAAGTTCGTGCCGAGTGTTCTGTCATTGCCAGAGACTTCGCCGCCACCGAAGTGCATGGCTTCAGACAAAGTTCATCATCGCCACGGAAAAGGCGCGCAAGGTGCTTGACGCCGCAGACGCCAAAGTCGTCGATTGTGGGTTACACCTTTTGTTAAAGCTCCGCAACGGCACAAACAGGTCTTGGGACCTGATGTCAACTATCGCTGATTCTGCTGCGTTCCCCCATTGGGTGGAACATGACCAGTTATTAATGACCGCTTACAATGCCTATCGCGCATCCGCCGTCATTGCGCTGCAGTATCTGGGAAGACTCTGGCTGCCAGCCAGCAGGACGCGCAGAAACGAGTGTGCGAACTTGTCGCCACCACCAAGAGGGAGCAGCAAAACATGCTCTCTGACCTGTATTTCACCTGTTATTCACAGGAAGGATGGGGATTGTATCAATGGCTCGGACCCAAACACGGGACCAACAGCCGAATTGCGCTTCGGGTCTCGGCAAGAATTACCCAGTACCGTCTTGTCTGGACCGACCAGTACCGTGAACGGGATTGGGGAACAGGAGCGAGATCAGGTGGCGTCATCCACGCCGCAGGCGTGTTGGTCGGGTCGGATGTGTGAGGGGGAAGGCCGATATCATCCACGCCGAAGGCAGTCATGGTACTGAAATGCGAAAACGGCGAAAAGTTATGTCGAGAAATTAGCGTCGAAAAGTTAGTTGATGCGGATTAGCGAGTCTGATATTCTGGAGTGGGCCGCATCCGGCAGAAGGCGAGATCGGATGTGCGGGGACATCTCCACGCAGAGCGTGATGCCCGCCCAAAGTGCCCCCTCACAACGCTTGCGACCACCCAATGTCCGCTCTCGATTCCCAGATTGCCGACCTGAAGAGCCGTCGCCGCTCCATGATGGAATTCAACCCATGGAAGCCAAGCCCCTTCTATTACCTGTATGTTCCAGTGGGCACCTTATTGGTCTATTTCCTTACAGGGCCCCCGTGGTTGGGACTGGGCAAGCTGGTTGCCACTGGACTTTGTTTCGGGCTCCTCTGTTACCTTCCCGTCATCTACAACCGTTTTCGCTTCTGGGTGTTTTTCCGCTGGCCGAACAAGCGCCTGCAGCGAAGGATCGCATCGCTAGAGGCTCAACTGGATCGCCGGAGCGCCTCCGGTGGCCAGGACGCATGACCCGTCCCGAACCGGGACCTCTCGTCTACTTGCTTTGACTCCGTTTTGTTTTCCGTCCGTGTTGGGCGTGGCCAAAACCGTGCTTTAAAGCCAGAACTTCGCTGGCGATTGCTCAAACGGGTTCACCTAGGTCTTAGATCGGCAGATTCGGTTCTATCGAAAGGACCGCTCCCTACGGTCGCGGCTCCGTTCGGAGGTGCGGCGATTAGGGGCCGTGCTCCAGTATAGAGCCCTACATCACACGGTCGAAGACCCAGTCCACCAGTACGTCGCTGCCGGCAGCTTCATCGGTTCCGAGGTTATCGAGAGTCTGAATTACGGCCTAGGGCTGGCGTCGCCTATTGCACTGCCAGAGTGACTCCGGCCTGCGAGCTTACGCCGCCGATGGTGACCACTAATGGCACGCTCGGGCCCGGCGTAACACCCTCCGGCACCTGCACGGTGACCTGCGTTAAGCCCGAGATCAGATACGGCGCGGCCCCCGCGTAGGCGATGTTGGGGCAGGGAACCCCTCCCATAGTGACCGTAACGGGGACATTGGCGGGCACCTGGGGATATGGTGCAGTCACCACCAAGCCATCCACACTGGCGGGCGTGGTCGCGCCCGTGCCAGTCATGTAGATATCCACGTAGGCGCCGCGCGGGACCGGATTCGCGGCGGTGTTCAAGCTATAGTCACTGTTATTCAGAATCGCGCCCGGACCGAAGCCCTGAGAGTTGGCCGTAAACAGGCCAGGCAATGCAGCAGTTACCGGCAGGGAGACCGGCGCCGAGACAGCGCCCAGATATTCCACCTGCAGGGTGGTGCTGGATTGGCCGGCTACCGTGTAGGGCACCACGGCACTCACTTGCGGAGCCCAGGCATAGACCATCGGCGCAGGCACGCCGTCAAACAGGACGTGCACTCCCGCCAGCGCATTCGTCACCAGGAGTGGATTGGTGAGTTCCAGGCCTGCCAATTTCGCCGGACCTAGCGCCGCTCCATAGAGCGTCACAATCTCTCCCGGAGCCACGGCGCCGTTAGCGCCGCTCGCGGCATTAGTCACGCCCGCCGCGGGCAGCGTGGGCAGGGCGTTGGACAGGCGCAAGAAGGCCGCTCCATAACCCGGCAGCGTGACCTGCATCTGCGAGGCCGGAGTGAGCGATTGGGGCACGGGCCCGCCCGGCAGTGGTGTGGCGGCATCCAGCGCCACTAGCGTGGCCGATGTGAAGGTACCCAATGCCGAAAGATCCAGCGCGAACGTGCGCGGCGCGCCGGCGCCGTTATTGTCGTAGTTGGCGGTGCTATTAGCGTTGGCTGCAGTGGGCTGGGCAGGCACTAGAGCGTAGTTGGACATCAGGATCACCACCGAGCCATCCACGTTGCGCGCCGCCATCGTCTGGGTATCCATCGGGAGACCCCCGCCGCCCAACCAGCCGTTGGCAATGGTAGTCGCACAGCAGCCCTTAGCGGTCGTCTGGAGGATATCCTGACCGGGCGGCGAGGGCAGCCAATGAGACAGATAATAATCCACCCAGTAGCTAAGTTGCAGACCGTAGGGCGGACCCCCCGTGGCGCTACCGATCTCGCCGTATTGCTGGTCGCTGCCGAAGCCCCAGTGGTAGAGAGCTTGGGCGCCCGCGTCACCCAGTTGCTCGAATACCAGGGAACGCCAGGCGGCGAAGAAGGGACTGCTGCCGCGCTTGTCGAGCACAAACGGCGCAGGCGAGTTGCAAGCGCTGATCCCATTGCCCTTGTTATAGTCGGCGTTCACATTGTTCTCGGTGATCCAAACCGGCACCGACGCCAGCGCGGGGTGGGGGGCCATGTAGGCATACATGAGCTCGACCTCGGTGGCAAATTCGGGAATCGTGGTGAAGAGAGACTGGTCGTAGCTCTTCTGGTTGCAAGTGGAATAAAAATGCTTGGCCACTACATCCACCGGAGCGGTGACGCCGGCCACGAAGGGTAGCAGGTAGCTTTCCGGGGCGCCCGCAAGCTCGACGGCTACGAACTTGATGGACGGGTCCGCCTGGGCCATTAGGGGCACCACCGTGTTGTAGAGCGTGACGTACTCCGCCGCCGTTACGCCGTTGATGTCCGGCTCGTTGAAGATCCCCCACCAAGTCACCGGGTAAGGGGTAGGGCTTTGATAGTGCTGCCCGGCGTCGGTGAATCCGCCGGTGTTGTAATAGCGGACCAGATTGGCGCTCATCTGTGCGAAATCCGCGATGCTGCCGGGAAGAATCTGGTTGAGGGAATTGCTCAGGTAAGCCGGGGCCGTGCCGATCTGGAACTCGGGGCTGTGGTCGCCGGTGCTCTGAATGGGCGTGAGCATGGTGTTGAGTTCGGTGAAATCCCAAGCGTCGGGGCCGGTGAGCGGAATACCATCTGAAACCACCTGTACCCGCGTGTGCCACGGATCGAGAGCCGTCATCTCCCCCGCGGCGTATGGCGCTCCGCTGAAGAATTGGTCGTCCCAACTGGCCAGTTGGAACGACGTGGACATGGCTAGCTGCAGGCGGCCCTTGACACCAACCGAGGTGTTCGGTTGATTGCCGACCTGCACATTGACCGTGGTGGATTGCGCCGCGGCGATGGCGGCCGCCAATAGCGCGATCGTGCACGACCGGATTATGGACATAGGAGACTTCATGTATCCGTGCCTCCATCCGTCAATGTATCAGGCCGCGCGCCCGAGTGCGAGGGTTATCGGAGTGACTGGGCTTGTTTACACGCGCTTTCGAGTTTGGTTCGAAAGTCTGCCAGTCTGACGGGTCTCATTGCGCTTTGCCGCCGGACTGATTGGCGTCCTGTTGGGCCTTCAGTTCCTGCACCACCCCCCGCTCACGGTCTCCGTCGGCCTTGCGCTTCATGCGGTAGTAGACCTGGGCGAGCGAGACGTGCGCCTCCAGGAACTGCGGCGACTGCTTCACGACCTTCTCCAAAATGGCGCAAGCGCGATCCATATCTCCCGCCGCCAGATCGATGGCGCCCTCCTGGTAAAGCGCGCCCGGGTCGCCGGGACGGACGCGGAGGGCCCGCGCCAACAGTTCGCGCGCGCGATCGTAATCGCCATCGTCCTTGAGCAGCACCGCCAGCCGCAGGTTCGATTCGAAGTCGTTGGGATTCTGCGCCAGCTCCTTCTCGAACGCCGCGCGGGCGGCCGTCATATCGCCGCTGGCCATCTGCGCCTGGCCGAGGTACGAGTGGAGATCCGGAAGATCGGGGTTCAGTTCCACGGCTTTGGTGAGATCCGCAATGGCGGCAGGGTATTCGAGCGCTTCGAGCTTGGCCATTCCCAGCAGCAGACGGGCCTCCGCCGAGTCGCCATTGCGCAGGATCCGATCGACGATCAGTTGCCCGCGATCGATCTGCTTATCGCGCAACAGGGCCATGCCCAGCAGATAAGCGATAGCAAGGTCGCCCTGGTTTGGCTGGTCGAGCGGCGCCAGCAGACCGATGACTTTGGCGTTCTCTCCCTGCCGGAGCCAGCAATCCGCGAGCAACAGAACCACTTGCGGATTGGCAGGCTGGACCGCATGCAGGGACGCCAATTCCTGCGCCGCGTCCGCGATCTGGCCCTCCTTGTAGAAGGCCAGCGCGAGGTTCAGCCAAATGCGAGGATCTTTCGGCCCTTGCTTCAGCGCCGCTTGATACTCGACGATGGCTTCGGCGTAGCGCCCTGTGCCGGCGAGCGCGGCTCCCAGGTTGGAGCGAACGTCGGGCGAATCGGGCCGCAGCTTCAAATAAGCCCGGTATTGCCGGATAGCGCCTTCGGTGTCGCCGGCCTGATGCAAAGCGACCGCCTGCTGCAGAATCTGCTCCGGAGGATTCTGGGCGGAGGCCAGACACGGGAGCGAGAGCAGGGCCAGTGCGAAGTAGAAGCGTCGCGCCATTCATGCCTATGGTAATTGCAACTTACAAATTGAGGCAACCCGGGCGGCCGTCACTGGGCCGGTTCTTCAATCGTCAGAATCCGATCCGCCGCCACGTTGTGCAACACCTGGTGGATGCGGCTGGGCCACTTGATATCGATCTCGCGGATCGTTTTCGAGGCGCCCAAACCGAAGTGTACGCGTGAGTCGCTGGCGCAGGCATAGCCGACGGCGGTGGTGACCTGGTTGTACTGCTTCGCGCCGTCCTCGCCGGTGATGCGGATTTGCGCCCCCACCGCCATGCGGTTGCTCCTCTTGCCGATCAGCTTCAGCAGACTCCAGTGGTTGGCGTTCTTCGAAATATTGTGGAAGTACTTCACTTTGCCGTTCAGCACCGCGACTACCGCGTCCATCCGTCCGTCGTTATCGACGTCGCCGAAAGCGACTCCGCGATGCGCCGCCGCCTTCTGGAAGTCGGGACCAGCCTCGGCGCTCACATCCTGAAACTTGCCGTTCCCCAGATTGCGGAAAACGGCGTTGGGCTCCTCGTAATGGCGGTTGGAGAATTGCGCTACGTTGTCCAGCACATTGCCGCGCGCCACGAACAGGTCCTTCCAGCCGTCGTTATCGAAATCGAAAATTCCATTCCCCCACCCGGACATGTCGCGCGTCCCCTGCAGGTGCGCTTGCAAGGTTCTCTCCCAGAACTGGCCGTCTCCACGGTTCAGATACAACGGAAAGGACTCGTTCTCCACGGCGGTGTGCCAGATGTCCGGGCGGCCATCGTTGTCCACGTCCCTGAAATCGGCGCCCATACCGGAAACCGCGCTGCCGCTTTGCGTGTACGCGACGCCGGATTCGAGCGCGACCTCCTCGAATTTCTTGCCGCCCAGATTGTGGAACAGGAAGTTGGGGCGATTGTCGTTGGCCACGAAGATATCCATGAACCCATCGCCATCGTAGTCGGCGATCGCCACGCCCATTCCCTTGCCGTAGTATTTGGCGATGCCCGTTTCGGCGGATACGTCGGTGAAGGTGCCGTCGCCGTTGTTACGGTAGAGCGTGTTCGGCAAATTCGGGTAGTTGTTCGGATGGCAATACGCGCGCAGTTCCGGCTTCGGGCCACAGAAAGGGTCCTTGTTCACTTCCCACTTGCAGTAGTTGGAGACAAACAGGTCGAGGAGGCCGTCATTGTTGTAGTCCACCCAGGCAGCCGAGACGGACCACATCTTTTTGCCATCGAGCATGCCTCCGCCGACACCCGCCTTGTCCGTGACGTCGGTGAACGTGCCGTTTCGATTGTTGTGGAAGAGCTGGTTCTTCCCCGTATTGACCACGTAGATATCGGGCCAGCCATCGTTGTCGTAGTCGCCGATCGCCACGCCCATGCCGTAGCCTTCGCCCGCCACGCCCGCTTTCTCCGTCACGTCGGTAAAGGTCCCATCGTGGTTGTTGTGGTACAGGCGATTCCAGTACTTGGGGCTTTCCTTCCGGAGTGAGGGGATGGCCGCGCCGTTCACCAGGTAGACGTCCAGATAGCCGTCGTTGTCGTAGTCGAACAGCGCCACACCCGCCACCATGGTTTCGGGTTGATTCTTGTTCGGAGTGGGAGAACTGTCGGAGACGAAAGTCAGGCCGGAGCGTTCCGCGATCTCTTCGAAAACGATGGGGCCCGTGGCGGACGCCGATAGAAGCGCGCCGACTCCGATTACAATAGGGACGAAAGCTCTCACGTCTCGGAACTCAGTCTAACATGCGGAGAACGATCGCTCTTTTCATTCTCTTGCCCGGCGCCTATCTATGCGTGGCACTGCTGTCCGCGCCCGCGCAGAAGCCCAAGCGGCCCGGCTTCGTGGACGTCGCTCCGCGCTCGAAAATCGCCTATATCAGCAATAACAGCCCGGGCGGCCACAAGTATTTTCCGCAGCCGATGTGCGGCGGCGTCGCTCTGTTCGATTTCGATAACGACGGCCGCCTGGACATCTTCTTCACTAACGGCGCCCAACTGCCCGAAATGAAGAAGACGAATCCTTCTTACTACAACTGCTTGTTAAAGCAGCGGCCCGACGGGACTTTCGAGGATGTCACCGCCAAGGCGGGCTTGCTGGGCGAACACCTCGACTTCAACTTTGGCGTCGCGGTCGGCGACTACGACAACGACGGATACGAGGATCTGTTCATTTGCGGCGCCGGCCGAAACGCTCTCTATCACAACAACGGAGACGGGACTTTCACCGACGTGACGGAGGCTTCGGGTATCGGCGGCAAGCCGGCGGATACGCTCAGCGTGGCCGCCGCCTGGTTCGACTACGACAACGACGGCCTGCTGGATCTGATCGTGGACATGTACACGTACTGGACCCCGCAGACGGACCTGCGTTGCGCCATGGGCAGCAAAGAATATTACTGCGATCCGCGCCGCTATAAGAGCGTGGCGCCGCGGCTCTACCACAACCTGGGCCATGGCAAGTTCGAGGATGTCACCGAAAAATCGGGGCTGGCCAAGTCGCCCGGCAAGGGGATGGGCATCTCGATTGCGGATTTCAATAACGACGGGTGGCAGGACGTGTTCATCGCCAACGACACCGAACCCAATTCCCTGTTCATCAATCAGGGCAACGGCACGTTCGAGGAAAGAGGGCTGGAACTGGGGGTCGCTTACAACGACAGCGCGCACTCCGGGTCCTCCATGGGGTCGGACGCCAAAGACTACGACAACGACGGCAAAGTGGACATCTTCTACAACAACCTGAAGGGCCAGATCTGGCAGCTTCTGCGAAATCGCGGCAACCTGTTCACGTTTCCGTACGCGTCCAGGATTCAGGCGCTGAGCTTACCCTACTCCGGCTGGAGCAACGGATTCATCGACTACAACAACGACGGGTGGAAGGATATCTATTCCGCGAACGGCGACGTCGACGATGTGAACGGAGAATCTCCGCAGCACGACACGATGTTCGAGAACGTGGAGGGAAAGTCGTTCGTGGACGTCTCCGATGAGATGGGGAAAGACTTTCTGCACAAGGGCTACCAGCGGGGTTCGGCTTTTGGCGATCTGAACAATGATGGCTCGCTCGACATGGTAGTGACTTCGTTGAACGAATCGCCGCGCATCTTGATGAACACCGCCGACAGCGGCAACCACTGGCTGATTTTGAGTTTGGTGGGGCACAAGAGCGCGCGCGATGCGATTGGCGCAAAGGTGAAGCTGACGACGGCCTCCGGCAGGGTTCTCTACAACCATGTCGCCATCAGCGTGGGATTCATGTCCTCCAGTGACAAACGCGTTCACTTCGGCTTGGGCCTGGAGACCCGGATCAGCTCCCTGGAAATCCGCTGGCCCAGTGGGACCGTACAGACTCTGAAGGATGTTTCCGCCGACCAGTTCCTGAAGATTGACGAGCCGCAAAGCAAGCAGTAGAACCAGGTGCGCGGTGGGGGCGTGATTGGATCATGCTACGCTTGGGAAAAAAGCGAGGGATGCGACTGGTGCAGAAATCCCTACTGGCGCGCTGGTTCGTGTTGATTCTGGTTCCGGCACGCTGCCTGATCTTCGCCCAGGGCACCATGATGACACCGGCGCCGGCTGGTGCGGCCTTCTGGGCGGTCAGCGGCCGTTTCATCGGATCGAAGCAATGCGCGGCGTGCCATCCGGCACAGGCCAGGAACTTCCATCGGAACAGCATGTCGCGGGCCTTGGAGCCGGTCGACACCTGCGCCATTCTGAAGGGAGACGTTCACTACACCTGGAGCGACGGGAAGTACGCGTACTCGATCACCCGCGCCGGCGAGAAGGTGCTCTACCGGGTGACCGATGGGAAAGAGACGTTTGAGACACCGCTCCAGTTCGCCTTCGGCCAAGGCAAGGCGGGCCAGACCTACGTATATGGCCACAACGGAAGCTTCTACGAAAGCAGGGTGAGCTTCTACGCGAAGTTACAGGGACTTGACCTCACGGTCGGCGCGGTCAATGCCACGCCGTCAGACCTGCTCACCGCCGCCGGCCGCGTCATGAACAGCAGGGACGCTCGCGACTGTTTCGGATGTCACACCACGGGCGCGCGCATCGGAAACACGCTGCAATTGACAAGCTATGAGGCCGGCGTGCAATGCGAAGGCTGCCACGGCCCGGGCGGCGCACACGTGCAAAGCATACGGAACGGCAAGCCGGCGCCTGGTTCCATCCGGTCGTTGAAGGGCATGGACCCGCAGGAGACCAGCGAGATGTGCGGCGTCTGCCATCGCACCTGGGAGACGGTGGTGACGATGGGCCTGAAAGGTATCAATACGGCTCGCTTTCCGGCGTACCGCCTGACCAGCAGTCCCTGCTTTTCGCTGCAGGACCGTCGCATTGCCTGCACAGCCTGCCACAACCCCCACGAGGGACTGGACAGCGACGACAGGCACTACGACGGGAAATGCACCGCCTGCCATAACCAGGCTAATGCAGCCCTCAAGCGACGCGTTTGTAAAGTGGCGAAAGCGAATTGCACTTCGTGCCACATGATGCGCGTGGAGCCGCCCGAATCGCACCACGCCTTCGTCGACCATTGGATTCGCGTGGTGCGGTCCAAAGACGACTACCCGGAGTGAGCCCAGCCGGCTGCTGAGGGCGGCTCCGAGTATTACTATAGACACAGCATGGTGAAACTACTGACGTCGGTATTCTGCGCCCTGCTTGGTTGTGGCGGCGCGGCGGCCATCGATCTGAACGGCCTGCGATCCATCGGCCCCGTGGCCAGTTTCGTGAAAGCGGACTCCTCCGTCACGCTGAGTTGTGCCGATGGGTCTCAGGTTCGCATTACCGTGCTGGCGCCCGATCTCATCCGGGTGCGCGCGGCTTTTCTTGGCAAACTGCCCGACCGCGATCACTCCTGGGCCATCGAGAAAAGTTCCTGGGATGTCCCACACTGGGATCTCGCCGAAGATTCCGGCGCGCTACGCATCTCTACCGCTGAACTGGAGGTCGTAGTCCACCGCTCTCCGCTTCAGATCGAATTCCGGGACGTCAAGACTGACCAGACCATCAATGCCGACCAGTCACCGATGCGATTCGATCCCCAATCGGGCGTCGTCGCCGCAGCCAAGAAACTCGGTTTCGACGAGCACTTCTACGGCCTTGGCGAAAAGGCAACACGGCTCGACAAGCGCCGCGGAGAGTTTACTATGTGGAACTCCGATACCTTCGGCTACCAGGAAGGAACCGACCCGGTTTACCAAAGCATTCCGTTCTACATCGGTTGGCAGCACGGCGCGGCTTACGGGGTTTTCTTCGACAACAGTTACCGGACCCACTTCGATTTCGGCGCCTCTTCGCAGGAATACGCCGCTTTCTCCGCCGAGGGCGGCGAGATGAACTATTACTTATTCCAGGGGCCGTCCATCAAGAAGATTCTGGCGCGCTACGCCGATCTGACCGGGCACATGCCCATGCCGCCCATGTGGGCGCTCGGCAATCAGCAGAGCCGGTACAGTTATTATCCGGATTCCTTGGCCGAAGAAGTGGTTCGAAAATACCGCGCGGACGATCTGCCGCTCGATGTCCTCCATCTCGATATCCACTTCATGAATGCCTTCCGGCCTTTCACTTGGGATCCTCAACGCTTCCCGGACCCGAAGGCTTTCACGGACCGGTTGCGGGCGCAGGGCGTCAAGGTGGTGACCATCGTCGATCCCGGCATCAAGCTTCAGCCTCCCGCGGAAGGCGCACGCGACGCGGCCAGCCATCCCGAACTGGCGCCGCAAGACCAAAGCTACTACGTCTATAACCAGGGCAAGGCGCAGGATTTCTTCCTCAAGCGCAAGGATGGCGGCACTTACATCGCCCGCGTGTGGCCGGGTGAATCGGTATTCGTGGACTTCACGCTGGATCGGGCCGCAAGCTGGTGGGGAGATCTGCACCGAGCCTACACGGACAACGGGGTGGCGGGAATCTGGAACGACATGAATGAGCCGTCGGACTTCAACGACCAGACCGGCAAGTCGCAAATGGATGTCGTCACCTACGATGGCGGAACGTATTCTGCCTATGCCGGGAACCGCAACGTGTTCGCGCTCAACGAAGCCCGCGCCACGTATCAGGGCCTCCAGCGACTGCTCCCCAACCAACGGCCTTACGTCATCACGCGCGCGGCTTACGCGGGCATCCAGCGGTACGCCACCATGTGGGCCGGCGACAACCGCAGCACCTGGGACGCATTGGCGCTGAGCCTGCCTATGTTCATGACGCTCGGTCTTTCGGGCGAGCCCTTCGTAGGCTCGGACGTAGGCGGCTTCGTTGGCCGCGCGGACGCCGAACTCCTGGTGCGGTGGTACCAGGTCGGTTTCCTCACGCCCTTCTGCCGCAATCATGCCGCCATGGACTCGCCGGATCATGAGCCCTGGCGCTATGGCAAATACTACGAAGACATCATCCGCAAGTACTTGAAGCTCCGCTACCGCCTCCTCCCGTTCCTTTACACGGTGCTGGAGGAATCGCACCGCACCGGCGTGCCCATGTTTCGGCCCTTGCTGCTCAATTACCAGGAAGACGAGAATACCCTCGGCATCGACGACGAGTTCATGATCGGCGACGATCTGCTGGTGGCGCCGATCCTCAAGCCCAACCTGACCGCCAGGCTTGTCTACCTTCCACCGGGCGTCTGGTTCGACTATTGGACGGGCGCCCGCCACGAAGGAAGCAGGATGGTCCACGTGGAGGCGCCGCTCGAAACCGTGCCCCTCTTTGTTCGAGGCGGATCCATTCTGCCGCTAGGTCCGGAGCAGAACTACGTCGGCGAGAAGCCCGCGGACCCGCTGCAGTTCGAGATCTACCCCGATGCGCGCGGGGAGGCCTCGACATTGCTCTATGAAGACGACGGCCTCACGGAGGCTTACCGGCATGGCAGCTTCCGGCAAACCAGCGTGAGCTACCGGCACACACCCGCCGGCGATCGGATCGACCTTCGCGTACCGGCAGGCGAGTTTCATCCCGCCCCGCGAGACCTGCTGCTCACGGTGCGGCCCGCAACCACGGTCCGCCAAGTGCTGATCGATGGAAAGAGCCAGGGCCGGGCGGCGACGGTTCGCATCAAGGACGACGGCCAGAGCCACCGCATCGAACTGCGTTAGCCGTGCCGGATGGCCGGGCCGTGATAAAGTAATCATGGCGTTGACGGTATATGAGCGCTGAATTGACCCCTCTGCGGTGGCCGGGAAACTGGAAGGATGCTTCTGCCCTGACGCTGCTGAGCGATACTCCGATCAACTGTCTGGTAGCGGATAAGGGCGCCTTGCCCGAGTCCGTCGCCGCACAGGCAAGACAGAAAGGGCTAGCCGTCGTCGATCCGGCGGCGCCCCCGGCCGGCGTCTACATTGCCAAGGGAGAGTGGCCGGGTGTGCCGGCCCACCAGGGCGATACCTTCGTCGCCGGCCCTACTGGCAACCCCTGGGTGGACTCCAACGGTTGGAAAGTCCGACTCGAGTCGGTTCGCCATCCGGGTGTCCGCGTGTGGGTCGATGCCCGGCCCAAAGACGTGGTTTCGCCGGATTCCTACCCGCTCGCGCTCGCCGACTCAGCCGCCTATGGCGGCCGGTGGATCATCTCGCTGGACGACCGGTTCGCGGCGGATGTTGCGCAGGGCAAGGCGGACGCGCTGGCTACCTGGAAGAAAATAACTACCGCCGCCAGGTTCTTCGACGATCGAAAAGCCTGGTCCGCCTACGCACCGGAAGCCGTCGTGGGCGTCATTTCCGATTTCGCCGGCGACAACGAAGAGATGAGCGGTGAATTGCTCAACCTGGTTGCCCGAACCAATCAGCAGTACCGCGTTCTTGTGAAGAACAAGCTATCGCCGGCCTCGTTCGCCAACCTCAAGGCTGTGATTTATGGCGATGTCACGCCTCCCGGCCGGGCGGTGGAGACCGGCATCATGGCGTTCGTCGAGGCCGGCGGGCTGCTGATTACGCACCCCAAGTGGGGCATCGCGCCCGGCATGCGCGCCAGCGATCAGGATAACGACCGCTACGTATGGCGCACCTCCGGCAAAGGCCGAATCGCGTTCGCGAAATCCGCGTTCGACGATCCCTGGGAGATTGCACAGGAGTCCGTTCTGCTCATCAGCCACCGTTACGACCTCCTGAGATTCTGGAATGGCGGCTCGGTGGGCTCCTATTTCAGCATGGCGCCTGATCGCAAGCGGGCGCTTGTGCAGGCGCTCTTCTATGCCGGCCGCGGCCCCGAGGAAGCGGGTGTGCGCGTCGCCGGAAACTACCGCTCCGGGAAGTTGTGGACGCTGGACGGGAAGGATTCCAGCCTCACGATGGTCCCCCAAAAAGGCGCAGTGGAACTGCATTTGCCAGCGGTGGTGCAATACGCTGCCGCGGAGTTGGAGGTTGAATAGCATGCTTTCGAATTACACCCGCCGGGAATGGCTGAAGTCCGCATCCATCTTGGGCGGCGCCTGTCTGGCCGGAGCGCCATTCGCTCGGGCGGTTACGGCTGCCGCGCCCGCGGCCCCCGTATCGGTGGCCAGGTGCCGGACGTACGAGCCCAAGGAGCTGCTGCCCGTGATGGCCAGGATGTTTGACCAGATCGGCGGAGTTGGCAAATTGGTCAAAGGCAAAACCGTCGCCATCAAGTTCAACCTGACCGGCATGCCCTATCAGCGCCTCGCAAACCTCCCATTGGGCGAGACGCATTTCACGAATCCGGCCGTGGTCAGCGCCGCCGTGAACCTGATTGCCAGGGCCGGAGCCACGCGCATCCGCATCCTCGAGAGCGTCTGGGCCACCACGGATCCGGTAGAGGAATTCCTCCTCCAGGCGAATCTGGAGCCGCTCGATATTCTGAATGCCGCTCCGAACGTCGAGTTCGAAAACACCAACTATCTCGGCAAGGGCAAGAAATACTCACGCCTGATGGTGCCCACGGGCGGATACATCTACCCGGGCTTCGATCTGAACCACTCCTTTGCGGATTGCGATGTCTTTGTCAGCATCGCCAAGATGAAGGAACACTCGACGGCCGGCTATACCGGCGCCATGAAGAACTGCTTTGGAAACGCGCCCGTCACCATCTATGGCGACGGCGCCGGCATCGATGAGCCCTCCGCCGCCCCGCATGGCGGCCGGGGCGACTGCTTCCACGACGGCCGGAGGCAGCCTTCCAAGAGCGCGCTCCAGGAGAAGGACACGAGTACGCCCCGGCTGGAAACTTATCGCGTGCCGCGTATTGTGGTTGACCTGGTAGCCGCCAGGCCCATCCATCTGGCCATCGTCGAAGGCATCAAATCCATGACGGCCGGCGAAGGGCCGTGGGTCACGGGAGCCGCCCCGTGCAGCCCGGGCGTGATCGTCGCTGGCATGAACCCAGTCTGCACCGACGCCGTCGCGTTGGCGATGATGAACTTCGATCCCATGGGAGACCGTGGCTCCCCGCCGTTCGAGAACACCGATAGCACCTTGAAACTGGCCGAAGACATCGGAATCGGAACTCGCGACCTGAAGAGAATTGAAGTGATCGGCGCTCCGATCACCAGTTCCATGGTCGATTTCGCGAAGATTCGCGCGGCGCGGCAAGCGAACCAACTGCAACAGCAATCTGGCAAGAGAGGTTGACCGGTACGCGGTTCGGCCTCGCGCCTTCCGCCGCATCCATATGCGATCGATGACCAACCCGGCGCGTGGCCGCACGCGATGGGTACTGATCGGGTGGATGTTTGTGCTCAGCGCCATCGCCTACCTGAATCGCGTCGGCATTTCCATTGCCGGCGGCTCCATCGAACAGGACTTCCATCTGAACCAGATTCAGCTCGGCTGGGTCTTCAGCGCCTTTGTTTTGGGGTATGCCCTGTTCCAAGCCCCCGGTGGCCGCCTGGCCGACCGTTTTGGGCCGCGCAGGGTGATTGCGCTGGGAACGGTCTGGTGGGGTGTGTTCGCGGCCCTGACGGGTTTGGCGCCCACGGGCATCTCCGGCGCGCTGATCATTCTGCTGGCGGTACGGTTTCTTTTAGGAATGGGAGTGGCCGTGATCTATCCCGCCTCCAACCGGCTGGTGGCAAGCTGGATCCCTGCCGCGGAACGCGGTGTGGCTAACGGATGGATTTTCGCCGGGGTAGGTGCGGGGGCCGGAATTGCGCCGCCCCTCATCACCTATATTCTCGTGCACTCCGGCTGGCGCTGGTCCTTCTGGGTTACCGCGGTAATCGGGCTGGTGGCGGGTGTGGTCTGGTTCCTGCTGGCGCGCGACCGGCCCGAGCAACACGCCTGGGTGACGCCGAAGGAGGCCGCCCACATACGATCCGGATTGCCGCACCAGCCGGTTGACCCCTCCGCGGCAAAGGCCGTCCCATGGGGAACGATTCTGGCAAGCAAGGAGGTGCTGTTGGTCTCCTTGAGTTATTTCTGTTTTTGCTATGCCGCCAACATTTTCTTCACCTGGTTCTTCATTTACCTGAGCACGGAGCGCGGCCTGGACCTCAAGTCGAGCTCCTTTTTCTCGATGCTGCCGTTCGTAGCGATGGCCACATGCGCACCCCTGGGCGGCTGGATCAGCGACGGCCTGACAAAGCGCTATGGGAAGCGTGCCGGCCGCTGCGGGATTGCCGTGGCCGGGCTCGGAATCGCGGCCCTGTTCATCGCGCTGGGTATGCTGGCGCAGGACGCGCGCCTGGCGACCATTGTGCTGGCGGGCGGCGCCGGCTCGGTGTACCTCTCCCAGAGTTCCTTTTGGTCGGTGACGGCCGGCATCGCCGGCCCTTCAGCCGGATCCGTCTCCGGCGTAATGAATATGGTCGGGCAGTTTGGCGCCGTCGCGGCCGCTTCTCTCACTCCGTTGGTGGCCACGCACTGTGGCTGGCCGGCGTCGTTCTTGGTAGCCGCCGGTCTGGCTGTGGTGGGATCTCTCGCGTGGCTGGCGGTGAATCCCGAGCGGACACTCGCTCCGGAGCCCGTGCTGGCGCCTCAGGGAAGGTCCTGAAACATGAGTCGAAAGTCTTTATCGGAAGGGAGTCTTTATGAAACAGACATTATTTGTGACAGGCGCAGCGGCGATTGTGCTGTTGGTTTTTCCGGTGGTGAAACTGAGGGCCCAGCCGGCGGCCGATCCTCTGATCGAGGGGTTCCGGCTGGTGGAGGTGGCTTCGGTATCCGACGCCATGGAACAACTGTACAAACAGCGCGCCTATATGTCGCATGAGATGCGGGCACTTTCCACGACTAAGTTCGCCGGGCCGGCGGTAACGGTCCTGCTGAAGAAAGAAGAGCACCAGGAAGGGTCCAAGGCATCGGAAGGGATGCTGGACGCAATCGACAACGCCAAGCCGGGATCGGTCTATGTGATGGTGCTGGAGGATGGCGGCGATTACGCTGGCATCGGGGCGCTGATGGCGACCGCCATGAAGGTCCGCGGGCTGGCGGGCGCGGTGATTGACGGGAGCGTGCGCGACACGCCGCAGATCCGCAGGCTGCAGTTCCCGGTCTACAGCCGGGGCGTGGTGCCTTCGACCACCATCAACCACTACCGTTTCGCCGGGGTGAACGTCCCGGTCATGTGCGCGGGAGTGCGGGTGAATGGCGGCGATATCGTCACGGCGGACGAAGATGGAGTCGCGGTAGTGCCGCGCGCGAAGGCCGAGGAGGTCCTCAAGAGGGCCCAGGCTCTCGACGATACCGAGCACAGCATGCTGCCCTTCATCGAGAAGTACAAGTCAATCAAAGAGGCGGTGGCTAAGTTCGGCCGGATATAAGGGCTTGTTACGAAATAACCATGCCAAATCGTGGCGACCGACGTGGCGCACGCACTCGTGCGTGCCGTGTCGAGACTCTTCTCGACACGTCTTTTCTCCGGCGGCGCCCTGCGTCGGCACGAGTGCCGACGCGGCACGCACGAGTGCGTGCGCCACGTCGGAACGGCAAGGTTATTTCCTGACAGGCCCTAAGAGGCTTAAACAGACATCAGGGCCGCCTGCAACATGGCGCGCGTATAGCCGACCTGGAACGCGATGGATGCATATCCGCCGCCGCCCGGATAGCCGCCGATGCGGCCGCGATCGCGGTCGTAGTCGAGGGCGCGGGGATGTTCGGGGTAAATCTCTCGCGTGTACTTGTGCTTCACCAGTTCCTTCATCACCAGGAACATGTTGTTCTCACCCTCGTCGATCGACACTTCCGAATATCGTTCGTAAGGCTTCGTCACTTTCACGTTGCGGAAGTGAACGTGGTTGATGCGGTCGCGCGATGCAAAGTAGGCGCAGATTTGGACGGGGTCCTGGCCCATTTCGCGGGTCACGCCGCAATCGAAGGTGATGCCGTTGGCAGGGCTCCTCACGATTTCAATGAGGTGCTTCCAGCCGTCCACGCTGCCCATGATCTGCTGCGACCCGCGGCTGATCGGGGCCGGGGGATCGTTGGGATGCAGCGCCAACCGGACCCCGGCCTTTTCGGCTTCCGGGATCACCTTTTTCAGGAAGTAGGTGATGGTGGCCCACATTTCTTGCAGCGTGTGGGCGCCCTCATCGGGCAAGGGAGGCAGGTCGCGGAACTTGATGGAAGCTTCCTCGGCGCGGACGCTGCCCACATATTGGCGGCCCGGCGTGCGCACGAGGTCGTAATCAAAGCCAGTCCACCCGACACCGGTGCGGACGTCGTCGGTCTCTTCGAAGTAACCCTCCATGGCGCGGTGGGCGTACCAGTTGTATTCGATGACGGGTAGTCCGGCCTTACCGGCCGCCTGGATGGAGGCGATTACTTTTTCGATCTCCTCATCGCGTCCCGGCCGTCCATAAATGGCGTTGTTGAAGCCGCCGATCATGAGGTTGCCGAGATTAAGGCCGCTGGCTTTGAGGCCCTCCATCTGGTCTTTGAGACGAGTTTCGTCCCAGGGGATTGGGCCGCCGCCGGAGAGCACCCAGTCGACGCCGAGTTGTTTGATGCGGCGCGCGGAGTCCGCCGGCGGATTGCTCGGGGTGCCGGGCTGCGTAGCACCGCCACCGCCGTCGGCGACTGAGAGAGCGATCTTGGGTGTGTCCTTTCCTTCAAGACGGGGCGCGGGCATGTCGCCCGCAGCACTCGCTGGAGATGCGAAAGCCGCGATGCCGGCGGTTTGCATCAGGTTTCTTCGTGAAATTCCGACGTTCACGGCTCCGTTCTCCTTGGAAGCCTCTCGGGCTTCGGGGCGCGGCGCTACGCTGGCTGCGGCGTCGGCCCAATGGCCAAAGCGACTGTATCGGCTACTCCACCTATAACTCCCTGGAGGGCTACACTGGTAATTCTCCGGGGAGGACGATTATGTTCAAACGCAGTGGCAAGATAAGACGGCGGGATCTGTTCAAGACCTCGGCCGGGATCATGGGCGGCGCGCTCTTGTCGCGGGAAGCCGCGGCCGAACAGGCGCCTCAACGAAACGTCAACACCAGCTCGAGCCCCTCCGCGCTCAAGATCACCGACCTTCGCGTGGCGGTCGTGGCGAAGCCCGGGCCAAGCCCTTGCCCCATCATCCGCCTCGACACCAACCAGGGCGTCTATGGATTGGGAGAAGTCCGCGACGGCGCCAGCGCCACCTATGCGCTGTTTCTGAAAAGCCGCCTGTTGAATGAGAACCCGCTCAACATCACCTATCTCTTCGAGAAGATCAAACAGTTCGGCTTCCATGGCCGCCAGGCCGGTGGCGTGGTAGCCGTCGAAGAGGCCCTCTGGGATATCGCCGGCAAAGTGTACAACGTGCCCATCTACCAGATGTTGGGCGGCAAGTTCCGCGACCGCATCAGAATTTACGCCGACACGGACGAATCGCCGGACCCGCACGTCTTCGCACAACGCCTGAAAGCCCGTAAAGAGGAGATGGGCCTCACCTGGCTGAAAATGGACGTGGGCATCAACCTGGTGCAGAACATTCCCGGCACGGTGACCGAGCCTTCGGAAATGAGCGCGTGGGAGCAAAGAGCGCTGCCGCATCCCTTCGTCGCCACCGAGGTGACCGAAAAGGGCATCGAGAAGCTCTCCGAGTATGTGCAGGCCGCGCGCGAAGCCGTCGGCATGGAGATTCCGCTGTCCATGGATCACCTCGGCCACCTGGGCGTGAACTCCATCATCCGGCTGGGGAAGGCTTACGAGAAGTTCAACCTTTCCTGGATGGAAGATGTGATTCCGTGGCAGTATACCGACATGCTGAAGCACATCACGGATAACAGCCCCACGCCGATCCTGACCGGTGAGGACATCTACCTGAAAGAAGACTTCATCAACTTGTGTGAGAAGCACGCCGTCAGCAAGATCCATCCGGACATTTCCACTTCCGGCGGAATCCTGGAGACGCACAAAATCGGCGAAGCGGCTATGGAACTGGGCGTACCGATGGCCATGCACTATGCCGGCACCCCTGTCGGCGCCCTGGCGAGCGTTCACTGCGCCGCCGCCACGGAGAATTTCCTGGCCTGCGAAAACCACTCGCTGGACGTGCCGTGGTGGCAAGACATGGTGGAGGGCATCGAGAAGCCCATCATCAACAAGGGATTCATCAAGGTTCCGGACAAGCCCGGCCTTGGCATCACTCTGAACGAGGAGGTGGTCCGGCAGCATCTGCTGCCCGGCACCGGCTATTTTGAACCCACCACGCAATGGGACCACGAGCGCTCCTGGGACCGGCTCTGGAGCATGATGAAGGCGGAAGAAGCGAGCCATCGAGGTTGACCCCGGAAGGAGGATAATACTCACCATGATTCGCAACCGAGATTTCGGCTACATGGCGCTCGCTCTGAGCGCCTGGGCTCTGCCCATCCTAGCGCCCGCGCCCGCCCACGCACAGTTGTGGACCTGGACCCGCGAGCAGATGATCGAATACACGCCAACCTGGGCCGGAGATCGCTTCGCCGACGGGCGTCCCAAGGTTTCCGACGGCCTGCTGGAACGCGCGCGCGGCCTTTCCAGTGAAGAGCTCGTCATCAATTGGGCCGACGGCGCTGCGCCGGCGGGAAAAGGCGGCGCCGCCGAGGGCGCGAGTGGCGGCCGCGGCAACCCCTACGGCCAGTACACCGGCGGCTGGCAGGTTCTCCATCCCTCCAAGAAAATGGTCGGCCGGGCCGTCACCATGGCTTTCATGCCGGCGCGCCCCGACCTGGACGCCGTGGTGAACGACAAGGCCCGCGCCAAAGGCATCGACCACCTGCGGAACCAGACCGTGATCGACATGCTGCAACCCGGCGACGTCCTGGTGGTGGACATCTACGGAAAGCAGGAAGGCGGCACCATCGTCGGCGACAATCTCTTCCATTACATCATGCGGGCCACCAAGGGCGGCGGCCTGGTGGTGGATGGAAGTATCCGCGACCTGGAAGGCATCAGCGAGATCGACATGCCGGCTTACTTCCGCAGCGTGCATCCGAGCTACATTAATGGAGTCACGGTGGCCGCGGTGAACGTTCCAATTCGCATCGGCGACGTCACTGTCATGCCGGGCGATGTGGTGATCGGCGATCCCGAAGGTGTCAGCTTCGTTCCGCCGCAGTTGATCCAGGGGATCGTGGACCGGGCCGACACCACCCACATTCACGATGAGTGGACCAAGAAGAAGTTCGACGAAGGCAAGTACAAATCCAGTGATATCTACGGCAGTCCACATGACCCGGCATTGATCAAGGAATACCAGGAATATCTCGCGAAGCGCCTGCAAGAGATCCGTAAGAACAACCCGAAATAGCTATTGGTTCTGGCTCTTTAGCGACGGCGCGCACCTACGGGCCTTGCCGCTCCCGTTTAAAGAACACCACTGCCAGCGGGGGAACCGTGATCACAACGGAGAGAGGAGGCCCTGCCATGGCGTCGGCTCCGAGGGTACGCCGCCGGCGTTGCCGATGTCACCGCCGCCATAGTATCGAGAGTCGCTATTGGGCAACTCCCGGTAAAATCCGCCCTCGGGTACACCCAGGCGATAGCCTTCGCGGGGGACCGGGGTGAAGTTGGCTACCACCATCAGAAAGTCGTTGGGGTCCCGGGCACGGCGCAGAAATGAGACGATGCTGTTGTCCACATCCCGAAAGTCGATCCACTGAAAGCCATTCCAGGCGAAGTCCACTTCGTACAGTGCCGGCTGGGACACGTAGAGCTGGTTCAGGGCACGCACATAGTCCTGGATTTGCCGATGAGAGTCGAAACCAACTCTTGCTGTTTACCGATCCTGAGGTTGAGAGGACCTATGACTACTGTCGAGTTGCATGAGTATATCGGCGGGCTGCCGAACATTTGCGGTTCTGAAGAGATCGTCGCCCAGGGCTTGTCGCGAACGGGAGCCGCTTACCTGGGCGAGTCCGGTATCGACTTTGGCCGCGTGCGGAGCGCATTCAGCAATGCCCTCCACATGCACCAGCCGCTGATTCCGGCCGGCGGACACGACTTGGCCACCGCCTCGGTGATCAGCAATCTCCAGTTTATGCGGGACTTCGGGAACGACGAAGCCCGCTACAACGAGGGGATCTTCGCCTGGTGCTACAAGCGCATGGACGAATTCATTCCGCAGTTGATCCATGAAGGAAAGCAGCCGCGCGTCATGCTGGACTACTCTGGCTGCTTGTTGCACGGGCTGCGGACGATGGGCCTGGACGACGTCATCGACAGTCTCCGCAATATCACCTGCAACCCGGCGTACCGGCGCGCCGTGGAATGGTTGGGCAACTCCTGGGGCCACGCGGTAGCCCCATCCACACCGGCGCAGGACTTTCGCCTGCACGTGCGCGCGTGGCAGCAGCATTTTGCCGCGATCTTCGGTCTGGAGGCGCTCAGCCGCGTGCGAGGATTCTCGCCCGCGGAAATGGCGTTGCCGAACCATCCGGATGTGGCTTACGAGTTCGTCCGGACGCTGAAGGAGTGCGGCTACCGCTGGGTCCTGGTGCAAGAGCACTCCGTCGAGCGCGTGGAGGATGGAGGGCAAATCCGCCAGCCGCACGTTCCGCACCTACTGGTGGCGCGCAACTCACAGGGCCAAACCGAGAGCATCACCGCCATTATCAAGACCCAGGGCAGTGACACCAAGCTGGTGGCCCAGATGCAGCCTTACTACGAGGCCAAAGGCCTGTCCCAGGCCGCCCTGGGAGGCAAATCGATCCCCCAGCTCTCGGCCCAGATAGCGGACGGCGAGAACGGCGGTGTCATGATGAATGAGTTCCCGTCCAAGTTCCTGGAGGTCATGCGCGAAGCCTCCGGCTCCGATACGCCGCCCGTCAACGTCAGCGAATACCTGGAATACCTGGATGCGCTGGGAATTCGCGAGCGGGACTTCCCCGCCATCCAGCCCATCCTGCAGAAACGAATCTGGGGCCGGTTTCAAGAAGGCTCTGGCGGTGAGGCGCTGGAACGCGTGATAGCCGAACTGCGCAAAGAAGACGGCCGCTTTCACATGGAAGGTGGAAGCTGGACCAACAATCTCTCGTGGGTCCGAGGCTATGGTCATGTCTTGGCGCCCATGGAACAAGTGAGCGCCCTGTTCGCCGAAAAAACGCGAGGCGTCGCTCCATCCGAGCATCGATACCGTAACGCTCTGTACTACCTGCTCATGACCCAGACGAGTTGCTTTCGATATTGGGGCAGCGGCGTCTGGACCGAGTATGCTCGCGAGCTCTGCCGGAGGGCCACCGCGATTCTTCAACACGATTTCTGATTGCCGCCCGCAATCGGCAAGATTCGAAAAAACTCACCAGGAGATGCTATTGTGAAATGCTGGTTCTCTGAACCTGATGCGCGAGGAACGTGTGCCGCGTGTGGGCGCGCTCTATGCCACCAACACGCGCATTTCCATGACGAGTTGACCCTCGCCAAATCCGATACAAGTACGGGCTACGCCAGCTACTATAATGTCTACGGCGCGCTCAAATGTGGAGATTGCCGATTAGAGTGGAAAAACTACCAGCCCGGACGGTGAAAAGGACGTGACGGACGAATCCGGGAGCGATGGCTCCCCGTTGCTCAACGCGCTGAGGACCGCTCTGGGGCGCGTCATTTCCACGATTCGAGCGTTCAGCGCCACGCTCCCCGCGCGGACTGAAACGGCGAGAACCGAACCGCCGCGGTTTGGAGACTACGAAAAAGTCGAGGAGGCCAAGTATTACTCCCCAGGCCTTCCTTCTCTGGCCGACGACAGGGACCTCCCCGAGTGGCTCGTACGGCCCAAGGTGACTCTGCTCGCCGTCGATCCGTACCTGGTCTATGTTTATTGGGATTTCGACCTTGCCAAACTACCGCCGGACACCACTGCGGCCATATTGCGCTTCTACGACGCGGCGACTCACTTCGACGTGGATGTCGACCTTCGGACGAGGAACTGGTACGTTCCGCTTTGGAGCCCGGCGAAAACCTATTACGCCGATCTCGGCGCGATCACTGCGGCCGGTGAGTTTATCCCGCTGGTACGTTCCAACACCATCCAGACACCCCGCGGTTGGCCGGTTGCCGAAGTGGAGCACCGTTTCGTCTCAGGCGCCGCCGCGTCCCCACCGTCTGACGAATCGGTTCTCCCGCAGACTCCGCCGTTCAATTCAGAGTATTCTGGAATCCTCGAAACCACGCCTCACGCCGGCGGTTCCCCAACCGCAGCCGAGCCCCCGTTGGCGAAAGCGGAGCCGGCGGTTGCTTATTCACCGGCCACTGGCGACCAGCCACCGGCATCTACCGTGACCCCACCGCCAACCGAACCGCACATCCCCAAGCCAGGCGACCCTGCGGAGATTCTGCGAAGCAGGTTGTCGGAGATGTATGAGTTTCGGCAGTGGCAGCCACAGGCCCGAAGTGCCGTGGAGAGTCTTCCCGCCATCCCGCCGCTGCCGGCGTCGCCGGATCCGCTGGACGATTTGACCGCGCACGCCGAACGGCAATTCTCGCCCGGCCTCTCGTCGCTTCTCCTGGGAGGGCAAGACACGCGGAAGCCGGCGGGTTAGCCACCTATGGAAGGCTACCTGGCCCTGGTACTCCACGCGCATCTCCCCTATGTGCGCCATCCCGAGTATGAAGATTCTCTGGAAGAGAATTGGCTCTTCGAGGCGATTACCGAGACCTACATTCCCCTGTTTCTGATGATGGAGGGCCTGATCGAGGATGGCATCGATTTCCGCCTGACCTTCTCTCTTACACCGACCCTGGCTTCGATGCTCCTCGACCCGCTACTCCAGGAACGCTATCTGAAGAAACTGGAGAGGACGATTGAGCTTGCCGAAAAGGAGATCGCGCGGACCGCCTCGCTTCCCGATTTTCAACCCCTGGCTCGCATGTACCACAGGCTGTTTCGGCAGGTACATGACGCTTTCGTGAACCGGTATGAAAAGAATTTGGTGCGGGGCTTCGAACGCTTTGCGAAGACGGGCAAGGTGGAGATCATTTCGAGCGCCGCCACCCACGGATACCTTCCGCTGCTTTCGGTAAATGAAGCCGCCGTGCGGGCCCAGATCGGAATCGGAGTGGAGCACTACCGGAGGACATTCGGGCAGCCGCCGCAAGGATTCTGGCTGCCGGAGTGCGGCTACTACCCAGGTGTGGATGCCATTCTGCGGCAGAATGGCATACGGCATACCATCGTGGAAACGCACGGTGTGACGCGGGCCGACCACCGGCCGCGCTTCGGCGTGTACGCGCCCATCGTCTGCCCTTCCGGCGTCGCCGTGTTCGGCCGCGACCCCGATTCCTCGCGCCAGGTTTGGAGTTCCGCAGTCGGCTACCCGGGCGATTTCGACTACCGTGAATTCTACCGTGACATCGGCCACGACCTGAACCTGGATTACATCAGGCCCTACATTCATCGCGACGGCATCCGTATCGACACCGGGATCAAGTATTACCGGACCACCGGGAAGGGCAGCCACAAGGAGCCTTACGTACCCGAATGGGCGGAGCAGAAGGCCGCCGCCCATGCCCGGCACTTTCTGGCCGAGCGGATCAAGCAGGTGCAGAGCCTTTCTTCGGCTATGGATCGCAGGCCTGTGGTGGTGGCGCCGTATGATGCCGAACTCTTCGGCCACTGGTGGTTCGAGGGGCCGCGCTGGCTTGACTACCTCATTCGCGGGATTGCTCTCGATCAATCGACGATTCGGCTGGTGACGCTATCGGAATATCTCGATGAGTACCCGGTGAATCAGTGTGCCACGCCCGCGGCCTCGAGTTGGGGCCACGACGGCTTCAGTCAGGTTTGGTTGAACGGTGAGAATGACTGGATCTATCGCCATCTTCAGCGGGGCGCCGAACGGATGGAAGAATTGATTGCCGCCCACTCCCAGGCTACCGGCTTGACACTGCAAGCGTTGAACCAGGCATCGCGCGAACTGCTCCTCGCGCAGTCGAGCGACTGGGCGTTTATGATCGCCTCGGGAACCATGCGAGAGTACGCGACTCGCAGAACGAAAACCCACCTCAAACGGCTGCTCCAGCTCGGCCAGCAGATCGATAGCGGAATCATCGACGAGGCCGCGCTACAGAACTTAGAGGACCAGGACAATATTTTTGCCGGGATGTCAACCGCAGCGGCCTTTGCCAGTGAAGGAAAAGTCACGCGGCAAGAGGTGGCGGCCAGCGACCCCGCCAGCGCCGGTTCCGGCTGACACGCCGCTACAGATCGTCATGGTTTGCCCGGAGCTCGTCCCTTTCGCCAAGACGGGCGGCCTTGCGGACATGGTGAGCTCGCTCGCGGTTGCCCTGCAAAGCTTCGGCCACCAGGTCCGTATAATTATGCCGGCCTACCGCGACGTGCTTGAGAAGGGAATTGCCCGCGATACCGGCATTCGGTTCCATGTCTCCATCGCCGGCAGATCCGAAGTGGGCGCGCTGCTCACGGCCACGCTCGGCGCAGGCATTCCGGTTTATTTCATTCGATGCGACCGGTACTTCGATCGGCCCTTCCTGTATGGCACGTTGGAAGGTGACTATCCTGACAACGCGGAACGATTTGCGTTCTTCGCGCGCGGCGTCCTGGAAGTACTCCGCCAACTCGGCCCGGCGCATGTTCTTCATGCGCACGACTGGCAAGCGGCCATGGCGATCACGTTCCTGAAGGCCCAGCCGGAGTTGTATCCCGAGCTTTCCTCGGTGCGGACGGTATTGACCATCCACAACCTCGGATATCAAGGGCTGTTTCCTCCCCACCAGTGGGGGCTGCTGGGGCTGGACCAGAATCTGTTTACAGCCCGCCATCTCGAGTTTTATGGTCAAATCAACTTCATGAAAGGCGCGATCGTGTTTGCCGACGCGCTCACCACGGTGAGCCCCACGTATAGCCGGGAGATCCAGACATCGGAATATGGCTTCGGGCTCGAGGGTGTCCTCAAAGCACGCGCAGCCAGTCTGGTGGGCATATTGAACGGCGCCGACTACGAAATCTGGAACCCGCAGGTGGATCGGTTCATCGCCGGGAACTACGGTCTCGGGGACCTCTCCGGCAAGGGAGCGTGCAAGGCCGGCCTGCAACGCACGTTCGGACTCAGGGTCGATCCCGAAATCCCGCTCCTTGGCGCAGTTTCGCGGCTGGTATCGCAGAAGGGATTCGATCTGTTGGAGGGAATACTCGACGATCTGCTGCAGAGAGGCGTGCAGATAGTCATACTGGGCAGCGGCGAACGGAAATATCAGGATTTCTTTCAGATGGTGGCCCAGCGGAATCCCGGAAAGCTGGGCGTGCGCATCGCATTCGAGGATGCCCTGGCCCACAAGATTGAGGCCGGAGCCGATATGTTCCTGATGCCTTCGCGTTACGAGCCGAGCGGGTTGAATCAACTTTACAGCCTGAAGTACGGCACCATTCCTATCGTCAGAGCCACCGGGGGACTGAAAGACAGTGTCGAGGAATACGATCCCGCGACCGGAAAAGGCAACGGCTTTCGATTCGACCCATATGGCGGCGCAGCCTTTCAGGCGGCCGTGGACCGCGCCTTGGGCGTCTTTCGCCGTAAGGAGCAATGGCGAACGCTGATGAGAAACGCCATGACGGCGGACTATTCCTGGCTCCGCTCCGCCCGCGAGTACTCGAACCTATATGTGAATCTGGTGCAGGGTTCTGCGCGCGATCCTCGCGCGGGGGCTGACATCGGCCGCCATGCCCGGGATCTGCAAGCTTGATCATCCGCGCGCGGGTGTGCGTATTGAGCCGGGCTGGCCCGGTGGCATACCATAAGCCTTAGTGCCCACGTCAACGATTACCGTATTGCTGGTCGACGACCACGCCCTGGTGCGGCGAGGCTTTCGCCGCATGCTGGAGGACGACGCCGAAATCGAAGTGCTGGGCGAGGCGAGCGACGGCCACGACGCAGTGGAGGCGGCCGCGCGTCTGCATCCCGCGGTGGTGGTGATGGATTTCGCCCTGCCGAGCATGAACGGGGCAGTGGCCACGCGGCTGATCCTCAAAGAAAGCCCGCAGACCGCGGTGCTGATGCTCAGCATGCATGCAGAAGCATCCTTTGTGCGCACCTGTCTGGAGGCCGGAGCGCGCGGCTACCTGCTCAAGAACGCCATGGATCTGGAACTGGTGGCTGCGGTCAAGCAGGTGGCCGCCGGCGCGCGGGTGCTCGATCCGCGGCTGGGCGCGGTGGCGGAAACGGCCAACGCGGCTCCCGCTTTGAGCACGCGCGAGTTGGAAGTGCTGCAACTGATCGTCAACGGAAAATCGAACAAGGATATCGCTACCGTGCTCGGCCTGAGCGCCAACACGGTGGCTGTGCACCGCGCCAATATCATGCAGACGCTGGGCATCCACAATACGGCGGAGCTGGTGGTCTACGCCATCCGCGAAGGGCTGGTGAGCATCGCGTGAACCGCCGGTCGTTTCTGGGCGGGCTGGCAGGCCTGGCGTCGCCGTTGTTTCCCGCCGCCAGCAACGGGCTAGGCTTCCGCCTGGTGGATGTGACGGCCGCGGCGGGCATCGACTTTCATCAAAACAGCGGCGCGTTCGGCGCCAAGTATCTGCCCGAAACGATGGGCTCCGGCTGCGCGTTTTTCGATTACGATGGCGATGGCTGGCTGGACGTGCTGCTGGTGAACGGGATGGATTGGCCCGGCCACAAGCGCCGCCGCAGCACTCTCAAACTCTACCGCAACAATCGCAACGGCACTTTTACCGATGTCACCGAGCGCGCCGGCCTGGCGGTGGAGATGTACGGCATGGGCGTGGCCGTGGCCGACTACAACAACGACGGCTTCCCCGACGTGTTGATCACCGCCGTCGGCCAGAACCGCCTGTTCCGCAACACGGGCCAAGGCCATTTCGTCGACGTGACCGAACAGGCCGGTTTAGGCGGGCGCGCGGCGTTCTCGACCTCGGCTGTGTGGTTCGATTTCGATCGCGATGGCTTCCTCGACCTGCTGGTCTGCAACTATGTCAAATGGTCGCCGGAGCGCGACGTGTTCTGCAGCGTGGACGGCCACCGCAAATCCTATTGCACTCCGGAGGCATATCACGGCGAGACCTGCTGGCTGTTTCGCAACCGCGGCAACGGCACGTTTGAAGATGTGACCGCCAAAAGCGGCATCTTCGACAGCACGTCGAAATCGCTGGGCGTGGCGCTGGTGGATTACGATCGCGACGGCTGGCTGGATGTGCTGGTGGCCAACGACACGCAGCCTAACAAGCTCTATCACAATCTGCGCAACGGCACGTTTGAAGACGTAGCGGTGCGCGCCGGCATCGCTTTCAGCGAGGACGGCAAGGCGCGCGCCGGAATGGGCATCGACGCCGCCGATTTCGACAATTCCGGCGCCGACGGAATCGCCATCACCAACTTCGATAACGAAATGATGGCGCTCTATCGCCCCTCGCGAACGGGCGGCTATTCGGATGCGGCCATCAAGGCCGGCGTGGGCCAGGCCTCGCGCGAGAGCCTGGGCTTCGGCTGCGCCTTCCTCGATATCGACCTCGATGGCCGCCTGGACCTGGCCGCCGTCAACGGGCACATCGATGAGACGGTCCGCCACATCCGCAGCAATGTCGGCTACGCGCAGCCGCCGCACCTGTTTCACAATGACGGCCAGGGCCGCTTCCACGACATTGCCGCCGGCGCGGGCGCCGGTTTCGCCGCTCCCAAAGTGGCGCGCGGCCTCGCATACGGCGATTTCGACCGCGATGGCGACCTGGACCTGGTGGTCACCACCAACCAGGGACCCGCTTACCTGTACCGCAACGACGTGACCGACGGCTTCCACGCGCTGCGCATTCATCTGACCGGCAAAAAATCTAACCGGGATGCGATCGGCGCCGTGGTGCGCGTGGCCACGCCCGAAGGGGCGCAAATGCGCATGGTCAAAACCGGGTCCAGCTACCTGTCGCAATCCGAGCTGACCCTCACCTTCGGCCTGGGCCCGCGCGACACGGCATCTCACCTGACCATCGAATGGCCGAGCGGCGCGACGCAGGAATTTACCGGGGTTCGTTTCGGCGGATATGAGTGCGCGGAGGGCCAGCCGCTCAAGAAACTGGATGGCTTTTGAGCGGTTGCGCTGTGGGGCAGGTCCCCGACCTGCCAACGCCGGGCGCGACGCATCGCGCGCCGTTTCCTGTGGGGCAAATTGGCGTACTTAGTCAGCGCCCGCTACCTGAGTCACCGGATATCCGACTATTGCCCCATCGCCGCCAGGATCACCTCCTGAAGGTCAACCACGGTGCATTTCCCGTCGCCGATGTTCAGCAGCGCTCCGGCGCACGGCATCTGCCCAAGGGATGCCTGTTGCATGACATTCACGTCATCCTGATTGACCAGGCAATCGCCTGTCAGATCGTATTGGGAGCATAGATAGACGGTCGGGGCTGCCGCGATGCTCACTGGCGATCCGGCCGTCGAAACCCCTTGCGGCGACAGCAAGGCGATCGCCATTGCCCCTGACCCAGCCGTTGTCGGCGGCGTAATGGAAACGCTAAAGAACTGACCCGAGGAGAGCGCCGCTTGACCTCCGTTCGCAGTCGATCCGATCAGCTCGAACGTTGACCCGGCGGACAAGATGGTCTTTTGTGCAGCGATGGTCGCCGCCAATGGATTCACGGCTCCAAAAGTGGCCCCCGCCGGTGCGCTAATCGAGAAAGAAACCCCAGCTAGATTTGACGCTGGATATGTGTCTTGGAAGTTGACGATCACGGTGGTCGTCCCATCCGGTTGGGGCTGCGCGACTGTCGCCGTTAGCAGCGGCTGCGAGAACAGCGAAAGCGAAAACAAGAGCGATACTGCGAGTATTTTCAGCATAGGTTTTTCAATGGTAACTGCCTCACTCGGGTGAACCCTTGTAGTCGATTGAACCTGCGGTATCCTGCGGAACGGGCAAGGGGGAGATAAAGCAGATATCCTAATTCAAGATTAGAGGGTATGTCAAGAGTTTCTGGGGCTAAGTGATTGGATTAGTGGGGGAGAGAGGTTGTGACTGGAATTGTCAGCGCATCTGCAACCGGGCCGGGCACGCCCGGCCGCTGCGGATGGAAAACAAGAAACGGCCGGGCTTGCGCCCGGCCCCGCTCTCAGCGGGCGAGCTTGGCGGCCTCAGCCTGGATCAACTCCCACACGCGGTCGACGTGAGACTGAGCGGTAGCCATGTTGCCAATCGCCAGGCGGAGCGTGAAACGGCCGTGCAGTTTGGTGCCGGAGATGAAGAACTCGCCGGTTTCGTTGACGCGCTCCTGAATTTGCCGGTTCTCGTCATCGGTGCCCTGGTAGCGGAAACAGACCGTGGAGAACGGCGTGGGAGCGGTGCGCTCAAAGCGCGGATGAGCATCGATCTTGGCTGCCAGCGCCTGCACGATGCGGATCTGCTCGCGAATCATCGCGGCGATTCCTTCACGCCCGTAGGAACGCATGACGAACCAGAGCTTGAGCGCGCGGAAGCGGCGGCCGAGCGCAACGCCGTAATCCATCAGGTTGACGGCGCGCGGATCGTCGGCGGTGGCGAGATAGTCCGGCACCAGCGAGAACGCGCGCCGCAGCACGTCAGGGCGCCGGGTGTAGAACACGCTGCAATCCACCGGCGTGAGCATCCACTTGTGCGGATTGGTGACCATGGAATCGGCGTGCTCGCAGCCGGCCAGCGCCCAGCGGAACTCCTCGGCCACCGCGGCCGAGCCGGCATAGGCGGCGTCCACGTGCAGCCAGATGTTCCGGGCCCGGCAGATTTCCGCGATAGCGGGCACCGGATCGACGCTGGTGGTGGCGGTGGTTCCCACCGTGGCGGCGACCGCGCACGGGCGCAACCCGGCGGCGAGGTCGCGGTCGATCATTTCTCTCAGCGCGTCCGGCCGGAGGCGAAACTCGGCGTCCACCGGAACCTTGTGCACGCGCTCCTGACCGATGCCGATCGCGATGGCGCCTTTTTCGATCGAGGAATGCGCCTGTTCGGAAGTGTAGACGACCAAATCGGACGCCGTGCCCTTGGCGCGCGCATTCGGGTCCGCGGCTTCGCGCGCCGCGGCCAGGGCGTGCATGCTGCCCACCGACGCCGTATCGAATATCTGGCCGAACCAATCCTCGGGAAGACCGGTCCATTGGCGAAGCCAGCGCAGCGTGACCTGCTCGAGTTCGACGATCGCGGGACACGACTTCCACAACATGCCGTTGCCATTGAGCGCGGATGCCAGCAACTCGCCCAGAATACCGGGTGCCGAACCGGAGTTCGCGAAAAAGGCCATGAAGCCAGGGTGATTCCAGTGGGTGACCGCCGGCAGAATGAGCCGTTCGAAATCGGCTAGCAGGCATTCCGGCGGCTCGCCCTGTTCCGGCCCATGGGCGGGCAGCGCGTCGGTTAGCTCGCCGGGTTGCACTCGCGCCAGCACGGGGTAGCGCTGCGGATTGGCCAGGTAATCGGCCACCCAATCGATGGCCTGATGGCCGCACTGGCGGAACTGTTCGGGCGTCATTGGCATGCCGCCTGGTGGTTGGGTCTGGCGATAGTGACAAGCACAGTTTTCTGGGGACTCATAGATTAGCCAAACGTCGAGTGTAACGCGGGGCTGGAGATGAATTGTGGCTGGGTCCGCGGGGGTTACGGGTTGTATCATAGGCTGTTATGGATTCGCGCCGGATGTGCCCGCATTGCCGGGCGTTCATTACCAATAAAGACAAGATTTGCCCGTACTGCAATGAGCAGGTGGGGCCGCGCGCGATCGACCGGCGCAGCCCAGCGGACTTTCTGGGCGGGCTGATCCCCCACGCGCGGTTCAACACCATCGTCATTCTGCTGGCCAATTTCGGGCTCTACCTGGTGAGCACCCTGTACAGCATGCGCGCCGGCGGCGGGGGCGGGTTTTCGGGAATCGACGGCGCCACGCTGTTTGCGTTCGGTGCCAAATTCGGCGCTGCCATTGCGGCCGGCCAGTGGTGGCGGCTGGTGACGGCGGGCTTTCTGCACGGCGGGCTGCTGCACATCCTGATGAACTCCTGGGTGTTGTTCGACCTGGCGCCGCAGGTGGAAGAGATGTTTGGCGCCAGCCGCATGTGGGTCATCTATTTCGTTTCGTCGGTGGGCGGGTTCTACTTGAGCAACCTGTGGAATCCGCGGTCGCTTTCGGTGGGCGCCTCGGCCGCGCTGTGCGGTTTGATTGGAGCCATGATCGCGCTGGGAGTGACGCATCACAGCGCCGCCATGGGAGCGGCCATTCGCAGCACGTACATGCGCTGGGCGATCTACATCCTGATTTTCAGTTTCTTGCCGGGGGTGGACATGGCGGCGCATATCGGCGGCGGCATCACGGGCTTCGCGGTGGCGTACCTGGCGGGCACGCCGCGCTACGAAGGATCGCCGGTGGAGAGGCTGTGGCAGGCGGGCGCGTTGATTTGCCTGGGCCTGACGGGGCTGAGTTTCGCGCTGTGGTGGGCTTGGTTCAGTCATACGGCGTAGACTGGTGCATTGCCCATCGATCTGAGATAATTCAGGCAAGAGAGGACGAATGCGCGTGCGGAGCCGCTGCGGAATTGCAGTGGGAGCCGTACTGGCAGGGGGGAGGGGGAAATGAAGAATTGGCGAACGAGTTGTGTGCTGTCGCTGGCCGCTATTCTGCCGGCCGGCGCCGCCGGAGCGGAGAGGGCTCCGGTGCTGGTGGAGTTGTTCACCTCCGAGGGCTGCTCGAGTTGTCCGCCGGCGGACCGGCTGCTGGAAAAACTGGATGCGGCGGCGGTGGTGCTGAGCGAGCACGTCACCTATTGGGACCATGAGGGGTGGCGGGATCGTTTCTCGTTGGATGAGGTGACCATCCGGCAGCAGGGATATGCGCAACGCTTCCACCTGGACAGCCCCTACACTCCGGAGATGGTCATCAACGGCGCGGTTGAGTTCAACGGCAGCGATGGGCGCCGTGCCGTCGCTGAGATTGGCAAGGCCTTGGACCATGCCAAAGCGGTGCCGCACCTGGCGTGGGTGGACCGCGGTGTCGAGGTGCAGATCGACGGGGCGCACAAGGGCGACCAGGTTTTTCTGGCGCTAGCGGACGACAGCGCATCGACGGCGGTGACGGGCGGGGAAAACAAGGGGAACCAATTGCATCACGTGGCGGTGTGCCGTGAAATCCGCAGAGCCGGCAGGGTGGGGCTGGGCGGAGCGTTTAACCAGTCGATCAAGCTACCGCCCCCGGCGCGGCGGGAGCGCGTGGTCGTATGGACGCAATCCGGCGAAGCGGGAGCGGTGGCGGGCGCGGCATTGCTCGCGCCAGACCAAGTTGAAGCGACCGCGGCACCGCTGGCCGGTCGGGACTAAAACGGCGCTTCGCAGAGTGTACAGGAACTCGTGTGTTTGGCGGCGGGCGCTTGGGTGTGACAGCCTGACCGGGCGCAGTTCGTGCTCTGGTACTTATGGTCCGGTCATACGGCCGGGTAGTCTGGCGCGCTGTTAACCAATCTGGCATAATCGAGGCGATTGAGAACAAACATCTGCGCGGCCGCCGCAGAATTGCGGTTGAGAGCGTGCCGGCCGGGAGAGGGAAATGAAGTATTGGCGAGCGATTTTTGTGCCGTTGCTGGTCGCCGTTCTGCCAGCCGGCGCTGCCGGAGCGGACAAGGCTCCGGTGCTGGTGGAGTTATTCACCTCTGAAGGTTCGGCGGGTTGCCCGCCGGCGGACCAACTGCTGGCGAAACTGGATGCGACGGCGATTGTGTTGGGCGAGCACGTCACCACCTGGGACGGTGCTCTGTGGCGCGACCGTTTTGCGACGGAAGACTTGACCAAACGGCAGCAGGCATATGCGGAGCGTTTCCGCCTGGATGGCGTCTACGCGCCCCAGATGGTAGTCAATGGCGCGGTGCAGTTCAGCGGCAGCGATGCAAACCGCGCCGCCGTTGAAATTCGCAAGGCTGAGAAACGCACCAAGATCGTTCCGCGCCTCTTATGGGCAGACGGCGGAGTGCAGGTGGAGATCGACGGGGCGCACGTGGGCGACCGGGTTTTTCTGGCGCTGGCGGACGACAGCGCAACGACGGCGGTGACGGGCGGGGCAAACAAGGGGCGCCAGTTGCATCATGTAGCGGTGTGCCGCCAGATCCTCACAGCCGGATTGGTGCCGCTCGGGGGAGCTTTTTACCAGCTTGTCAAGCTCCCGCCACAGGCACGGAAGCAACGCGCCATCGTGTGGTTGCAGGTCGGGGACGTGGGGGCGGTGGCCGGCGCCGCAATGATCCCACCGGCCGATCAGTAGCAAAGCGGCTCTGCGGGCGCATTCACCGGTGTTAACGGGTGACCGTTTGCCAAGGGATAGCTTGTGGCCGCGAGCGCCGGTGCGGGATAATCGAAGGCAAGATGAGATTGCGTACGATCGCGCTGGCGTTGGCACTGGCTTGCGGCTTCTCCGCGGCCGGCGCAGCCAAGAAGAATGTGATTCGCCCCGCCGCCAAATCGCACAAGGTGAAGAGGGTCAAGGGCAAGCGGGCTAAGGTTGGCAGGAAGGGGCCGCAGCACAAGGCGGTCAAGCACCACTAGGGCCTTGGCGCGTGCATCCCGCACCCCAAAACAAATGTCGAGACGAATCTCGACACAGCAGGCATGACTGCGCGACCGAGCGGCGCTACAGCAAGGGCAGCACTTTCTCCGGGCCGCGCGGCGCCAGGGGCTCTAGCTGCACATAGAGGGCGATCACGGGATCGTCCTGCTGGCGCAGGATCTCGGCCAGTTTGGTGTTGCCCGGGTCCAGCGCAACGCGCCCGATCAGGGCATTGACGGGAACGAACCACTGGGCGCGGTCACTCACGGTTGCGCGGCTTTGTTTCAAGTAGCTCAGCCAGGAACGCAACACACTTTCGCGGCTGGCGCCGGGACTCATCGCATACAGGTTGTTATACACCCAGGTCTTTTCGCGAAACACTTCGTCGGCCTGCCCATTGGCGGGTTGCCAGGCTTCCAGGGCCGCCAGCGTGGCCTGGAGCGCGGCGCGCCAGGCGTCGGTATTGTGTTGCGATTCGAGCAGCGGTTGCTCATTGGGGCCAAAGGCCAGCGCCCGCGCGAGCTGGTTCACGTTCTGGCATGGGGCATCCTGGCAAGTGTGAGCATCGGCGGCAAAACCTTCGAGCGAGTGCGGAGTGGTTTCCTGCTCCGAAAGCGGCTTTAACGGCGGCATCAGGATCTTCTCGGCGAAGAAAACGGAGGCGTTCCAGCCGAGGGTCTCACTCGGCTGGCCGGTCGTCAGGTTGAGGGTGATGGGGCCTTTGTTGATCAAATGGTCGTCCGCGCAGCGATCGCCTGTCAGATGCTGCACCAGGTAGAGGCGGTAAGCCTCCACCAGGGGAAGCGGAGAAAGATGGCGGCGCTTCAACTCTTCGACCAGATCGAGAATCGCCGGCCCGGTTACGGTGGCGTAGTAGGTGAACGAGCGATCGTCGCCGGACATCTCGCGCAGGCTGGCAGCCAGCGAAAGACTGAAAGCCTCGATGTCGGCATCTTTCAATGCGGCTTGCTGGAGCAGGCGCGCCACTGGTGCAATCTGCGCCGGGGAAGTAATGCCGCCGACGCGGTCTTTCAGAACCTTCGACGGGTCACGGTGCGCGCTCTTCGAAATCGCTCCCAGTGCTTCGTAATAGAGGCCCACGTCATAGACCACGATCTCCTCGCAGCGGACGGGCGGGACCGCGGGACGGGCGATCGAGAGAAACAGTTTGTTGGCCTTGGCGCTATCGAGCGGCAGCATTTCCCGGACGGCGCGCAGGCGAAGAGAGAGAGCGTCGAGATCCTGCTGGTAGGCGCGCTCCAGAAACCCACCGGCGCCGCCGCTGCGCGTGATGGAGGCGCGGAGCTTGAGGGGGCGCTGGGCTTCGGCGGCCCGGCGGAAAGCCTCGGTTAGCAACTTCACGCGCGCGCGAGAATCCAGCTTTTCATTCGACGCTAGGCGGATCAAGGCGTCCGCGGCAAACTCCGGCGGGGCCTTGCGCGCCAAAGTGGAAACTGTGTTGGGGACGGAAGAGGCCCCCAGCAAAAACAGGGGGAAGAGGAACAATGCAGAAGTCTTCATGGGTTCGGTTTACGTACTATATTTTAGACGCAACCGGACAAGAGAAAGACGGTGGGCCAAACCGAAGGTGCCGCGCTCAGCTCGTCGCGACGATAGCGGCGGCAGCTAGCTCCGAGTCGTTCGTCGACCAGATCGCTTTTACGGACGGCATGAATATTCCGATAACACTGATGCTGGCGAGCACAAAGACGGCAACGATGATGGTATATTCAACCAGATCCTGAGCTTCCTCGGTGCACCAAAACTCCTGTAGATACGCCCAAATCCGCACCGTTTGCCTCCACCTTCATTACAGCCCATACCTGCGTTGCTTGCAAGCAAATAGTACGAACGATAGTACCAAACGACAAACGGATAATATTGACTTTATTCGTAGGTTACTATGAGTTTGCACCCACTACTATCTAAGGTTAGCATTCGATGCGGGTGTGACGGCCTCGCTGCGCTGGTACACCGCCAGGAAGTACGAAGACTGCGGCCGATAAGCCTCCGCGGCAGCGGCCCAACGGTATTCGGTGCGTTCCGCGGAAATGATGTCGGCGACACCCACCAAGCGGTAGTGTTGCGGCCCGTAGGCGTGCCACCAGTCGAAAACCAGCGCCGGCGATTGCGGGTGCTCGAGCCATGACGCATGGCCGGAAACCCGCACCACGTACTGCGGCGCGGTTTTCTCCAGTTCTCCGATCATTTCGTCTTGCATGGTCAGCGCGTATGGCTGCGCCTCCATCAGTCCGTACATGTAGATGTAGGACGTCGCCGAATGGCGATGGGCGTAAAAGTAGATCTCCGGCTCCGAGCCCAATACCGCAATGCGCGCATCCTTCTCCGAGTGCGCCCGGATGTAATCGGCCACCCGAATGGCTTCCGGAAACGGATTGGGCCCGTAGAGTTGGCGGCATGCCTGGATGGGGTCCAGCCCGAAGAGAAACTCGCGCTGCAACCCAATCGACAACAGCAGCGCCGCGACGAAGACCCAGCACATCGCGCGGCGACGAATCGCGGCTCCCGCCAGCAGCGCCACCGCCGGCAGCAGCAGGACGAAATAATGCTGGCGGAAAAACAGGCCGGGACAGACGGCCAGAAACGAGAAGCAGAGAAATGCCGTCACGAAGGTCGCTCGACGCCGGTTTTCATGCCTCCGCCAGATTGCGAACAGCCCCACTCCGGCCAGGAGCCACAATGGAGCATTCTGTTTCAGAATGGGCAAAAAGCTCACCGCGAATGACCAAAACCCATCGCCCAATGAAGCTTCGGAGGCGTATTCCCGCGCATAGGTGAAAGTCCAGAACCAGAACTTCGGGAAGACCCCCGCCAGCCACAGCATCAGGCAGGTTGCCGCGAAGGGCGCCGCCGCGCCGGCGGAAAACGCTCCCAGTTTCGCCGCCCATCCTCGCCGCTCCCGCCACAGCCGTGCGGCCGCATACAACGCGCCGAAAACTCCGAACAGGATGCCCTGCTGCTTCATGACAAACGCGACGCCGAACAACAAGCCGCTCCACCAAAGCGTGGAGGGCCGCCACGAATCTGCCGGACGCGTCAACAGCAGCACGCCGGCGAGCGCCGGAACCACCACGAAGTGCGTGGCGTGCGCTGCCGTTCCCAGCACCCCGGAGCCGATCGAGAGGAGCGCGTACGCGGCGCACGCCGCCAGGCCCGAGGCAGTTCCAAAAAGCCGTTTGCCCAACAAATAGACGAGCAGGATGGCCGCGCAGTTCACCAACAGCAGACCTAAGTGAATCGCCGCGATGCTTTGCCCGAAGACCGCCATCAGCGCGGCATACGCCGCATACGTTCCCGGCAGCTTCATGTTGCACGCCAGCCGGTAGGGCGGAATGCCCTGCAACATCACCTGGCCGGCATATGCATATTCGCCTTCATCGCGCTCCAGCGGCAAGTCCAGCAGGCGCAAGCGCAGCAGGCCGGCCGCCAGCATCACCAGCAGCACCAACACCCAGGGTCGCAGCTTCATGGTTATTTCGCCGTGGCAGCAACGGTGCCAGCGCCGGGTGCCGCAATCAGGCTTCGGGTCCAGGCCTCGCCGCTCGCTGCCACATCGTCAGTCTGAAGAATAGCAAACCGGATGGAGACCGCATAAGCCGCGCCCGCGCGGTGGCAGAGGCCAAAAACAAAAGAGCCGGGCGTCAATCGAAGGACGCCCGGCGAGGAGTCTGCCGTAGTCTGCTCGGAGGTTCAGACTACGGAGGTGGGGGACACCGTTTATGCCAACAAACCGCCATGGCCCAGGCAGGCAATTTCCCAGCCCGTGATATGATAGCGGGCCAACAGCGGCGGCAAAACCAGGTCGACCACATTCGGTTTGGCGGAGCGGAAGCAGCCAGGCGCGGAAACCACCGGCACTTCATCCTTGTACGCCAACAAAAGCAAGTTCCCGGGCTCGACCGGGGCCAGGAACCGTTCCACTTGTGCGCCGACGCGAACCATGGCCTGGCCAATCACATCCTCCGGCCCAGCCGGGGCCGTGGTGGAGGCCACCAGAATGACGCTCGGTTTGGATCTCAATAAGTGTTGTAGGCTGCGGGCGACCGAATTCTCATCTTCCGTGCAGGAAAGCACGAAATTGGGGTTGACGCCGAACCGCTCCAACCGCTGCCGCATGATGTTCTCGAACAACTGGCGTGCTCGCTCACCGCTGATGGGATCGGTGTAGAGAACTCCGACAGCCGGAGAACGGACGGGCCGCGCCTGGAGAATCGGGCCGCGCTCCTTCAGAATATTGATGACGGCTTCCAGTTGCTCCTTGCCCACGGCGAACGGAGCGCTCTTTACGGTAGCTACGCGTTGGCCGGCCAGAGCGTGACTGAAGTTCAGCGCGGTAGCGATGACCACGCTGGCGGCGCAATTGATCTGCTTGAGCAACTCATCGTCCACCAGGACACAGCAGTTTTCGGTGGCCACCAGGTTTGCGCGGCCGCCGGCGGCGACGCGAATTTCGAAGCTGCCGCATCCCATTTCGCTGGCAACTGCCGCGACGGCGTCATCCTCGCCCACCTCGCCATCCTCCAACTCGGTGACCCAAATGGTCTCCATGCCTTCGGATTCCAGGACCCGGATGTCCTCATCGCTGATTACGTGGCCTTTGGCCAACAATTTCTTCCCACCCGGGCGGAAAACGGTGCAGCAAAGGATCCGTCCCGTTGAGGATTTCACGTCAACAGTTTGCGCTCTCATGCCAGCCTCACAAGAAGTTAGGATCTAAAGTGAATTTCAGATTTAAAACTCTTGAAAGCTGATTGTATACCAAAGTACTGTAGGACCGTGGATTAATTCTGCGGTTTTTTGCGGGGTGATGTAAAACCCTACTTTGTGGGGATGCTCCTCAGGTCATCGGTTCGTCAATAGATTGACGTATTTCTGGAAACGGCGGAGCTGGGCCGGGCATGCCCGGCCCTACGGGAGGAGAGGAGTAGGCACCGGGATCAATTGGTCGTCGGGAGTGGGCGCCCAGATCTCGGGGAGCGCTTCCACCCAGTGGTCGGGACGCAGAATCCGTAGCACGGCGACTTCGTCACAGGACTGGAACTTGGGGCAACGGAGGCAATCCTTCCATGCCTTGAGCGGCAGAGCGCCGCGCTCGACCGCCTGAAAGCCGACCTTATGGAAGAATTCCACCACGTAAGTGAAGGCGAACACGGCGTCCAACTCGTACTGTTCGGCTTCGGCCAGCAGCGCCTCCACCAGTTTTCGACCCACCCCGTGTGTTTTGGCCTGTTCCCGCACGGCCAGGGAGCGGATTTCGGCTAGCGTGGGGCTATAAAAATGGAGCGCACCGCAGCCTACCAGGTCCCTGCCGGAAGTCACCACGGTGAAGTCGCGAATGGCTTCCGATAATTCGAACTCGGTGCGCGGCAACATTAGGCCCAGCGCGGCATAGTCGTTGATGAGACGGAGGATCGGACGGACGTCGCGCATGGCCGCCTTGCGCACGGTCAGCGGCGGCGCGCCATGGGAAGCGACAAACGCGTCCTCATGCACTGCGCTGATCATGCGGGCACCTCGAATGGCGCGAGGCGCGTGCCCAGCGCCTCTCCTTCCAGGATGCGCATCAGGACCCTGTCCGCCGCGCCGGGAGCGATGCGCACGTCCACTATCCCGGCCTCGAGCGCCGCCAGCGCCGCATTGAGCTTGGCCTGCATGCCGCCGGTGGCGACGCCGGAAGCTACCAGCGCGCGGGCCTCGTCGGCAGTGAGCAGCGGCCGCACCTCGTGCGAGCCGTCCAGCACGCCGGCGACATCGGTGAGGAAAATCAATTGCTGCGCGCGGAAAGCCGCCGCGCAGGCCACCGCCATCTGGTCCGCGTTCACGTTGTAAATGTTGCCGGCGCGATCTCCGGCCACGCAGGCCACCACGGGCAGGTAGCGGTTGGCGGCCAACAGTTCGAGCAGACCTGGATTCGACCGTGTAACGCGTCCCACCGCGCCCAGCGCCGGGTCGAGTTGCTCGGCTTCGGCCAACAGGGCGTCAATGCCGGTAAGGCCGACCGCCAGCGCGCCGGCGCGGTTCAGACTTGCCACCAGCTCATGATTCACGCTGCCGGCGAAGACCTTCAACACCGCATCCAGGGTTTCCGGCGTGGTCACGCGCAGGCCATTGACGAAGCTGCTCTCGATGCCGCGCTCGGCCAGATAGCGGGTCATCTGCTTGCCGCCGCCGTGCACCACCACGAGTTGGACGCCGGACGCGGCAACGGCTGCGATCTCACCGGCGAGCCGCTGGCGCGAAGCCGCGTCATCGAGCAGCGTGCCTCCCAGTTTGATCAGGATCGGGTTCACAGCAAGCCCTCGGTTTCCGGGTATCCCAGCATCAGGTTCATGTTCTGCACCGCCTGCCCGGCGGCGCCCTTCACCAGGTTATCGATGGCGCTCACCACCACGGCGCGGCCGGTTTCGCCGTCCAGCGTGACGCCGATGTCGCAGAAGTTGGTATGCGCCACCGCGCGCAGGTCGGGCACGTGCCCGGGCTGATACAGGCGGACGAACGGCTCGCCCGCGTAGCGCTTCTCATAGATAGCGAGCAGGTCGTCGGCGGAGCCGGCGCTGTAGGCGCGGAAGTAGATGGTTTCGAGGATGCCGCGGTCGATCGGCAGCAGTTGCGCGGTGAAGCTGAACTCGCTTTCCTCCAGACCGCTGACCAGTAGCACCTCCGGAACGTGACGGTGGCGAAGGATGGAATACGCCGAGAAGTTTTCCGTGACCTCGCAGAAGCTGGTCTTGAGCGTGGGCTTGCGGCCAGCGCCGCTGACGCCGCTCTTGGCGTCGCAAACGATGCCGGAGGTGCGGTCCACCGCATCGGCTTCGAGCAGCGGCCGAATCGCCAGGTTGGCCGCCGTCGGGTAGCAACCCGGATTGGCCACCAGCCGCGCGCCCGGGATGAGGTCGCGGTAGAATTCCGGCAGGCCGTAAACGGCCTCGGCCAGTAGGGCAGGTTGGGTGTGGGTTTCCTTGTACCAGGCCAGGTAGTTGGCGGGTGTGCGCAGCCGGAACGCGCCGCTCAGGTCGATCACGCGCGCCCCGGCATCCAGCATGGCGGGCGCCAGATCCATGGAAACTTCCGCGGGCGTGGCCAGGAATACTACCGCAAGGCCTTCCGCATGAATGACTTGTGGATCGCAGGGGAGGCACTCCGGCGGCTCCGCGCCGCGGATCGCCGTGGCTGGACCGGATTCCTCGCGATGCTCCAGCAGGTATGGCTCAACCCCAGGGTGCCGCGCCAGAATGCGAACCAGCTCCGCGCCGCTGTATCCTCGATAACCGACAATGCCGACCTTAGCTTTCATGTGGTTGTTTATTCTTTATGATGAATAATTATACCATAGGAGTGGGATAGTCGATCGGTTTTTGTCGACTGTCAATGTCGCATGATTACTCAAAACGAGACAGGCCACAAAGGGCGATGGCCTGTCCTACCCTTACCCTTCGGCGACGGAGCGTTGGGCCAGTTCACCGAACAGCGGCAGGGAGTAGGCCTCGTCATGAGATGCCTTGATCATCATGAAAATAGCCATGATGATCAGTGCCAGGTGCACCAGCTTGTCGATTTCCAGATGGGGGGAAAAGGCGAAGATGGGGCGGACCACCCAGGCATTCATCAGCCAGGCCACAAACAGGTAGAGACCCTGGAAGGCGTGGAAGCGCACCGTGCGATTCTGGCGGAAGCGGTCGGAGGCCAGCCAGATGATGCAGGCGATCCAGCCAATGCCAGGAATGTAGCTGAGCACCGAAGCGGTCCGCGCAGACACGCCGGCCAGCGGGTCTTGGCCGCGCGGCGGCGCGGTAGTGCCGGGTTGGCGCCTGCCACAACGCCAGCAGAACTGGTCGTAGCCGGTTACCGGGTTTCCGCATTGTGTGCAAAACGGCATGCTACTTCTCAATACGTTACGCAACCGCGGCTTGTTCCGCAACCTGCCGGGAGGAGCGTGTTAAGATTGCGCCTATGAGAATGCTCGCAGCGGTAGCGCTGGCGGTGGTCTCGGCCGCGGCCCTGCCGGCGGCCCAGAACCTGCAGATTTACGCGATTGACGTGGAGGGCGGCCAAGCCACGCTGCTGGTTACGCCGACGGGCGATTCGCTGCTGATCGACGCCGGCTGGCCCGGCCACAACCACCGCGACGCGGACCGCATCGCCGCGGCCGCTAAAGCCGCGGGCGTCAAGAAGATCGACTGGCTGTTGATCACGCATTTCCACATGGACCACGTGGGCGGTGTGTACCAGCTTGCGGAAAAGATGCCAATCGTGCATTTTGTGGATCACGGAGCGAGCGTCGAGAAGGGCAAGGATGCCGAGATTCTGTTCAACGAATACGCGGCCGTGCGCGCCAAGGGCCAGCACCTGCGGGTCGAGGCGGGCGGCACCATCCCGGTGAGAGGAATCGACGTCCAAGTGCTTTCCGCGGGCGGCAATGTGATCGGCTCGCCGCTGGAGGAGCCGGGCGTGCCCAACCCGGACTGCAAGGACTACGAGCGCCCGGCCGAAACCACCGACGAAAACGGCCAGTCCATTGGCGTGCTGATCACCTACGGCGACTTCCGCATGTTGGATATGGGCGACCTCACCAAAGACCGCGAATACCAACTGGTCTGCCCGGACAACAAAATCGGCACGGTGGATTTTCTGCTGGTGTCGCATCATGGATCGAACCTTTCCAGTTCGGCGCCGTTTGTACACGCCGTTTCACCGCGCGTGGCGCTGGTGGACAACGGCGCGCACAAGGGCGGCACGGCGGAGGTCTGGCAGACGCTACACGACACGCGCGGCCTGCTCGACATCTGGCAACTGCACTACGCTATCGATGCGGATAAGCAGCACAACTCAGCCGACACCTTCATCGCCAACGTGGATGCCGAATGTGAAGGAAAGTGGATCAAGGTAACGGCGGGGAAAGACGGCAACTTCACGGTCTACAACACGCGCAACAAGTTCGAGAAGACGTACGTGAAGCGCTGAAAGGCGGCGCGAGAGAGCTTGCTGAAAAACACCAAAACATAATAAAGCCACGAATGAACACGGATGAACACGGATAAAAAGAAGACGTAACGGTTTTGTGCTTTCTCGATTTCTTATCTGTGTTTATCCGTGTTCATTCGTGGCCCAAACGCGCACACCCGCACCACGGGGCACACCCCACACTCCGGCCCGTTGGTTTTGCACAGTGTCTTGCCATGCTGCCGCAACAGCAGATGAGCGTGCCCCAGCGTGGCGGGATCGGACGGCAGCTCGTTCCGGATCGCTTCCTGCACCGAGCGGTATATGGCACCGTAGCTCTTTTGCGCACGGCCGTATCCCACCCGCGTCAGCACGCGCAACCCATTCGACTCGAGCGGCAGACCGGTACCCATGCCGCATAGCATCAGAATCTTCTCGGCGCCCGGATCGCCGATACAAGGAAACTGCTTGAGCGCCCGCTTCGCATCCTGGTAGGTGCCGGCGAGGATTCGGTCCAGGTCGCCGCCAAATTGTTCGAGCGTGATGCGCGCGATCTCGAGCCAGCGGAAGACGCGCGTTTCGGGCCGCATGCCGCCGCGCGTCGCCAGAGCCAGCAGCGTGTTGCGGTCGGCCTTCCAGATGGCAGCGGCATTCATCCCCACCTGCCTGCGAAGGCTTTCGAAGACCTCCGCTCGCCGCTTGTCAGGCAATAGGTAACAGGCGTTCTCCCAGATGACCAGCTCGAACGGCCCCGTGGCGGGTGGAAGTGCCGGCTCGCCGTAGTGCTTCCGGAGTTGGCCGATGAGATCTTTGAAATCAGGCATGCGCGCGACAGGTGATGATTATATCCAAGTGGCGCACGCACTCGTCGGTGCCGTGTCGAGACTCTTCTCGACACCCCCGTGTGGCAGGCCGGGCGTCGGCATGAGTGCCGATGCGGCACGCACGAGTGCGTGCGCCACCTGGCAAATCCTGTACAGTAGTTTTGAGGAGCCAATCCGTTTGTACACTGCAAATCCCGCTCGATACGACGGCATGATTTATCGGCGTTGCGGCAAGTCCGGCATCGTGTTGCCGGCGATTTCGCTCGGCCTGTGGCACAACTTCGGCGGCGTCGATTCGCTCGAAAACAGCCGCGCCATCCTGTGCCGCGCCTTTGACCTGGGAGTCACCCATTTCGATCTGGCGAATAACTACGGGCCGCCCGAAGGTTCCGCGGAAGAGACCTTTGGCCGCGCGCTGAAGATGGACCTGGCGGCATACCGCGACGAGTTCATCGTCTCCACCAAGGCCGGCTACGGCATGTGGCCCGGCCCTTACGGCGACTTCGGCTCGCGCAAGTATTTGCTGGCCAGCCTGGACCAGAGCCTGGGCCGCATGGGCTTGCCGTATGTCGACATCTTCTATCACCACCGGCCGGACCCGGAGACGCCGCTCGAGGAAACCATGGGCGCGCTCGATCAGGCGGTGCGCTCCGGCAAGGCTCTGTACGCGGGCATTTCCAACTACGGACCCGAAGACACCGTGAAGGCCGCGGCTATTTTGCGCCGGCAGGGGACGCCGTTCCTGATCCACCAGTTCCCCTACTCGATGTTCCGCCGCGGGCCGGAGCAAGGGCTGCTGGAGACGCTGCGGCGGGAGAGCGTGGGTGGCATCGCGTTTTCTCCGCTGGCGCAGGGGCTGCTCAGCGAACGCTATCTGGGCGGCGGCATCCCCGCCGACTCCCGCGCCGCGCGGCCCAAGGGCTTCCTCAGGCCCAAGGATGTGGACGAGCATCGCGTCGGCCAGGCGCGCGCTTTGAATGCGATTGCCCAGGCCCGCGGCCAGAGCCTGGCGCAAATGGCGCTGGCATGGGTGCTGCGCGATAGCGCCGTGACCAGCGCGCTGGTTGGCGCCAGCCGCGTCGAGCAGTTGGAGCAGGACGTCGCCACCATTCACAAGCTGGATTTCAGCGCGGAAGAGTTGGCGGCGATCGAGAAGATTCTGGCTGGGTGAGCAGCCTCTCGGACCGGTAGGACAGACCATCGCCTTTCGTGGTCTGTCGCTGGTGCGAACAAGACAGACGACAACGACCGATCGTCTGTCCTACCTCTTAACGCGGAAGCGCCTGGCCCACAAGGCCGGCCGCTGGCCCACTTTTTCAGACCTTCCCCGGTATGCGCGGCTCTTCCCACTGGCCGGTTTCGGCGGCGCGGAAGATGGCGTCGATTACCGCCATGTTGCGCAGCGAATCTTCCAGCGGTACCGGCGGCTGGCCGCCTTCGCGAATCGCGCGCGAGAACAAGTCGCCCTGAATCGTGTACTGATCGCACGGCGCGATCTCTTCCACCGTGAGGCCGCCGCCGGACAGGTCGCGGCCGTCATCGATGCGCAGGCGCGCCACGTCGTTCGCTCCCGGATTGAACGGAATGTCCAGCCAGATGCGGCCGGCGGTGCCGAGATACAGCGCGCTCTGGTTGGCCGCCGCCTGCGTGCAGCAGGTGAAGACCATGTGCCCGGAGGGAAATTCGAGCACCGCCGAAGTCAGCCGGTCGATGCCATCGAGCTCGGCGTCGCGCGCGATGGTCGCCGCTACCCGCTTCGGTTCCGCGCCAAACACCATGCGCGAGGTCTTGATCGGGTAGCATCCGATATCCAGCAACGCGCCGCCGCCCCAGGCGCGAACATGGCGAACGTTCTTGGGGTCCCGGTTGAAATAGCAAAACGAGCTCACACCGGAGCGCAGTTCGCCGATACGGCCGCCGCGCACCAGTTCGATCAGGCGCGTCCATTGCGGATGCGTCTGCACCATAAACGCCTCGCCGATGACGACGCCCGTGCGATCGCGCGCGGCGATCAGCTCCAGCGCTTCGGCCGCGCTCATCGCCACCGGCTTTTCGCACAACACGTGTTTGCCGGCTTCGGCGGCGCGCATCGACCAGGGCACGTGCAGGTGGTTCGGCAGCGGATTATAAACTGCTTCAATTTCCGGATCGGCGAGCAATTCCTCATACGAGCCGTAGGCTTTGGGAATGCCCAGCTCACGCGCCGCTTTCTCGGCGCGGGCGAGTTCGCGCGAGGCGATGCCGGCCACTTCGCAGTTTGCGCCGCGCTGCATCGCGGGAATCACTTTCTTGACGGCGATATTCGCCACCCCGAGAACACCCCAACGCACCTTTTTCATGCTCTTGATTTTAGCTTTATCCGGGAGCGGTGTGGCACCGGCCGGTGTGCGACACAGAAATGGCGAAACTCTCCATTCCCAGTGAATTCGCACGAATCTGAACGTAGGGGTACGCACGGCTTCTCTCTTT
>PLOR01000032.1 GCA_003142185.1 Bryobacterales bacterium
CCTCGACCCCCTTGACGCACCCTTTATCCTTGAATTGGGACTGTGGCGCCAGGCACCTCTGCTAGTCCTTACTTGCTGGCCAGCAAGCGTTGCACTCAAGTGGTACTGAACTTCCGGCGCCCCTGAAAGGCATGCGGGGTCCCCTACGGGCAGGACTCTCGACGGAAGACTTTGGATTCCGGAATCTATAACCGCCGGCGGAAAACGGATAGCTATCATTGCCGCCCGCTCGGATAACAGCGAGTAAGGAACGAATCGACATCGATATGCTCGCCATCAAAGCGGGCCAATACAGCGAAGTTTCTACTCAATCCATCGGGTGGCCGATACGCACGGCGATAAGTCCGACAGCCCGGCCACCCGCAACGCTCCTATCTTTTCCACCCATTCCTTTCGGCCGCAGTGCGCCCCCCGGCCGTCGGAGCCGGGCGACCCGGCCCGCGCCCGGCGCGGCTTTCCCGCGATCCCCGATCCGACACCCCTCCCTGTGAAACGGCCGACTAAGACATTTCAGGTTCCCAGCTAAGGTCTTTGCTCGATTCCCCGAAACTCGTATTCACTCCAGAATGAAATCGTGCAGGCTACCGATACGAATACCGTCCTTGATAAGAACCAGCTCCGGGACATCACCATGGACGATCCGGAGCTGATGCGGGAGATTCTGGCGGCGCTGCTCGCCGATACTTCCCAGCAGATGGGCTTGCTCGATGCCGCCATCCGCGCACAGAACGTAACCCAGTGCATGCGGCTGGCGCACTATTCCAAAGGCGCGTGCGCCAACGTGGGCGCCAATCGCGCGGCGGGCATGTTCAAGCAGATTGAGAGCAAGGCGGCGGGCGGCGAGTTTTCCGAGTGCGGCGAATCGCTGGCTTCACTGGTGCGGGAAATGGACCTCCTGCGCAACGAAAGCGCCGCGCTATAGGGCCTCCGTGTGACACCGTTCGGAGCCCCGAGCAGTAGCTGCCTGCGCGCTCTACCGCACCGGTGAGTATGCTGTGGCGCGGTGCAGCGAAAGGTCGATCACGGCGGTGATCTGGCCATCGCGCTCCACCGATTCCTTGCGCACCTTGATCCATTCTTCGTCGGCGCCAAACGCGTTCCAGGCTTTTTCGCGCGCGGCCAGGTTGTCGAAGGGAATCAGGTAAGTAAGGTTCGGCCGGTTAGCGCCGAAGACGGTCGAGCTGTAAAACACCGGGTGGACACCCACGCGGTGGAAGATTTTGATCTCTGCACCGCTGAATCGCGCGTCGAGCGCCCTGCGCTGCCGCGCCGTCGGCGAGTGATAGGTGCGCAATTCGAAAATGCGCGGCGACTCGGGCGGTCTTGCCGGCGGCACGATTTCCGGCGAATAGGCGGTAGCTTCGAGCAGCGTTGCGCTCGATGTGACATACGGCTCCGCGCCCAACTCCCACTGATCGAACGCGCCGCTGAAATCCTTGTCGGCGAATAGCTGTTGCGAGATCTCCCAGACCTGGCTTGCCGATTCCACACCGATCATCGCGGTCACCAGCGGCAGGTGCGGTGCAGCTACCGCTTCGAGGAAGATCTTCGGCCCGGAGTGAATGCGGTCGAGCGCCGGCAGCAGCGCTTTGGAAAAGAAATCGTGGATGCGGGACGTTTGCGGCCCCTGCTCCAATTGGAATTGCTCCAGCACATAAAAGCGCGTCTTGCGCTCGGCTTCGGCGCCCGAGACCGCGCCCGGCGCCAGCAGCGCAGGCACGGCCGAAAGGAAACTACGGCGATCGAGGATCATGCGCCACATTGTATAAGATCGCCGCTGGCGGTGGCGGGCTCAGTCGCAACAGGCTCAGTCGCCGCCTTCAGCCGCCGGTAAAGTTCTGCGGCACTTGCGCCGATATACCCAACATGAAAATGGCGCGCATTCTGGGCTGGGCGCTGGCAGCGCTCTTTGCCGGCAGGGGTTGGGCCGCGAGTTCGACGGGCATTACCGTCTCACCCGCTTCGGTGACTTTTTCCTATCAGGTCGGCAGCGCCACGCTGCCGGCGTCGAGTAAAGTGACCGTAACGCTGCCAACCGGCACGCCGAGCTCGACCGTGGTCGTGGCGCAAGCTTCCTCGGCGCCCGCCTGGCTGGTGGTTACGCCGGCCTCCGGATATTCGCCCCTGGCTCTGACGTTGACTGCGAATCCGACCGGCCTGCCGCCCGGAACCTATCCCGGCTCGATTGCGATTTCGACCGTGCCGGCGACCATGAGCCTCACCATTCCGGTCAACTTAATGGTGTCCAATCCCCCCTCCTCTCTGGTGGTAATCTCCCCATCCACGAACTACACTCCAGCCACTTCTTCGAACAATGGCACCCTCACATTTTCGTACACCACCGGCGCCGCCTGGCCCGCTTTTCCGACAACGGACCCGACCACATCCTCCGAGATTGACGTAGCATCAAACGGGGGAACGATACCGTTCACCGTTACCGCCACCGCCGCAACCGGTAGCGGAACCGCCAACTCTCCCACATGGGTTCGAGTGGGGCCGCTGGGCTCGACGCCTACGGGACTGACCACTAGCGGCGTGGCGCTTTCGGGTTCCTACGTGCCGGTCACCGTGCTGCTGGATCAGACCACCGTGGAGTCCTTGCTGCCGGGTAGCTATGGCGCCACCATTACCATCGCTCCGACTACTGCCGGCAGCGCGTCGTTTATCGTGTCGGTGAACCTGGTGGTTTCGGCCGGGCCGCCCTCGCTGACTTCCATCTATCCGGCGATGATCGTGCAAGATCCGGCGGTCAATCCTTTGATCACCATCAACGGGCAGAATTTTTTCGCCACTTCGGTGGTGACCATCGAACAGCAAACCGGGGGGGATTGCGAACTCGGCGGCACGCCCGTTGGCACGCCCACGCAATTAACCGCTACCCTGCTGAGCCAGCAAGTGCTGGAGGCTACCATCCCATACGGTTCCGCTCTATTACAAAACCCCGCAACCCTGTGTCTGTTCGTGACCAATCCGGCTCCGCCTAACAACCCGGCGCAGTTGCCGGGAGGTCCGGCCACATTTACCGTGCTGTCCAGCACCGCTATGGCGATAACCGCAGTGACCAATGCAGCCAGCTACCTGCTGCGCTCGACCCAGGTCGGGACCGACACCGATCCGGTTTCGAGTGGCCAGACGGCGGTCTCGCCAGGAGAGATCATATCCATTTTCGGCCAGAATCTGGGGCCGATCGTGGCTGACACCGTGCCACTCACCACCGTTGTCGGTGTGCAGTCTTTCCCCGTCAGCGTGCCCGATCCGGCCAATCCCCTCAATAGTTTCGAGGTCGTTTTCACCTTCTGGGACGTGACTCTCTCGCCGCCCAGCAATCACAATGTTTGCGCGCCCATTATCATGCTCTCCAACAACCAGATCAACGCCGTCGTACCGTTTGAGCTGTCCGAAGTGGTGGGCACCCCGAACTCGAGTGTTTCAGTCGTAGTTTGGGACGGCGCGGCATTCACCAATACATACCCGGTCATCGCGGTGGGCGAAGATCCCGGAATTTTCACATTGGGAGGTCTGGGCACTGGACAAGGCGCTATTCTGAATTACAATGCCAACTCCGGGAGCTACACCATCAACTCCGCGAAAAATGCCGCGTCGCGGGGATCCACAATTGTCATCTACGCGACCGGCATGGGCACTCCGTCGTCGCCGCTGGTCGATGGAGTGATCGCCAACGCAAGTGACGTCGTCAACGATCCCGTTCAGGTCACCATCGGAGGACAACCCGCCGTGGTGAGCTACGCCGGCGCCGCCGGCGGATCGGTAGCCGGGCTGATCCAGATCAATACGATCGTGCCGCCCACCATCTCGGCCGGAGCGGCGGTGTCGCTTACCGTTTCAGGCGGAACGGCCGCCACCGCGCGGCGCAGCCAGGCGAATGTCACCGTGGCGGTGCAGTAGCCTCGAACGGTTGGCGCCGCGTCCCCTCGCCGGACCGGCCCGCACCGGCAGGCGTCACTCCTTTTGCTTGGCCGCGATCTTCCGTTCCAAGGCCTGCATCAGCCGCGACTGCACATCGGCCGGAACCGGGTACGGATCCATGCCTTTGTAAATCTGGATCGTCTTGCGGGTGGTATCCGCAATCACCCAGCAATTAGGGCACTCCGAAATGTGACTCTCGAGTTTGGTCCTGATGTCCGCGTCCAGACTCTGGTCCAGGTAGTCGCTCAACTCATGCAGGAAGTCTTTACAGGTAAGCAAACGCGTCGTCCCCCTTGCGTTTGAAGTGGCGCGTCAGTTTCTCGCGCAACTGCAGACGGGCCCGCAGCAATCTGCTCTTCACCGCGGGAATAGACAGGTCCAGAGCATCCGCGGTTTCCTCCGTCGAAAGTTCGTCGATATCCCGCAGCACGAAGACCGAGCGGTACGGAGGCTCCAGCCCCTGGATGGCCTCATCCAGAATCTGGCCAAACTCCGCCCGTGAGAATCTCTGCTCCGGATTCTCGTCCCATGCCGCAACCTCGCGAACGATCGTGTCCTCTCCCGTGTCAATCGCTTCATCGAGCGAGACCGATCGGTCGGTCCGCCGCCGCCGGAGTTTCATCAGCGCCTGGTTCACCGCGATCCGCACGATCCACGTGTAAAACTTCGCGGCGCCCTGGAACTGGTCGAGATGCTCGTAAGCCTTCAGGAACGTCTCCTGCAGCACGTCTTCTGCGTCCTCGCGGTTTTGCGTGACGTGTTGGGCCAGGCGGAAGATCTTGCTCTCGTAACGCCGCACCAGTTCGCCAAACGCACGCCCGTCCCCTTCGCGCGATTGCGCGACCAGCGTGGCTTCGTCGGCTTCGGCAAGACTGGGAGCCGTCATAGGGCGATTCTTCATGATACCGCGCCAGGTCCGCACTCCCGCAGAAAAGTTGCCCAATTCGGGATGATCCTGAAAATGGAGGTGCGGGGCCAGCAAGCTGTATCGGAGTCCGGCACCGCTCTCGCAGGAAGGACGGCAACATGCCTTCCCACCAAGGATGGGGCATCACGATTCACGAGGTTGATCGTCCGGCCCCCCTAATCGTCGCGCCTCCGAACGGAGCCGCGACCATAGGGAGCGGTCCTTTCGATCGAACCGAATCTGCCGGTCGAAGGCCTGGGTCGAGGCGGCTTCTTTTGACTGATATGAGCCGCAATTTGATTGACATGAGCCGCACATTGGCCACATAATGTTCGGACAAAGCGTTGGCCGTTTGGGTAATGTGGTTTGGAGAGCGCCGGTCTCGCCATGTCGCCTTGGGAATGCGTGGAGGAGATCTCGGAGACCAGTAGGAGGATTTGGCTACGATGCCCTTAACGTCCATTGTCAAAAAGAATTGGCCGCTATTTCTCGCAGGTGCGCTCGCGCTCGTTGGCGTGATCGTCTTTCGCGCGTGGTTGAACTGGGACGCGCTGGGTTTGACAGTCAGATTACAAGATCTTAGCGGCTTGTTGGCGCCTCTTGCCTTCGCCGCGGCCGCCATCGAACGGGCGGTCGAGATTCTGGTGAGCCCGTGGCGCGACGCGGAAGCAAGCAAGCTTGAAAGAGTGGTGGCTACCATCAAGGCTAAACCCGCGGAGCTTGTGGCGAACGCACAGAATGCCGCGGACCTGAAAACTGCCTCCGACAAACTCGATCAATACCGAGGCGACACGCAACGGTATGCGTTTGCCGTTTCGCTTACGTTATCCGTCTTGGTGAGCATGGCTGGCGTGCGCGCGCTCGGGAATTTTGTCGATGCCAACAAACTCAAGGATCCCGTCTTTACGCATGGCGCGCAGTATCTGTTTTTTCTCTGTGTCGATGTCGCACTTTCGGCTGCGCTCCTGGCGGGTGGAGCAGACGGCATACACTCGCTGGTCAATGCGGTTACGAGTTTTTTTGACGCGTCAGCAGACAAGTCGTCGAAGGCTAACCCGGCCTGAACTTGTGCCCACCATCACACTTACGAAGCAGCAGTCGCCACGGCGGCAAGGCTCTCGGTGTATTGTGGCTCTGTCTCGTCGGTGTCTTGATAGTACGAGAGGGTAGCGGTGTTCCCCGCCAGGTCCATAATCATGTAGCCGTGGTTGTAAAAGATCCCGTTATCGCCAAGGCGCAGCGGTACCATCGGAACGTCGGGAAACATCGGAGTGGCAGGGAGGTCCGTGAGACAGACCGGAAACGCACCATGGCCGATGCAGCGCGCCAGAACACCCAGGTGCTCCTGGTAAATGACGAGGTTGTGCTCGTGACCCCACAGCCACATATCCACGCTCGGCAGCAGGGGTGACAGTTGCTGGTTCAGGCGATCGTTGACCGATTGGCCGCAGATGGCTTCGTTGGCGGCAAATAGCTGGTGGTGCGAAAGCAGCACGGTGCGCCGGTTACCGCGGTTCTGGATCTTATCGGCAATCCAGGTAACTTCGGTGTCTTCGAGGTAAGTAGGACCGCCGCCCTCTGGATTGTTGTCGTGGAGTCCGGTATCCATGGCAAGGAACTGCCAGTTATCGTTGCGCAGACAGAAATAGCTGGCTGGCTGTCCCAACTGGTCGATCAGCTTGTAGTACGGCGCACCGCCGCAGAACATGTCATGATTGCCGGCAAGCGTGAAGGTGGGGACCTTGGTAAGATCCAGGCTCTCCTTCCAGATGTTGTAGAAGTAATTCTGCATCTCGAAATCGGTGCCGGAGTAATAGACATCGCCCATGTGAATCACCACATCGGGATTCTTGCGGGCGATCTGCGCGAGGACTGTTTTGGCGGCATCCTGCCCGGTGCCCCAATCGCCCACGATGGCAACGCGGGCGTTGGCGGGAAGCTTGCCATCGATCACAAAATCGTTCATGTTCTGATAGACCCGATACGGGATGGTGCCCTTGGACAGCAGGAACTCCTCGTATTTGAGAGAGGCCTCGACCCAGCCAAGGTCGCAAGGCCCGTCTTTCGCGGTGAGTAACGCCTGATAGCGATTGGCGTCATCGGTGTGACAAAGAAGCTTGGCCACGGCGTAGTTGCGCGCCAGCGAAGCGCAGTAGCCGACCTCGTCTCCGAGGCCCCCCGGAGCGGCTGAGACTGGCGCGGGAGGAGGCGTCGGCGGAGCGGCGCCACTCTGAATGGCATCGTGGGCCGTGCTCGCCTCCGCGGTAGCCATCTTCACCATATTGTTGCTGGGATCGGGACGCGCAATGGCAACCGGGCCGCCGGTAGCTTGCGACTGGGTTCCGGCCGTTTTTCGCGCGATTACTTCATCGACCGCCGATTGGAAAAGCGAGAGAGCCGGATCGCGAAACTGAGCTAGGCTTGGCACTGGTATTTATCCTTTCACTCAGCTGCATGGCGGCTGAGACATGGCCTATTGCGTTTTCAGATATTCGATCAGGTCCCACTTTTCGGCGTCCTTCAAACTCGTGCCGTAGAGATGACCCTGGTTGCCATTGCCGGGAACACTGGTGTCCACTTTGAATGCGGCGCGCTGCGCTTCGGCTCCGTCGGAAATGAATCCGACATTCTTCGGATCGTATACGTCATAGCCGCGATAGAAACTTTGCGGCCGGGCGGCTTCTGCCTGAAGGAGCGCCCAAAGGTTGGGAATCGCGCCGTTGTGCAGGTAGGGCGCGCGCGCCCAGATGCCATCGATCGGCACGTTGGCGTAGCCATTGGTCTTGCGATAGGCATCGAAGACGAAAGGCGGCTTGTTGATGGAGTGAAACTTCTCCACCAGTTCGGCGGTGAAGGAATCGAGACGATGACGATCGGTGCCGACCGTCTCGATAGGTTCCACTTGCCCCGTATTAGCGCCGCCGAACGCGTGACACCGGGCACACTCCTGGTCGAAACTCTTCTTACCGCGGCCGGCTGCGTCCTTCTGGATGGGAAACGGGTATGGCGGAGGCTGTAAGCCAAGCAGAAAATCCGTCACCCGCTTGAAACTGGCCAAGATGACTGTTTTGGGCGTGGCGCCGATAGCCATCGCCGCGGCGAAGTTACGCTCCGTGATGTTGTTATTGTTGCCATCCCAATGGAGATTCATGCCCACGCGCGGTTGCTGGTTCCAGACCTGCGGCAAGTCGACGGTTCCGATGGTGTTGTCTTCGGGCAGATGGAAGACGTTGAACTTAGTTGGATTGAAAGTGTCCGTGCGGCCCTTGCCCTGCGGCGGCCGCGATTGCTGCCAGGCGTAAGCGGCCTTTTGCGTAGCGAGACCCGTCTTGACGCCGGGAATGATGAGGAAACGGTAAACCAGCGACTCCGTCCAGGAGAATTGATGCACCTTGGCGATGGCGGCCATCACGTTATCGGGCGTGAATCGCGCGTCGGCCGCGCAGTTGTAGAGGAAGGTCTGGAACGCCTGTAAATCCAGCGTGTGGGCGGGGCCTCCGAGGATCACTTCAGGCTGGCTGCCGGCGGTGCGGCGGAATTCGCTGGTATGGCATAGCGCGCAATTCGCCTCCACCGCGTCGTATCCGATGTGGCGTTTGGCGAAGCCGATGGGCAGGTCCTGACCGTTTTCATAGATCAGCCCTAGCGAAGCCCAACCGCCAGGCCCCGGCAGTTTCTCCGGGAACATGCCGGGCAGCACTTTCCAGATCCAATAGGGGACCCGGCTGTCCGAGCCCAAGCCGATGGCGCCGTGCTTATAGTGGTCTTCCACCGACGCGTAACTGGTGTCTGGCTCCGCCCGCAAGAGGTTGTCCCACAGTGTGTATGCGACAAAAGCAACGAGGAGGATCGCGATTCCAATGCCGGCGCGGACCGCCGGCTTGCGGAAACAGACGGCCAGCCAGGCGAAGAAATGCGAGAACAGTCGAGCCAATGTCGCGCCAAGACGATTCCCGTTGGGGACGGCCATTTGGAGAAGAATTCCCTGCACCGCGCCAAACGAACCGTCCACGATCAGATACGAAAGAAAGGCTGGATTGGAGCGCCAGATGAAAACCCAAAAGCTGGCGGCCAGAAACCGGGATAACACGAGCAGCCACGAATAATCCGGATTGCGCAGTGGATCGAGCGCAGCCGGCATATAGAAAATGCTGAGGGCCAGCACCATCACTGCGTGCGCCTGATTCCAGACCGTCGGGAGACCTGCGGGCAGTCCCAGGCCGGAGTTCACCGAGTCCGGCATGAAAAGCTCTTGCGCGATGAACAGCGCATTGCAGGCGATACCCAGCCAGACCACAAAGCTGAACCACTTGGCTGGACTCGGTGTCACTGACATCGGTTTTCCAGTTCAGCGGCCCGCCTGCAGCGCGGCAGAAACGTCGCAAGTAGCTTCCAGATGACTCAACATCAGCGGGAATATGTCGTTGACGGCGTTCTTGCCGTAGATACAATCGATATGGCCATAGTTGGGGATTACGTGGCGGCTGTACAGTTTGTCGCCGTTAGTCTGGCACAACAGGTTATAAGTGATCTCGGTGCTTTCAGGCAGGAAACACTGGTTAGCGGCGCCGTGGATGAATGCAATCGGAATCGCCAGGCGTTCCAGGTGTGGCAAGTAGGCTTCGGAGCCGTCGAAGGCCACCAGGTGGCCTTTGCGCGCGAGCAGGGCGATGTGTTCGAAGGAACGAATGTTGGCGACACCGAATAGCTCATGCAGGGTATCGTGCGTAAGTTGGTTGAGTTGCTCGTGCTGATAGAGCGGAGCGTACATGAAGGAAATGCGATGGCACACGGGGCTGTCGCACTCTTCCTTTAGTTCCAAAGGGTAGAGCTTCAACGCCGCGTCATACAGGCGTTCGCGCCAGTCGGCGTGCGCGGCCACATAGGCAGTGAGCGACTTCACGCCCAAAGCATCCAGGAACGAAGGCAGATGCAGCCCTGTCTTGATCCTGGTCATGGTGGGCGTCACGAAGTGAGTGGCGATCTGGGAACAGACGGCCGAGCGCACACCTTCGAGGCCCGCCAGCATCGCCATGAAGAACGTGGTCGAGCCCCAGCAATGGACCACCATTTGCACGGTGGGTGCGCCGGTTAGTTCACGAACCTTGGCCACGGCGGCGGGGTAGTCCTTGGTGGCGACATCGTCGCCGCTGGATATGGCCGCCGATGCCGGCAGCGCGATGCTATCGCGGAAGTCGAGAAGCCACACGTCGTAGCCGTGCGCGAACAGATACTCGGTGAGGTTGGTGTCGATGGTGTCGGTGGAGAAAATCAGGCTGGAGACGCCCAAGCCGTGCGAGAGGATGACCGGGCCCTTGGATCCACCCTGGTAGCGGGTGAGGCGCAGCGTGACACCATCGAGCGCGTTGAACGAATAGACTTCCGGCGCGGCGGCTCGTAGCGCGCGCTTCTTGCGCGGCGGCGCATCGGGATTGAACGTGCCACCGCCGGCCACCGCGGCGCCGTATGTCTGGTAGAGAACGCCGGCAAAAGACTCACCGAACCGCACCGTGGCGCGCAGACGCTCTTCGGCGTTGGGCGCGTTGGTCACCTTCATAGTAGTCATCTGCTTGGCGAAGTCAGTGGGCAAAATGTGCAGGATGCCGGTGCCGAGAACCGGAGCCGATTCGTCGGCGCCGTCGCGCACCGTGATGTAGAGGGTGCTGGTATCGTGCCAGATATCGAGGGCGGAATTCGGCCGCACGAGTTTGTAGCCGTGGAAATAGTAAACCTTGCCTTCTTCGGACCTCATCTGCATGCGATAAACCATGTTCCGTGTTTCCACGTTGGTGGGATCGGCGACGAAGAGGTTGAATACGCCGTCCTCCACTGACAGCGGCCGGGCGGAAAGCGCCGGCGCCATCACGCTGCCGAGCATGCGGGCGTTGTGTTGCGAGTTCGCCAGCATGTCGTTGAGATCTTCGGAGATGATGCTGAGGGTGAACGCAAGAGACGACCCGGCTGCTTCTCCCGCGGTTGCGCCCGCGATGTAGTCGTCTTTCACATCGCTCGAGAAGAAGCCGCGCATGGTTTCGGTGAACTGCAGGCCCATGGCCGCGGCCTGCGTCGCCACGGTTGGCTTGGACGGCAGGGCGTAGTCGATCTTCCAGCCGCGATCCTGCGCGGCGATGGCGCACGTCCGCTCCGCCATGGCCGAAATGGTGAGCAGCGGATTCACGCCCAAAGGAAGCGGTATGACTGATCCGTCACACACATAGAGACTGTCATAAGTCTCGGTCCCCGACGCGCCGGCATAGACCTGGCCCTTATGGTTGACTACGCCGTTCGAAGCATCGTCGGCCATCACGCAACCCCCCAGCGGATGGACCGTTACCAGGTCTTTCTTGAACAGCTTAGTCCACAGCGGGTCGATGACGTAGGTGCCGTCGAGGGGCTTAGTGGCATTCAATAGCGTCTCATTGACTTTGTCGAAGATACGCTCAATGCCCACTCCCGGCCATTCGAGTATCAGGCGGTCTTTTTCCAGGTGCATCTTGCCGTCGCCGGAATCGTGAGTCATCACCAGGTAGGTCTGCGTGTTGTGGACGGCGCCGCGATAGGGGCCGCCGACCAGGCTTTCCAGCTCTCTCTGCTTTTGCTCGATGAGGCTGACCAGGATGGTATCCGCGTCTTTGCCGGCCTCCTTGGCAGCCGTCTCCAAAGCCCCGGGCATCAGGCTGGCCAGCGCGCCGGGAATGGAACCCTCTTCCACAACCATGCCGTCCTCCAGCGTGGGCTGATTGCGAATGTCAATCACGCCGGTGATGCACGGGCCCACCGGCGGAATTTCGCCGGGCTTGCGGTGGCCGAAGCCGATGCCGTTCACCTCCTGGCTGCCGTTATAACTGAAGCCCAGGACGTCGCCGTTGCCGGAAAACCGCTCGCCCAGGCAGTCGGAGAGCGGCAGTCCCAGCGCTTTCGAACGCAGCAGAATCTCCGTGGAACCGAGCGTGCCCGCGCCCAGCATGACGATATCCGCGGTAACGAACATGTCGGAAGCGTTGAAATCTTCGCGGCCTTCATCGAGCGCCTGATAGTGAACGAACCACTTACCGCCGCGCCTTTCGACGTAGCGCACCGAAACCTGCGTGAAGATCTCCGCGCCGAAGTTCCTGGCGTCGGGCAGATAGTTCATCAGCGTAGTATTCTTAGCGCCGAAATTGCAGCCGGTCACGCAATCGCCGCACATCGTGCAGGCGTTCTGCGGTACACCCACGTGATTGACCTTGGTTTCGAAGGTCACGTTAATGGGTGTCCGATAGAAATTCTGCTCCAGATACCGCGCCGATTTTTCCAATGCGCCCATCTTGGGTAGCGCCGGGAACGACGCGGGAAAGGGCGTGGGCTTCAGCATCTCTCTGGCGCGGTCGTATCCCTGCTGCACCAGGGTCGGGAGATCCTGCCGGACCTGCGCCGGCCACCGGGCATCCTGAAACACGCGCGGTTCCGCTTCCAGGGAAACATTGGCATTGACCAGCGATGTGCCTCCCAGTCCGCACCCCAGAAACACATTGATGCCATTGCCCACGACGAAATCGTATAGGCCGGTCTTGGAGCCTGCGGTGGCGTCGGGCGTCCGCACCTGCATTTCGCGCAGGGCTTCAGCATCTGTATCCGGGTACTCCCCCGGTTGGAATTCTTTTCCCCGCTCGAGAATGCAGACGCTCTGTCCGGCGCGCGCCATTCTGGACGCAGCAATGCCGCCTCCGTAACCGGAACCGATCACCACCACCGTATAGTGGTCTTGTATGTCTTCGATCAGAGATGACAGACGCAGCATTTTCCCCTCTTGTGCAAGTAATACTATGCCTGTTCGGATCGAACGTCAAGCGGAGACTGAGTCCGGTATCAGCGACTTGCCAATGTTGTAGGCGGCGATAAACCGGTCAATGCCATTCCCTCCGCCGTTGACCAGTTGGCGCGCCCTGCCCAGATTGCCGGTGGCGAGGGCCGTCGAAATATCCTGTTCGTGGCTCTTGAGAAAACTGGCGAGCAGTTGCGCCGCAATCGCGGGATCGTTGGCGAGGTCGGGGTTATCGATCAGTTGATTGCCCAACCCGATCAAATTCCCATGGACCTGGTAGTTGCTGCGGCCGGTAAGTTGGACGAACCCGCGTCCCTTGAATAGTTCCCCGTCCGGCGGCCGTTGGTTTCCAATATCCGTCCTGGAATCGTACAGGTCGAACGGATGCCCTCCTGGCGAAGTGTTGAGCGTAGATTGACCCTCGCTGATGGGCAGGAAGCATTCGACCTCCGCGCGGATCGTACCAAGCGCCATGAGGATCATCGGCTTGTTCGCCAATTGAGGCGCCACCAGGGCGTTCAGCACCAGCGGCAGGTGTTGTTCGATGTTCTGGGCCGGCGTATTGGGGAACATCTGGCAGACCATGGCAAGTGTGACCGCGGGGATCGCTGAGGCCACGGGGGGTGGTATCACAAAGCCCAAGGCCGCCGCCGTTTGAGGACCCACCACGCCATCGTCATTGAGCTTGACGCTGCGCTGAAAGGCTTCCACCGCCGCCGCCGTCCCCGGACCGAAGGAGCCATCGGACCCCCCCGGATCGAAGCCGCGGGCGAGCAGTTTGTTCTGCAGATCGGCTACTTCGGCGCCGCTACTCCCCTGTTGTAAGACCGACATCTAACTTCCTCCTCCTCATCGTATGATGACTCATCTTTCGTCCCGACCAAGACTATACGAGATACCTTTCTGCCGTCAACGAGGGCTGCCACGATTCTGTACGATTTCATCCATTTCCACTAAATGCCCGGCTGACCTGGCTATTGAGCCCTTGCCACCTCGACAGCGAAGACGTAGACCTGCCCGAACATGTTGGAGCGGAACACCACCCACTTACGGTCGGGCGTGAAGCTCACATTCGGCTCCAGACGGTAGCCGTGTTTCGACATATTTACGAGACGCTCGGCGCGCAACATGCCGGGCTGGACGAAACCTTTGTCATCGAGGCCGAGTTTCTCGGTCATCTCCGGACGGAACAGATAGAGCCACTCGCCATCGGGCGCCTTCGCGACTTGCCCCGGGTCTCCTCCGTCGCCGCAAAACAGAACGCCATCGCGCGAGACGTTGAAGTGGATGGACCACTCGTTACGCTGCAGGTGATACCAGGTCCGCGCGCCGCTATCGATGTTATATCCGGCCAGCCAGAAATCTTCGCCGCGCGGCGTCTGCAGATCGTACCAGATGGTCTTGCCGTCCGCGCTCCAGAACTCGTGTCCGAAAATCTCCATCGCCATGGTGCGCGTGTGGATCTGCTTGAGGCCCGAGCCGTCGGTGCGAATGGTCCAGATGCGGTCGACCTTGTGCCAGGGTCCTTCGTGGCAGAACATGAGGAGCGTCGGGTCGGTGGGTGAGAACAGCAAGTGGCCGAGCCAGTCGTTACTTCGGTGAATGGTCTTAATCTCTCCGGTGCGAACATCGAGCGTGAAGAGAACCATGGGAAGCCGCGCCGCCCAGCGCCGCTCCATCATCTCTCCCTTGTTCGCCGGCTGATCGAGAGGATGGGCCTGCTGCTCGGGGGCCGGCCGTACTTCCTGTGTACCGCCTTCGACGTATGCGCCCGCCAGCAGGGTCTCATCGGCGTTCACGGTAGCCGCGGAACCGCCAGTGGGCAGAGCGCCGATGCGCCGGGTTTCTCCGGTATCGGCGTCAGTCGAGAAGACTGCGCCCTCGCGAGCGTAATAGATCCGCTGGGTCTTCCGTCCGGCCTCGATCACGCGCGCGCGGCCTTCCACAATCTGCCGGGATTCCCGCGTGGCCAGGTCGAGAACCGAGATACCCCCCGGCGTGGAGTACACCAGTTTCTTGCCATCGGCAGTGTAGCCGTTCTGGTTGAAGTAGAGGCTCGCGCTGCCGGGCTCGCGCGTGAGGCGCACCACGCGGTGACCGGTGGCAGGATCGATCCAGGATGCCGGCGGCTCGTCGAGAATTTGAATCGTCGTGGATGGGCCCAGGTCCGCGGGCGCCGACCACGCGCGCAAGGCCCACACGACCTTCTTGTCCGGAGTAACTTCGATGGCCTGCACCGGCGCGTTGCTGGGGTCAATCGTGTCGGACCATTGATTGAACCAATTATTGACGATCGTGTTTCCGTTCGGCAGGCGCGTGGCAGTCTGGACGTTGGAAAATTTGTATTCCGGCGCGTCGGCCGCGGTCCATTCCCAAACGGTCTCGCCTTTGCGATTGATCTCTCGCACAAACTTCTCGCCGGCGCCGGCGATCAAAATATTTCCGTTCGCGAGCGGCTTAGCCGACCAGCAACTCGACACGTCGTGCGACCAAAGCACCTTGCCGTCCAAATCATATTCGACGATTCTGTGCGAATCCATGTGCGCGACCAGAATCGTCCCGGCGGCCGTCAACCGCGCTTGGCGGAACTGGCCGTGGACGCTGCCAGGGTTCTTCACCGGTAACTCAAACTGATGTTCGATTTTGCCGGTGGCTTTGTCGATGACGATGAACTTCGCGGGATTGCCGTTCTCGATGAACCACACGCTATTCGCGCCGATGGGCTGCGCGGTGTGGATTTCCGTTCCCGCCGGAGCGTCGAAATTCCAAACCACTTTCTTGTCCGGCGTGATTTCGGTGATGCCAAACTGGTGAGCGAAAAGAATGTTCCCATTCGGCTCCAACACCGCGTCGCTGATCTCGCCACGGCCGGGATGCGTGTAGGACCAGACGACCTGGCCGCCGCGAACAATCGACATCCGCTCCTCTTTCGCCTCACCCGCGTAGAAGAAATCATGCTGCGCAAGTCCGTTGCCGGGCAAAACGGCCGGAGCTTGTGACGCATCGCTCGCCGGCTTGCCCGCATTGGCCGCGGGAGGGTTGGCCTGCGCGCAGCCCTGGTGGCTGAACAGAGCCAAGCCGGAGATGGCGAGCAATTTGAAGACGGATTTCATCGGAAGTATTTCATTCCTTGACCCCCGATGGTATATCAGACACACTCATCCCGCAACGAAGATCACCGCGGCTGGCACGGGGACTGGCTTCCTCACGGTGCGTGCCGCCTGATGTATCGAATGTTCGGCCCAATCCAGCGATAGGGAATCGGAGGCCCGGGTATGGAAAAGGCGAAAAGCATTCATCTCTTAAACAAGGCGGTTGCCGACGAGCTACAGGCCGTGCACCAATACATGTACTTTCATTTTCATTTGGACGATCAAGGATTTAAGCCGCTGTCGCAATTATTCAAGCGGATCGCGATCCAGGAGACGGGTCACCTGGAAGTGCTGGCCGATCGCATTCTTTTCTTGAAAGGCGACGTGGAAATGGTTGCCGCCGGTCCGGTCGAGAAGATTCTGGAGCCGGAAGCGATCCTGGTCAAGGTGATGGCGATGGAGGAAGACGGTGTCAAGACCTACAACCAGGCCGCGCAGGAATGCGCAGCCAATGCCGACGCCGCCACCAAGCAACTCTTCGAGCGACTGGTCGGCGACGAAGAAGGCCACTTCGACCAATACGAGAAGCAGCACGACAATATCAAGCGGTTCGGGCTGAGCTATCTGGCGCTGCAATCGTTCGGCGGCGCAGCGCGCGGGCCGCCGGCTGGCGAGTAGAGCGTGGCCCGCTGGCTATCGGGAACTTTTGGCCTGCCGCGGTGTCTCAGGTAAATATGCTCGCGAGATTGTCACCGGCTCGAGTGGGGCTGGCCTTTGTCTTGATCGGCCCGGCATGGGTTGGCATCTGGGCCTGCTGGGACGTCGAGGACCAGATGGCTTACGGCGTGCTCGCGTTCCTCCTACTTGCCCCTATTGGCACGTTCCTGCTGATTCGCGCGGCGATCTGGCGGCGAATGGAAAGGCTGGATGCTCTAGCGAGAGCCTGTTCCCTGACCCAGCCTTGGCGTAAGCTGCAACCGCCGCATGCTGGAGGGGCAGGTTCGCAGCTGGCGGTTGCCGGTGCGGACCGTGGAAAATCGCGTCCCCCGACTGCCCCTCGCGCCAGATCTCTTTCTGTCGCCGGATACCGCTACCCGAAGCCGAACCCCGCGAGTCGGCCTTCGTTCGCAAAGATGTCCTGGCTTGGGCTGATCGTGCTCCTCTGCTACATCGTAATAGCGATACCCGTCTGGGTCACCGCTTGGACTAACCAAGTCATTCCGCGCGGCTTGAAGATTCGTATTTTGAGGCCGGGAGTTCAAGCCCCGGTGGTTTCGGGTATACAGCCTCTCCTCGTACGATTGGTGTGCGACAAAGGTGCATGCGGCAGGGGCCGCGAGCCCAACCTATTCGTGAACTCGCAGCCCGTCGCCTGGGAGGACTTCGACGCGGTGCTGCGGAAGGAACTCAGCCGCCGCCCGCCGAGCTGGCCCGTCTATGTCCAGGGAGATCCGAACCTCGAATGGGCCTGGGTCTTGAAAGTCGTAGACATGGTTCGCGGTCTGCCGGCCGAAGTCGTTCTGGTCACACGGAGCCCTTAAGCCCCAGCTCCTCCGCCCGCGCCTGCATTGCCTTTACGCAGAAATCGATGTGCTCGTCGAGCGGCACGCCCAGTTCGGCGGCGCCATCGACGATGTCCTGCCGGTTTACCGAGCGCGCGAACGCCTTGTCTTTCATCTTCTTCTTGACCGATGCCACGTCCACTTCGAACACGCTGCGGTGCGGCTTGACATAGGAAATCGCGGTGATGAAGCCGGCCAGCTCGTCGCAGGCGTAGAGCGTCTTTTCGAGCGGCGATGTGCGCGCGACGCCGGTGTGGCTGGCGTGCGAAAGGATGGCGCGGCGGGTCTCCTCGTCCACGCCGCGCTCGGCCAGCATGGGTTCGCCGAGCTGCGGATGCCCTTCGAGTGTGGGATGAATCTCCCAATCGAAGTCATGCAGCAGCGCGGTGACTTGCCACTGCTCGACGTTTCCGCCGAATCGCTTCGCGTAAGCGAGCACGCACGTTTCCACGGCCAGCGCATGCTTGCGCAGGCCCTCCGACTTGGTGAACTCACACAGTATGTTCCAGGCCTGTTCGCGGTCAATCATCGCCAACCATCATATCCCCGGCGCGCCCCATTCCGCGTGGCGGGCGGAGCGGAAACGGTCACGGTCGCGCTTGGTAGCGCGCACTGTAGTCAAGCCGGTGGGCGTGCAGGTTTCGAGCTCGATCAGGCCGGGATGATGGCGGGGGCGGCCGACGATGCGCGAAGCCGCCGGCGCAACCGGCTCCCGCGCCAGCGCCACGTAGCTGTACTTTTCATCCTCGTAACCGAGGTCGGCGCCTTTGATGCGGCGATGCAGCGCGGAGCGTTCCACGCGTGCCGCGAAGTGGCACCAGTCGGGATCGATGACGGGGCAGGCTCCTTCCGCGGGGCAAGGCGCAATCATGTGCGCGCCGGCGGCCAGCAACTCCGACCGCGCCGCGCGGATGACGGCAAAACCACGCGGCGTTCCCGGTTCGATGAGGATCAGAGCCACACGCGCGGCCTGCCACAGCGTCGCCAGCGGCAGCCTCGCAATTTCACCAGCCGAGTACGCCAGAATCACCAGATCGTGCGGGACTAGTGTTGACGTGCGCGTTGCATCATCCGCAAGCACGCGCGCCTGGGGCAGCCATTCGCGCGCGGCATCGAGCAGCGCCCGATCGCGATCGATCAGCGTCACGGCGGCCGCAGGGTATTCTTCGAGCGCGGCCAGCGCCGCCGCTCCCGAGCCCGCGCCGATATCGAGCACGCTGGAGATTTCGCGTCCGCCCAGCAGCCGATGCGTTTCGCGCAACACGGCGCGGGCCGCGGCATAAGTGGCGGGCATGCGCGTCACCAGGTACGCAGCCGTGCGCTCTGCGCCCGCGATGCGCGGTGGGGTCTTCCCGGCGCGGTAAGCATCCGACATCTCCGCAGCCGCCCGTTTCAGGGATGCGGGACCTACCTCTCCGGCGCGATCCTCGATGGCTTCGCGGACATGCCGCGGCAACTGCATCCCTCCATTGTGACCCGAAACCGCGCGGAACTTCCGCTCGCGATGCGGTGTCTATCTGGGTGAGCGCGCAACTCGGGAACGGCTCAAAGAAAGCCAAGACAAGTGGAAACACGCCCTTCGGAGGCGCCACGCCCGTGGTGTGCCCGCACGCGGAAAGGGGAGACGACGATGTTTGAAACAGCGGTTCTTACCAATCCTTCAAAGCGCGTTTGGAGCACTTGCGCCGGACTGACGGCCCAGGCGCTCCTGGTGCTTGCCGCCGGCCTGGCGACGGTCGTCTGGCCGGAGGTCTTGCCGCGCGCGCAGATGCTGGTCTCCCTGGTGGCGCCGGGATCTCCGGAGCGCCAGGAACCTGCCGCGCCACCTCGCCAAACGGCGCGCGTGGTGGCCGTGCGTCCGTTCGAGATCAAAGACGGTGTTCTGCGATTGCCGGCTAATCCTCCAGCTCATCCGGCAATTCTCGACGACCCGCCCACCGCTGTTTCGAGCATTCCTGGGGGCGGACTCCTGGTGGGCAATGGGGAAGGCACCGGCTTGCCCCGGTTCCTGACGGCCGGCCCGCCGGCCCAGATTCGGCCGATAGAAAGACCCGTGGCGGCGCAACCCACGCCCAGCCAGCCCATGCGCTTGCCCGGCGGCGACGTTCGCCTGGCCCATCCCATTCACCGCGTGGAGCCGCGCTATCCGCAGCCAGCCATCATGGCCCGCATCTCCGGACCGGTGCAACTGGAAGGCATCATCGGCACCGATGGCCGGATTCGCGACTTGCATGCGCTGAGCGGCAACCCCGTGCTGGTTCCCGCCGCGCTCGAAGCCGTGCGTCAGTGGGTCTACGAACCCACCCTGCTCAACGGCAAGCCGGTGGAGGTGATTGCCCCCATCACGGTGATCTTCAGGCTGACGCGGTAGCGACAGCACGGGATTTCGAGGCCGGTGGGAAATCGTGTGGCCGGCCTCGATTCTCTCAACGAAGAACGACTGTGAACCCCTCTTGTGTGAAATGGCGATCGTTGGTCAGGACTTCCGAAATCCCCTGGCGGCGCATGGTGGTCATGGATATGCAGTCCACAAGACTGTAGCCCTTGTCATAGCGCTGCTCATACAAATGCAAGCCCGCCAGGAAGGACTCACGCGATTGCGGATGAACTGTCACGCGCCGGTCGTCCAGTATCCTACGCACCGCACGAACGGCGGCCTGCCGTAGATGCGTGCCGCGCTGAGCCAAACCGTCCAGAAGCTCGGTCAGCACTTCGTCGGTCGTAACTAAGCCGATTTCTCCCAGCGCCTCCCGGACGCGGACTACCTGTGCGCGGTATTGATCGTGCGGATGAAGTGCGGCGCCCCAGTACAGCGTGTCCGCGAAGACCAGCCTCACTTCTTTTTCGGTGCGCGGCGGAGATAGTGGTCGAGCCGGGCGAAGTAATCGGCGGGGACCTTCGCCCACTCTCGCGCCGGCACTGCCCTCCCAATCGCCGATAGCTCCGTCTCCAGAGAGCCGGCGGCGAATTCCGCGGCAACGCGCCGGGGCGAGCGCGCCTTCCCGCGCGCAATCGCTTCGGCACGCCATCGTTGTTTGGTCGCGGTGGCCACTCGTTATCCCTTATCCAGTATACCCTGCGCCCGTGTTCCGTCTGGCGCAAGTGCCGTCCGCCGGGCCAGTGGTATAATTAGGCATTAGAGCACTCAAACTCTTCTTCGAGTCGAAATGACGAAACATCCCAAGGGCACGGGCGCCCGGATTCTGCTCAGCTCGGTTTTCGGCCCTTACGCGCAGGACGACGCGTTCGGCAGCCGCACCATCAACCCGATGGAGTTGTACCACAACCAGGTGACGCGCGCTCAAGGCGCGTTTTCGCTGCGCATGTTCCACCGCTCGTGGGGCCTCCTCATGATCCAGCGCAACATCTCGGCGCCCACCACGGTGCTCGACTTTCCCACGCGCGCCGCGTTCGAGGCGGAGCTGACGAGCAACGAATACGACATCGTCGGCATCTCGTCGATCATCGTCAACGTGGGCAAAGTGCGGGAGATGTGCCGGATCGCGCGGCAGCTTGCGCCCAAAGCCACCATCGTGGTGGGCGGACACGTGGCGGCCGTTCCGGGCATCGAGACGATGATCGACGCCGACCACATCGTGCGCGGCGAGGGCATCTCCTGGATGCGCCGTTTCCTGGGCGAGGATGAAACCGCGCCGATCGCCCATCCCGAGATCGTTTCCGGGTTCGGCGCCCGCACGCTGGGAGTGAAGCTGCCGCAATCCAAGGGCACGACCGCGGCCACCATCATCCCCTCCGTGGGCTGCCCCATGGGTTGCAACTTCTGCACCACCTCGGCGTTCTTCGGCGGCAAGGGGAAGTATCTCAATTTTTACAATACCGGCAAAGAGTTGTTCGACGTAATGAACCACATGGAATCGAAGCTGGGGGCGCGGTCGTTCTTCATGATGGACGAGAACTTCCTGCTCCACAAGCGGCGCGCCATGGAGCTGCTCGGATTCATGAAGGCGGAAAATAAGCCGTGGTCGCTGTATGTCTTCTCCTCGGCCAACGCGATCGGCCAGTATTCCATGCGCGAACTGGTGGAGCTGGGCGTCTCGTGGGTGTGGATGGGCCTGGAATCGGAGCACTCCGCTTACGACAAGCTCAANNACCGATTTCCACCAGTTCATGCTCTACACTCCCGTGCCGGGCACACCGCTGTTTCACGAGATGCAGGAGCAGGGCCGCATGCTGGAGGGCGTGGATCTGGCCGACATTCACGGCCAGGACCGGTTCAACTTCAAGCACGCCGCCATTTCGCGCGAGGATTCCAAGCGGTTCCTGGATTGGGCGTTCCGCCGCGATTTCGAGCGCAACGGCCCCAGCATCTACCGCATCTGCCGCACCACGCTGGAAGGCTGGCTGCGTTACAAGAACGATCCCGACGCGCGGGTGAAAGCCCGCTTCGCCCGCGAGGCTCGCTCCTTGCGCGACGGCTATACGGCCGCGCTGTGGGCGATGGAGCACCACCTGGCCGGCTCCAACGAGCCGGTGGCGGAGAAGATCCGCTCGCTGCGCGAGCAGGTGGAAAGCGAGTTCGGCCTCTTTGCGCGCGTGATGGCCCGCGCGCTGGGGCCCGTGATGCTGTGGTCGGCCCGCCGCGAAGAGCGCCGCCTGGCCGCCGGCCACACCTATGAGCCGACGACTATCATCGAGCGCAGGAACTGGACATGGACCGCGCCGCTATTGCCCGCATCGCCTCTGGCGGTGCTGCCGGCGATTGAGGAATCCTCGGCGAGTTAGGCTTCTTGCGAGAAAGTGGGGCAGGCGCTTTCGCCTGCCAACTCCGAGTGACGCTGAGGCAACCTCCCCATTTGTGAGGTGGTGTCGGGCTAGCTCCATCCCGCGGGCGAGCCGCGCTCAGTTGAAGTTCATTCCGCACATGCCGGGGTTGGAGCAGGGGCCGCCGCTAGAAGGGCAGACCGGCGCCTCCGACGCGTGCGATGCGCTCCCGGAGTGGGCGGCAAAGGTGGAAAACTCCTGTTCGAGATGTTTCTGCCCGCACGACGGGCATTCCAGTTCGGGCCCCTCGGACCGGCGGACCAGTTTCTCGAACTTGGTTCCGCAATCCTGGCATTTGTATTCGTAGATAGGCATGGCTCTACTTCCATATTAGAATACAAATCTTGTCCATCACGGCTCGGACCGCGGCGGAGCTTTGGTTCGAGTTGTTCACCAGAATGGAAAACGCGACCCAACTGCCATCGCGCCGCTGGGCATAGCCGGAAAGCGCATTCACGTGGGCCAGCGTGCCGGTTTTGGCGTGGATGCGGCCGGCGGCGGGCGTGTCGTCGAAGCGGGCGGCCAGCGTGCCATCCCTGCCGGCCACCGGGAGAAAGGAAATCCAGGTGTCGCGCGCGGGCGTTTGGTACATATACCGGAGTAGCTTCACCACCGCGCCCGGGGTTACCAGGTTGGGGCGCGAGAGGCCGGAGCCGTCTTCGATGTTGTAGGAAGTGTCGGCGACGCCGGCTTCGGTCAGGAACGCGCGCAGCTCGTCGAGACCGGCCTCGCGGCTGCCCACGTTGCGGCGCGCGCGTCCCACGGCGCGCAGCGCCATCTCGGCATGCAGGTTCTGGCTGGCTTTGTCGATGATGCGCAGATCTTCGACCAGCGGGGCGGAAACATGCCGCGCCAGCACTACGCTCTCGCCCTCGGCCGGCGCTTGGTCGCCCGGCAGCAGATGCCGCGCCACCGCGGCGCCGTTCACCCTGATGCCGCGCTCTTCCAGCAATTGCCGCAGCGCCAGCGCGGCATACTCGGCCGGGTCCTCGATGCCCAGTGCCAGGAACTGGTCCGGCCCGCCGAGCGGAATCGTCCCGGATAATTCCAGCTCCAGGCTGCCGGGCGCGCGGTGCACATGGATGGGGCTTCCTCCGCCCGCGGCCACGGTGCGGATGCGGTTGTCGATGGCGTAATATTCCACCGCGGGCTGGAGCGCAATCGCGGCCGGGTCGCCTTCGCGCGCGCCGGGAGAAACGCTCACGGTGAGCGTGTTGTCGTTAACCGCGAGCGCGGAAACCGCTGCGCCGTATTCGTAAGTCGGATCGTCGATGCTCCAGTCTTCGGCGTAAGGCTCCCAGACATACCACGTGTCATCGCCGACGATATCGCCATCGATGCACTTCACGCCTTTGGCGGCGACCTGGTCGGCAAGCTCCGCCAGCGCCGTCAGCGCGTAACCCGGCGCCGGCGCTGCCCGGGCTGGCTCGGGCTGGTAAGGAACCGCGCGCGCCGAAAGGTTCGGATCGCCGCCGCCCACCAGGCGCAGCGGGCCGCGAATGCACCCGTCCGCGTCCGGCGGCCGGCCGGCCGTCACGCGCGTCTCAAACGTGAATTGCGGCCCGAGGCGCAGCAACGCCAGCGCGGTTGTAAACAGCTTGGTGTTGGACGCAGGCACGAAGAGCCGGTCGGCATTGAGTTGATAGAGCGTGCGGCCGGTCTTCAAATCGGTAACCTGGATTCCCCAGAAAGCCCCGCGCGCGGCGGGAGACGATGCCAGCAGACGGTCGATGGCGCGGGCCGGGCTGGCGGCCTGACCGGGAACAGCCAGGCACAGCGCCAGGAGGAAACGCGCGGCCTTCATCGGCCGGTCACCTTCGATTCGAGCCAGATCAGCACCAGCAGCGCGATCACCATGAACGTGCCGAGCAGCGGAATGCCCACCACCACTCCCACACCCCAGAATTCGGCCGCGTAGCCCAGCGTGGCCGGCGCCAGCAACCCGCCGAACAACGCGATGGAGAAAATGCCGTTGAAGAAGCCGGGATGGTAATAAGGAAAGCGGCGGCCAATCAATTCGAGCACCAGCGGATAAACGCTCGCGTAACCCGCGCCGATGAAAAAGATGCCGCAGCCGGCGCCGAAGGGATTATCGGTTAACAGCAGAACCAGGCAGCCGAACAGCGCCAGCGCTCCGCTGGCCAGCGCCAGCTTGCCATGGTGCACGCGCGGCAGAAGGGGCACCGCCAGCAGCCGGCCCGCCATCAGGAACAGCCAATAGAAGGCCAGCAACAAAAGCGCGCCCGGCGGGCTCACGCCAAGCCGCCGGATGAGGAACAGCGGCAGCCAGCCGGCGATGGAATATTCGTTGCCGAACTGGAAAAAAAGTAACAGGGCGAACAGCACCGCGCCGGGGCTGCGGAAGTCGGCGATCGCCTGGCGCAGGGTGGGATGCATAGCCCGCTCGGCGGCGGGAAAGCTGGCCTTATAGTAAAGAGCCGCAAACACCGCCGGCACCACCGCCATGAAGAGCAGGATGGTGGGAACCGAGTACGCATAAAATGCGCCGAAAACCAGCAGGGTGGCTGCCAGGCAGCCCAGGCCAAACCAGATGCCGCCGCGAATCACGGTGGACGCGGCGTCCCTTCGATAGCTCGCCGAAATGGCCTGAAACAACGCACGGTTCAGCGCGCCGGCGCACGCGCCCAAAAAGAGCAGCCCGCCGATGCGCCACCAATTCGAAACTGGCGGAGAGACGGCCGCCAGGTAGATCAGCGTGAGGCACGACGCCGCGCACGCGCCAATCATCACCCGGCGCAGGCCGCGGCGCGCGATCAACCGCCGGCCCAGCGAGGTGGCAATTGCCACGCCAATCGCCACGCTCAGAAAACAGTTGCCTACCTCGATGAAGTCGGCCGGGTCGCGGTGATAGCCCCACGCCGGCAGAATCGCGCCCAGCAAAGCCAGCAGGAATCCGGTGAGGAAGAAACCCGCCAGCGCACGGTCGTCGTGGGTTTGGGATAGCGCCGTTTCCTCCCTCGTTTTCACTGGGTTAGCGCTCACGCGTTTGATTGTACCGCGCGTCCGCCGCGGCCTGGGAAATCGCCGCCGGTTGTGGAAATCCATAGTCGGCCGCTCCCGATTCCGGTAGGAATGCGGGGGCCGTTCTATAGGATCAATAGCTTAAGGGTGGCAGCCGGCTTGCATTACAGATCGCAATTGGTCAGCGGTTTTTCGCTTTGGTGCGTTGCCTCCTTATGGGGGTTTTCTCAGGCCCCGCGCCGGTCCCATCCACCGGTCGGGGCTTTTTTTTCGCCCTACAGCCCAGCCCGCTTCCACAGTTCGTCCACCTTTTTCTTCACGCCGGCGGACATTTCGATCAGCCCGGGCCACGGCCGCGTGAAGCCCTCGGTGGGCCACTTGCGGGTGGCGTCGATTCCCATCTTGGAACCGTAATCCGGCAAGCGACTCGAATGATCGAGCGAATCGACCGGGCCCATCACGAATTCGATGTCGCGCTCGGGATCGATATTGTTGAGCGCCTTCCAGGCGACCTCGCTCGAGTTCTGCACATCGACGTCCTCATCCACCACCACGATGACTTTCGAAAACATGGCCTGGCCGGTGCCCCAGATAGAGTGCATCACTTTGCGCGCGTGGCCGGGATACGACTTGCGGATGGACACCAGAATCAGGTTATGGAAGATGCCCTCGGCCGGCATCGCGATATCGCGCACTTCCGGCAGTTGCAGCCGCATCAGCGGCAGGAAAATGCGTTCGATGGCCTTGCCCATGTAATAGTCTTCCATGGGCGGCGGCCCCACGATGGTGGTCGCGTAAATCGGTTTTTCGCGGTGCGTGATGGCAGTAAGGTGAAAGACCGGGTACCGATCTTCCAGCGAATAAAAACCGGTGTGATCGCCGAACGGGCCTTCGGTGCGCAGCTCGCCCAATTCGACGTATCCTTCGAGCACGATTTCGGCCTGCGCCGGCACCTCCAGGTCGCAGGTCTGGCACTTCACCATCTCGACGGGGCTCTGTCGCAGGAAGCCGGCGATCATCATCTCGTCCAGGTCCGGCGGCAGCGGCAGGATCGCAGAGTACATGCTGACCGGATCGGCGCCGATCGCCACGGCGACATCCATGCGCGTCTGCCCGTGAGCGCGCATACGGCGGTAATGCTCGGCGCCCTGCTTGTGGGTCTGCCAGTGCATGCCGGCGGTGACGTCGTCGTAAACCTGCATGCGATACATGCCGCAGTTGCGCTTGCCGGTATCGGGGTTGCGCGAAAACACCATCGGCAGGGTGATGAAGCGGCCGCCATCTTCGGGCCAGCATTTGAGAATCGGGAACTGGGCCAGCGACATGCCGGAGGTGCGCACCACTTCCTGGCACGGGCCTTTGGAAACGATCTTGGGAAAGAACCCGCCCATCTCGGCCAGCTTGGGCAGCATTTTCAGCTTGCCGATCAGACCTTCCGGCATGCGCATCTCGAGGAACTCGACGATGCGCGCCGCGATCTCTTCCACCGAATCCACTTCCAGCGCGATTTCCATTTTGCGCAGCGAAGCGTAAGCGTTGATGAGCACGGGCACATCCGAGCCGGTGGGCTTTTCGAATAGCAGCGCCGGCCCGCCCCGCTTCACCGCGCGGTCGGCGAACTCGGTGATCTCGAGCACCGGGTCCACTTCGAACGGGATGCGCTTCAACTCGCCATTGCGCTCGAGCGCCGCAATGAACTCACGCAGATCTTTGTAAGCCATAGTTTCAAGATTGAGTGTAGCGTGTGAGGCAGGTCCCCGACCTGCCAACCGGGCGAAGCCCGGCGTGTGTTCGTCGCGATCACAACAACCCCGCCAGCCGCAGCGCCTTCTTAGCAGTTGTGCTCAGCGGAATGTCGCTGGCCTCGCGCGGCGCCAGCCAGCGGAAAAGTGCGCCGGTGGGAAGCCGCTTGGGCGCGCGCGCGGCTTTCACCGTGAAGGTGTAGTGATGATGCGTGATGGTGTGCCGAAATTGGCCGATGGCGGCGCCGGGGCGGATGCCGCGCAAGTGCTCCGGCGCGGGCAAGTCCCAGAAGCCCGGCATGCGTCGCTCGGTAGCCGGGCGCTGGCGTAACAGGATGCGGTGGCCGCGGCGCACCAGCAGCAGGACGGCTTCGATGCGCTCGGGCTGGATAGCCCCAAGCTTCACCGGCAATTGGTCTACGGTTCCCCGTTGAAGCGCCTGGCACTGGCGACGTAGCGGGCACTCGATGCAGAGCGGGCGCCGCGGAAGGCAAACCGTAGCCCCCAACTCCATCAGCGCCTGGTTGAACGCTCCCGGTTGCTTCGGGTCAAGCCAGCTTTCGGCCACGGCGCGAAAACGCTCGCGGGTTTTGGGTGACCGGATGTCTCCGGCATCGTTTTCCATGCGGGACACCACCCGCAGCACATTGCCGTCCAGCACGGCACGTGGTTCGCCGAAGGCGATGCTCGCCACCGCAGCGGCGGTATAGTCGCCGACGCCCGCCAACTCGCGCAGCTCGTCATACTGGCGCGGGAATGCGCCGCGCGCGGCAATCTGGCGGGCGGCGCCGAGCAGGTTGCGCGCGCGCGAATAGTAGCCGAGACCGCTCCACAGCGAGAGCACCTCCGGTTCGCTCGCACTCGCGAGCGCCTCGACAGTGGGGAAGCGCTCGAGGAAACGATGGTAATAAGGGATCACCGCGGCGGCGCGGGTTTGCTGCAGCATGATTTCGGAAACCCAGATGCGGTATGGATCACTGGTGCGCCGCCAGGGCAGATCGCGATGCCCCCGGGCGTACCACTCGGCAAGCAGGCTGGAGACGCGGCGTTTCACTCGATGACGCGCAGCCACTCGGCAACCACGGCGAAATCCTCGGGCCCCGCGTCCCAGGCTTCAAATTCCGGATTGAGCGGCTCCAGCCGGATCCGTTCGTGCCGCCATTGGTCTTCACCGGTCGAGACCTTGCGGCTGGTGTACTTCTTCACCGTGTAGCGGGCCGTATCGTCTAGCGCGCCGAAGCGCTGAATCAGCAGAATCTTGTTCTGCCGCGAACCCACCGGATTCAGCCGGAACAGGTTGAGGCTGCCATCGGGAATACGCGGCTCCATCGACCGGCCCACCACGTGGGCCACGAACAGATCCGGCGTCAGCCGGACATCCGCTGGCGCGGGCACCCAGTCTTCTTCCACCGATTCCATTTCCTCGCCCAGGCGGCCGGCCGCCGCGCGCAGGCTGTAGAGGGGCAGGTGCGTCGAGAACCGCGCGATGGCGACCGGCTCGACGTGTTCGCCGTACAGACGCTCGATGACGCGCGAAAACGCATCCACCGCGACCGCCTGCCGCTCGCCCACGCGGAGCACGTTCGAAAGCGAATCCTCGAGCGATTGGAGGCAGGCCTCGGCACCCATTTCGGCCAGCTTGTCGCGCAAATCGGCTTCCACCGCTTCCAGCACTTCGGCGTCTTCGGGAGCGGCGAAATCATAGCGCCCGCGCAGCTTCACCCAGCCGCGATCGGTGGCCGGGTCGATCAGAATGATCCCGATGTGGCGCGGCGCCTCGCCCGGCAAAACCGCTTCCAGGAGCACGTAAGTGCCCTGGCGATTACCCGTGATGGAAACCACGCTGGCCGGCATACGCTCTTGTCCTATTCTACTTATCGGCAGGAAGTTTGTCCGAAAGAGGGGTAAATCGAGGCAGTGAAAGAAGGCTAGCCACAGATGAACACAGATAAACACAGATAAGAACCGAAGAAAACATCGGTCTTGTTGTTTTTATCGGTGTTCATCTGTGTTCATCCGTGGCTCATCTTGTTTTGGCGTTTTTCGGCAAGCTCCCAGGCACGCCCGGCCCCTGTGCTACTTTCGAAGTACCATGTTGAAGTTTCTGTTGGGACTGTTTACCGGCGTGCTCCTGGTTTTCCTGGGAGGCATTTTGCTGCTGGTGATCCTGGTTCAATTTCGCGACCGGCCGCCGGAAATCGCCTCCAACTCGGTGCTGGTGGTGCGCCTGGAAGGCGAGATTCCGGAAAAGCCCGCGATGGAGGTGCCGTTCGTAGACAACCCGCGCGCCGCGGTCACCGTGGCCAGCGTGTGGACTGCGTTGCGGCGCGCCGCGCAGGACAGCCGCATCCGGGCCGTCGTATTGGAACCGGAGGGATTGTCGGTTGGCTGGGCCAAGCTCGAAGAGATCCGCGGCGACGTCGAGCAGTTCCGCAAATCGGGCAAGCCGGTGTTCGCCTACCTGCGCAATCCCTCGGCGCGCGAATATTACGTGGCGCTGGCCGCCGACCGCATCTATCTCGGACCGGAGGATCCGCTCATGCTCAAGGGCATGCGCGCGGAAATTCTCTATTTCCAGAACACACTGGCCAAGCTCGGGGTTTCGGTGGACGTGGAGCACGATGGCAAGTACAAAGATTTCGGCGACATGTTCACGCGCGCCGACATGAGCCCGGAAACCAAGGAGGTTCTCAACTCGCTGCTCGACGAGTTGTACGGCAACCTGGTGGATCGCATCGCCACCGCGCGCCGGAAACAGCCGGACGAGGTGCGGACCCTCATCGACCAGGGACCGTTCAGCGCTCCCGACGCGCTGCAGGCGGGGCTGGTGGACGAACTGCGCTTCGAAGACCAGATGTGGGGCGAACTCCGCCAACGTCTGCAAATCGGGGAACCCAACAAGCTGGCCCTGTCCCGGTACCTGAAGGCCTCGCCGCGCACCGTGCCGCGCAATCATTTCGCGCTGGTGGTGGCGGAGGGCGACATCGTTCGCGGCGATCCCAGCGACGATGGCGGCGAAGGCCTGACTTCCTACGGGTTCGACAAACTGCTCCGCGAGGCCGCGGCCGACCCGCTGGTGAAGGGCATTCTGGTGCGCATCGATTCGCCCGGCGGAGAGGTCACTGCGTCGGACGAAATATGGCGCGAGATGAGCCTCGTATCCCGGAAAAAACCGCTGGTGATTTCCATGTCCGACGTGGCCGCCTCGGGCGGTTATTACATGGCGATGACGGGTGACCCGATTGTGGCATATCCGGAAACCGAGACCGGCTCCATCGGCGTGGTCTTCGGCAAGCCGAACCTGCACGGGCTATATGACAAGCTGGGCATCACCAAGGACTCGGTCCAGCGCGGGCGCAACGCCGGCATCGATTCCGATTACACCTCGCTCGATGCCGCGCAGCGAGCGCTGATGCAGCGCGGCATCGACCAGAGCTATCACGAGTTCGTGGCCAAGGTGGCCACCGCGCGCAATCGCGCGATGGCCGACATCGAGCCGGTAGCCCAGGGGCGCGTCTGGCTGGGATCGCAGGCCAAGCCGCGCGGGCTGGTGGACCAGTTGGGCGGCCTGGACACCGCCGTCACACTGCTCAAGAAGAAGGCGGGGATTTATGCCGGCGAGGACGTCGGCCTGCTGCTTTATCCGGGACGCCGCAACCTGCTCGACCTCTGGCTGAAGCGCTCGCAGGACGACGCGCTCGAAACCAAGCTGCGCGCCGTGTTCGGGAGGGTTCCGTTCCGCGCCTGGATGCGAGGCGGCCTGCTCCGTATGATGCCCGAGTGGATCGAAGTGCGGTAAGAGGGCGAGCCTTGGCGGAACGGGTGAGCGACGCAGAAACGGCGAAACTCTCCAGTCCTAGTGAATTCGCATGAAGCGGAACGTAGGAGTACGCAAGGCTTTGGTCTGTCAGGGGACTTTGTATCAGGGCACGGCTTGAGCCGTGCCGAAGGATCGGGAGAAAGGTTTGGGCTTCAGCCACTGCGGACTCAGGAAAGCCCCAGTGGCTTCCATGAGAAGGCCGGCCGATGTCAAGGGAATACTGTTGAATCGTTGCCCGGTTGGCCTCTTGCGGAATGAACGAAGCCTGCCATTCCCT
>PLOR01000042.1 GCA_003142185.1 Bryobacterales bacterium
GGCTGGCCGTTGAGCAGGACAGGGCGGCCAATAATGCGCGGGTCGCCGCCGAGGCGCGACTGCCACATTTCGTGCGTCAGCACGGCCACCGCCGGGCCGTCCGGTACGTCTTCGGACGGAGTGAACGCGCGGCCCATCGACGGACCCACGCCGAAAACCTGGAAGAAGCCCGAGGAAACCTGGAGCGTCTTGACCTGCTCCGCCCGGTCGCCCGCGCCCAGATTCATGCCGGAGGCCGCGAAACCGTACAGCGTCATCGACTGGAAAACGTGGTTGTCCTTCCAGGCCATGAATTTGGGAATGGAGGCGGAGGTTCCCCGGCCGCCGCCGGGAAACTGGCGGTCCACTTCCACCACGCGGTCCGGTTCCGGGTACGGCAGCGGTTGCAGCAGCACCGCGTTCACCACCGTGAAGATGGCGGTATTGACGCCGATCCCCAGCGCCAGCGCCAGAATCGCGATCGCGGCAAATCCGGGATTCCTGGCCAGCATGCGGAACGCATAGCGAATGTCGAAAGCGAATGTGCCCATATGGGTTAATACGACCGAGGAGGGTGCCGCGTTCGCAGGAAAGGAAGAGAAGTCAGAAGACAGGGAGGCAGAGGACGGGACTGAAACCACGACGAACCGCGCCAGCCCTGAAACCGCGCGGTTTTGGTAGCCGCACCGCCGGTCGCTAGCGGTTACGGTAAGACGTCGCCTAGTGTTTGCCGAAGCGCCTGCGTCCGAGACCGGCTAGCGCAACACCGCCCAGAAGGAACATGGAAATGGTACCTGGTTCCGGCGTCCCGGTCGGAGCCTCTACGCTAAGTGTGGCCGAATAAGGGGTGTTGACCGATCCACCCCCGTCGAGTGTAGCGGCGATTTGAGCCGTGGTGACGGTCAACTGGGTTGTAAAAATACCTTGGTAATTTGAGGTGCTCGCGTCCCCCGTATCCGTCACAACACCATTTGCGATCAAGCTAACCGCCGTCGTGGCGCCTTGGCTGATTAACAGGAACGGGGACCCAATCGCCGTGATGCACGAATGCCCCAACGCGAGCGCAACACTTGTGCTGCAAACCCCATCTGTTGGCGCAGGGGCAACAAATGCGGATAACGAGAAATCCAGGACACCGCCGAGCACCACCCACGGATTAGTGCTCCCAGCGGGCAGGTCGGAAATGGTGCCGGTACCCGACGTAAACGTGCCACCCGAGAAGCTGATGCTGGTCGGAGGGTCGGTCGCAATGCATCCCAAGTTAGCGCCGGCTGCTGGCAGCCAGGTGATTGTGGTAGCAGAAACGGTAACACCTCCATTCGGCGTGCAATTCGAAATGTTGGCTGTACCGAGGGGGCTCGCCGAGGCGACTCCCGTGAAAACAAGACAAGTTACTACTGCTAAGAGGCATATCTGCTTTGTAGAGCCGCTCATTATATTCCCCCTCTGAATCTCCTGCTGCTTGGCGGAGCCGCGAAGCTCCTCCGGTTTGAATTCCCCATAGATTATCATGAGCCTGCTGAGAACACAACCAAAAGCACCAGAAGGCAGCGGTTTCGGATATTCGTGCGCCTCGAAGGATCCAAGGGCCGGCAGGCCTGAGCGATCAAGGCGCTGGAGTTGGTCGTCGACCCAATCTTTGGGGATGCGTTCGACGCGGCGTTTGCCGTGAGACATAAAGGTGAGGGTCCAAGCCTCATGGCCTTGGCCCTCAGCGCAATGACAGGAAGGCTTCCCGCAACGGGTGCGGCTGACAGTCAGCGAGCCGGGCAACAGATCGAGGGGAATGGGGAAACGGCGTAAGAGGTCGAACTTGCGCTGGCGCCAGCCGGCCGCCTGGGGGCCTTTTGGGTCGGGACTCATCTTGTAGTAATTATACTACAAGAATAATACAAAATCAAGAAAATGTTTGGGTGCGAAAATAGAAAGCCTTCTGGAAAGTCACCCTGGAATGGTTGCAGAGCCGACCAACCGGCCCGAACCGCGCTACGGTTCAGCCACTATTCCGAAACTGCTGACCAGAAGGCCAGAAGGACCAGAAGGTTTCCCGAATTGCACTGGGGCAGTTTTGTCGCGGCACCAAATTACTCAAACCACGTACGGGGCTATCTGCTTCAGCCGTGCCGCCGTGGGATTTCCGCCACCGCCTCCGGCAGACCGCCCGGCGTCCCAAAGAAGGGCAATTATATACTTTGACTATTATCATGAATTAAGGAAGGATATAATTGCCCAAAGAAGATGCGTCGAGAAAAGTCTCGACACGGCACGCACTCGTGCGTCGCACGAGTGCGTGCGCCACATCACCTCAGCGCCAGTTGGGAAACGGGTTGGCGCGCGCCTGGCGGCAGGCGGCAATCAGCTCAGGGAGCAGCTTACGTCGCTCGAAGAGGCGGTCAAGCAGTTGCGCCACGGCGTACTCTTCGTCCTCGATCCACTCGGGCGGGATGGCCTTCCAGGCCTGGTCCATTACCTCTTCGGGGAAGTGCATGGTCTGGTCGAGCCAGGGTTCGAAATCGTCGAGCGAACGCACGCTTTCGTAGACCAGGCGGCGTGGGTAGAGGCCCTGTAGGGGCGAATCCGGAAAATCCCAGTAGGGACCGTTGAAGGCGAAGCCGTGATCGATCATACGCGCCACGAAACCGAGGCTGCCGCCGGCGGACTCGGCGTGGCGCACCATGGCGCGATAGAAGATGCTCTGCCGGCCGTCGGCGTTGCCGACCCATTTGTCGAACACCAGGATGGCGCGGAAGTCCTCCAGGTTGGCCACCTTGGGCAGCAGCGCATCGGGCAGGTAGTCGTAGACCGCGGTGCGCGCGGGGTCGCCGGGATAGCGCGAGCCGAAATGCCAGCCGGGTTCGACCGGAATCCGCCGGCTGCCGAGGGTCAGATGGATGTCGGGGTTGTCGGCGAGGAACCGCGCGCTCAGCCGCACCAAAGCCGTTTCCGGCGTCGCGACCTGGAGATAGGCGAGCAGGCGGGACGCGAGCAACTCATTGACCAGGACGCGGTGGTGCTGCGGATTATTGCGGAACTTGACGACGTACCACTGGCCGTCGTCGGCCTCCATCAGGTGAGACTGGGCGCCTCCTCGCATTTTTCGGATGTGCCGGACGGCGGTGAGCGGCATCGGCTGGAAAATCGGGTAACCTAGAGTTGTATCATACGGAGGAGTAGATCATAGATGGCGGAAATGGAAAACCCCACGAACGAATCCGCAGCCGGCACCCCAGCGTCCCCGGCGGGTGGACGCACGAAAGACGAAGTTGCGCTGGAGCTGATGCGGTTTATCACCCTGCAGACCGGCTACGGCAAGTCGCCGCAGTCCTCCGCGGGTTTCTCCGGAAAGCCCGGCTCGCATTCGGCGGAGGAGCACGCGGAAGCGCTGCTTGAGCTGTTCCTGCGCTGCCGGCAGGTGGTGAACCAGGAAGAATAGCGGGAACCGCGGAACGCGTTCCCGCTGCCGGTCAACGCTTCTTCTTGGCCGGGGCTTTCTTGGCGACCTTTTTCGCGGGCGCCTTCTTGGCGGCCTTCTTCACCGGCGCTTTCTTGGCGGCCTTCTTTACGGGCGCCTTCTTGACGGCCTTCTTTACGGGCGCCTTCTTCACGACCTTCTTGGCGACCTTCTTAACCACGGCTTTCTTGACAGCTTTCTTGGCGGGCGCTTTGGCCGCCGCCTTTTTTGCCGGAGCCGGCTTGGGCGCTGTGGCCTTCTTCACGGGCTTCTTGGGCGGGGCTTCCACAACGGCCGCGGGTTCCGACGGCCCGGACTCAGCCGGCGCCGGCTGGGCTACGGGAGGAGCTGCGCCTTCCACAATGTCGATTTCCATGATGACCTCGTCTTCTTCCTCTTCGTCTTCCTCGTCGTATTCGTCGAGCTTAGATTCCAAGTCCTCTTGCTCTTCGTCTTCGTAGTCGTGGAAGTCTTCCATCTCTTCTTCGTCCTTTGCAACGATCAGTGAGCGATGCGGCATTCACCAAGCCTCCTGCGTCTGGGCACAATCAACCCCTAGAATACCCCTTTTTACAAAAGAGGCAATAGTGAAAACGGTAAGTCGCTAGAAAAATCGCGCGCGGCTATCTTGCCGCGGAGTGCGCCACCAGCGTGGCGGGCTTCGGCGCAAGGCGCCGTGCGGCGGCTGACGGGCTGGCCGGCTTCCCGGCCGGCGCGGCGCCGGCACGCGGTCTGGCTGCCACCGGATGCCCTGCCGGGGCACGGTGCGAGGCTGCCGCGGATGCCGTGTGGGAAGAAGAATGCGAGCTCGCGCGGCTGGCTACAACGTGTTTGGACGCGACGCGCCGTGCAGCCGGCGCGGGCCGGGCAGCGGTTGGAACCACCAGCAGGTCGCCTTCGACGGCAGCGCGCGCGGGCAGGCTGTTGGCCGCCAGCAGGCTTGCGGTAGAGACGCCAAAGCGGGTGCCGATCACGGCCAGGGTCTCGCCCGGCGCCACCCGGTGCACGCGCCACCCAGCGCGATGTTCGGCGGGAACCAGAGCCAGCGCGGCTGTTAGCCGGGCGCCTGAGCCCTTCGGCACGTGTACCGCGTAGTGGGCCGGCGCCAGGTTGCCCAGCAAGGCTGGATTCAACTCGGTCAACTCGGGAACCGAGGTGTCGGTGACGTCGGCTATCAAGGGGAGGGCGGTGAGGGCGGTCAGCTCGACGGTGTCGTATTCGATCGGCGGGTCCATCTGAACCTGGTCCAGGCCGTAAGCCTGCGCGTTCTTTTCCATGATCGTCATGGCCAGAATGATGGGCACGTAATTGGTGGTTTCGATGGGCAGCTCACCGCGCGCGCGCAACTCCCAGAAATCCGCGTAGCCGGTGCGTTCCACGGCCGTTTGCACGGTTTGCGGGCCGCAGTCATAGGCCGCGATGGCGAGGTACCAGTCGCCGAANNGCCATGAACTGCCACATGCCGGTGGCGCGGGCGCTGGACATGGCGCGCGGCATGAAGCCCGACTCGGCCTGCGCCAAGTGAATCAATTCCTGCGGCACGCCTTCCTCGTCCAGGATGCGTTGGATCATGGGGCGATAGCGGCCGGAACGCTGCATGGCCACCACGATCGTCCCGTGGCCCCGGTTGGAGAAGTAGTTGACGTAGCCCAGCACGGCGTCAGTGACCGACAGCGGCAACTGCGAAACCGTGGCCGCCATCTGGTCGAGCACGCGATCCTTGATCTTGGGGTCCACCGGGAAGGTCATCTGCAGAATGTCTTCGAGCGGCGCCTTGTCGAACCGGCCCTCTTCGCTCGAGTCCGAAGCGCCCAGGGCGGCCAGGTCGAAACTGTGAATGGCGTCCACCATTTGGTCCATCCGTCGGTCATACGCCTGGCGGTCGGCCGGGTTCAGATCGGAAGCATCGAGCATGGCGTCAACCGCCAGGTCGAATTCCTGACGCGCCGTGGCGAAGGCCCCGATGGCATAGGCCTGCTTGCCCGCTGCGAAGTGACGCTCCGCCTCTTCGACCATCTCGTCGCCGCGAGTGCGGCGAGGTATCTGTGGACCCTCCAGCAGGAAGCCGGGCACATCCTTGGTATAGACGCCGGGTTCGACCAGCGGTGGGTGGTCGATGTCGAGGTTGACCGGCCCGGAGTGGGCATGCGGCGGTAGAAAGGCGTTTTGGAAGCTGGAGTGCTGGTTAATTCCGCATCCGGCGATGACGGAGGCCCCGGCGACCACGATAATCGAAGCGAGCGTCTGAGTTCGCGCGTTCATTCACACACTCAGCGAAAGATTCTAAAGCACTTACCGTAGCCTTGCCCAGAGGGGGACGATCAAACATTACAACACTATGAGTGTGGAATGCAACTGGCGTAAGGTAAGTCCCAGACTATTGCGTATCGGCAACATTTGCCGTTGTATACCGGCAACACCTGCACTGTGTCGTTATTCCTCTTCTTCCTCTTCACCCGTCTTAGCGGCTTTGGCCGCCGCAATGATCTTATCGGCTTGCAACTGGGGCACGTAATCGTAGTGATCGAATTCCATCGAGAAGGTTGCGCGGCCCTGCGTCATGGCGGTCAGATCGCTCTGATAGCTCAGCATTTCGGCCATCGGCACCTGGGCGCGGATGATCTGCGTGGTGCCCTTGGTTTCGTTGCCCGAGATGCGGCCGCGGCGGCTGTTCAGATCCCCCATCAAATCACCGGCGTATTCCCCCGGCGCCTGGATTTCCACGTTCATGATCGGTTCCAGCAGTGAGGGCTTGGCTTCCTGCATGGCGGCCTTAAAGGCCTTGCGGGCCGCCAGTTTGAACGCCAGTTCCGAGGAATCGACGTCGTGGTAGGACCCGTCGTAGACGGTGACCTTGAAATCGACCATGGGATAGCCGGCCAGGAATCCCTTTTCGGCGGCATCCACAATCCCCTTTTCCACGGCGGGGATGAAGTTGCGCGGGATGGAGCCGCCGAAGATTTCGTTGGCGAACTCGAACTTGGCGCCGCGCGGTAGGGGATCCATCTTGATCCAGCAATCGCCGAACTGGCCGTGCCCGCCGGTCTGCTTCTTGTGGCGGCCCTGCACGTCGGCGTGGCCGCGAATGGTCTCGCGATATGGAATCTTGGGCGCCTTGAGGGTGACATCCACGCTGTAACGCTTCTTGAGCCGGCTGACCACGATCTCGACGTGCTGCTGGCCGGCGCCGGCCAGCAGGAACTCGCGAGTTTGCGGGTCGCGGTAGAAGCGCAGCGACTGGTCCTCTTCGAGGATGCGGTGGACGGCGTTGCCCATACGGTCTTCGTCGTTGCGTGACTTGGCTTCGATGGCGAAGGCGATCGAAGGCTCGGGCAGCTTCACGGGCGGGTAGGTGACGGTAAAGCCCTTATCCGCCAGGGTGTCGCCGGTGAGCGTGTCTTTCAGCTTGGCCACCGCGCCCAGATCGCCGGCATGCAGCTCGGTCACGGGCTGCAGGGTCTTGCCCTGCGGGCTGCTGAGGTGGGCCAGCCGCTCAGCCGAACTGCGGGTGAGGTTCTGCAGCGCGCCGTCGTTTTTCACCACTCCGGTGATGACCTTGAAATAGGTGATACGCCCGGCGAAAGGGTCGGCCGTGGTCTTGAAGACGAACAGGGAGCAGGGGCCAGTCTCGACAATCTTCTGCGTGGATTCCTCGCCGTTGGCGATGCTCGCGAAGCCCTCGCGCTCGTTGGGGGCGGGCAGGTTTTCCACCATGAAGTTGAGGATCAGGTCGCTCGCGGTATTGTGCAGGGCCCCGGCGCACAGCACGGGGAAGATGCGCATCTCGCGGATGGCCTGCTTGAGGCCGGCGTCGATGTGCTCGGGCGGCAGCGTGCCCTTGTCGAAGAATTCTTCCATCAGGGCGTCATTGCCCTCGGCCACCATTTCGATCAGCGCTTCGTGAGCGGCCTTGGCGGCGTCGGCCAGGTGTGAGGGAATTTCGTCTTCTTTGCCTTTGCCATCGCCGTCGGCGGTGTACGTGTACGCTTTCATCCGGACCAGATCGACCACGCCCGAGAAATCGCGTTCGGCGCCGATGGGGATCTGGATCGGCACCGCGGAGCGGCCGAAGGCGGCCTGCACGTTTTCGAGCGTGCGCGTGAAGTCGGCGCGCTCGCGGTCCAGCTTGTTGATGACGATGGCGCGCGGGAGCTTGAAATCGTTGGCGAAACCCCAGACCTTTTCGGTCTGCACTTCCACGCCGGCGACGCCATCCACCAGCACCAGGGCCGAATCCGCCGCCACCAGGGAAGCGCGCGTGTCGTTGATAAAAATGTTATAGCCGGGAGTGTCCAGGATATTGATCTTGGTTTTCTTCCATTCCGCCACGGCGATGGCTGTAGAGATAGTGATTTTGCGGGAGATTTCCTCTTCGTCAAAATCGGTGACGGTGTTGCCTTCATCCACGCGCAGCAGCCGGTTGGCCGCGCCCGCGGTGAACAACAAGCCGGCGGTGAGCGACGTCTTGCCGGAATCGCCGTGGCCCACCAATCCGACGTTCCGTATGTCCTTGCTCTCGTAAACCTTCACGCTTGGCTCCCTGTTGGCAAAACGGAATAGTAACACGGGTCTTTAGGGAGGTGGGGCATGGTTTACCTTGCCCAGAATCGGGGTTTCCTTCACAATGGAAACGTGAAGGTAACCCTCACGCTGGACGACGATCTGGTCAAGAAGGTCCGCAAGATCGCGGCCGAACGGGACACCACCCTCACCGGCATGGTGCGCGACTATCTGGAGAAGACGGCTGCCGTCGAGGCGGCGTCCGGGCGCAAGCGCCGCGAGCGTGCGGCCCTGGAGCGCAGCTTCGAGACCATACAGGTCCACATCGGCAAGCCAACCTGGAATCGTGCCGACCTCCATGTCCGCTCCTGACTTCCTGGACGCCGTGGCGCACGCAGTCCTGCGTGCTGTGTCGAGAGTCGTCTCGACATTTCTTGGCCGGAAAAGCCGAGATGACTCTCGGCTCAGCAGACTGACAGTCCGCGCCACGAGCGGCGGTGGCTAACCTTTACGAACCGATGACTCCGGCTAGTGGGCTGCTGGCGGTGGCGTAAAGCTTCTTTGGCATGCGGCCGGCTTCAAACGCCAGTCGACCGGCTTCGACGCCCAGCTTCATGGCGCGCGCCATTTTTTCGGCGTCATCGGCGAGGGCGATGGCGGTATTCATGAGGACGCCATCGGCGCCCAGTTCCATGGCGATAGCGGCATCCGAGGCGGTGCCCACGCCGGCATCGACGATCAGCGGGACTTCCGTGATCATCTCGCGCAGAATCCGCAGGTTGGTCGCGTTTTGCACGCCCAGGCCGGAGCCGATCGGCGCGGCCAGCGGCATCACGGCGGCGGCGCCCGCATCGATCAGGCGGCGCGCATTCACCACATCGTCATTGGTATAGGGCAGCACCACGAAGCCCTCCTTGACCAGTGTGCGCGTGGCCTCCAGCAGGCCGGCGTTGTCGGGGAAGAGCGTCTTCTCGTCGCCGATTACTTCCAGCTTGATCCAGTGGGAAAGGCCCACTTCGCGCGCCAGCATGGCGGTGCGGATGGCGTCGTCTGCGGTGTAGCAGGCGGCGGTGTTGGGAAGGATGAAGATTTTCGTGCGATCGATGAAATCGAGCAGCGATTCCTTGCTCTTGTCGGTGAGGTTGACGCGGCGCACGGCGACGGTGACCATGTCCGCGCCGGTGGCCTCGTGGCATCGCTGCATTTCCTGGAAGCTGCGATACTTACCGGTGCCCACGATGAGGCGGGAGCGAAATTCGCGCCCCGCGATGATGAATGATTGCGGCATGTCCTCATTGTAACGGGGCGGCAAGCGTGTGGCATCGCGCCGGCATCCGGGAATCCGCTACCATGGTCACCGGGAATCTCAGCCAGTCCATGGCACATCTGATTTGATCGAGGAGGATTGCGGACAAGCACGTCCGGAGACACCTATGAGCCAGATTCACGCTTTAGCTGCCAGAGAGGCGAAAGGCCCTTTGCAGCCGTTTTCTTACGATCCGGGACCGCTCGGCGACGAGCAGGTCGAAATTGCAGTCGCCTATTGCGGCATCTGCCACTCGGACCTTTCGATGCGCAATAACGAGTGGGGGATGACGCAGTACCCATTCGTTCCCGGCCACGAGGCAACCGGCAAGGTGGTGGCCGTTGGGCCGCACGCCAAGGCGGTGAGCGTGGGCCAGACGGTGGGCCTCGGCTGGAACTCGGGCAGTTGCATGTATTGCAAGAGCTGCATGACCGGCAACCACAACATGTGCGAGCGGCTGGAGCAGACCATCGTCGGGCGTTTTGGCGCCTTTGCTACGCGGGTGCGCTGCCATTGGTGCTGGGCGACGCCGATTCCGGACGGCGTGGATGCCGCCAAAGCCGGACCGCTGCTGTGCGGCGGCATCACGGTGTTCAACCCGCTCGGCGAAATGAACGTGCGGCCCACCGACCGCGTGGGGGTGATCGGCATCGGCGGCCTGGGCCACATGGCGCTCCAATTCCTCAACAAGTGGGGATGCGACGTGACCGCCTTCACCTCCAACGCGAAAAAGGCCGACGAGGCGCGGCGCATGGGCGCCCATCACGTGATCGACACGCACTCGGCGGAAGAGTTGAAGAAGGCCGCCGGCAGTTTCGACTTCGTGATCTCGACCGTGAACGCGGACCTGGATTGGAATGCGTATATCGGAGCGCTGGCGCCCAAGGGACGGTTGCACGTGGTGGGCGTGGCGCCCAATCCGTTGCCGGTTCCGGCCTTCTCGCTCCTGGTTGCGCAGCGCTCGGTGAGCGGCTCGCCTTCGGGATCGCCGGCGGCAGTGGCCAGGATGCTCGAGTTCGCCGCGCGCCATGGCGTCGCGCCGGTGGTGGAAGAATTTCCCATGAGCCAGGCCAACCAGGCGCTGGCACACCTGGAAGCGGGCAAAGCGCGCTACCGCATCGTTCTCAAGAACGATCTCGAGTGAGAAAGTGAGGCAGGTCCCCGACCTGCCAACAAGGTTGGCGGGTGTTCATCCACCGAAAAACTCCGGTGGAGCAGGTCGGAGACCTCGGCTGTTGGCAGGTCGGGGACCTGCCTCATTTTGCTCAGATCAGCACCAGGCCGCGGCGGATGCCGATGGTGACGGCTTCGGTGCGGCTGCCGGCGTTGAGTTTTCCCAGGATCGAAGCCACGTGAAACTTGGCGGTGTGCTCGGAGATGCCGAGCTTCCAGGCGATTTCCTTATTGGCGTCGCCTTCGGCCACCAGGCGGAGCACGTCGAGCTCGCGGGCGGTCAGCGCGGCTGACCCGGCGGAAGCCGGTGCGGGCGACGAGGCGGCCAGCAGCGGCTCCAGTTCGCCCGGTTCGATCACGGCCAACCCGCCGGCAGCGGCTTCCACGGCGGCGAGAATCGCGCCCGGAGATGCGTCGCGAGCCAGCACCGCCCGCACACCCAGCTTGAACGCTTCGTGGGTGAACGAGGGCTGCGATTCCGCGCTCAGCAAAACGATGGCCGGCTGGCGGGCGGCTGGCGGCGGCAGATCTTCCAGCGCGCCCGCGGCCAGCAGAACATCGGGATGGAGCTCCTCGGCGGCGGAGGCATCCGGGAAAGATCCGGCCAGTTGCAGGCCGGGCGCCGAAGCCACCAGGGTTTCCAGGCCCGCGCGCGTCATCGCGGAGTGCGCAGCGATGAGTACGCGGATCACGCCGCCTCCGCCGCGCGCTCCCCCAGGCGAACCACGGTCTCCCGCACCGGCAAGCGGCCGCTCGAAGGCGCGCCGCGCAGGAACCGCAGGCGCAGCGCCGGCTGGCCCGAATCGAGCGCGTCGTAGAGCTCGTCGAGAGCGAGCAGCAGCAGATCGCCGGCTTTGAGCGAAGCCATGGCCGCGGCGCCGTCCGGATCCACATCGAGAATCAGAACGCCGGCCGAGACGGGGCGCAGCGTCACTCCCAACGACGGGCGCGGGCCGCGGCGCACGAAATCGGCGGCATCGTTCGAGGGCACGGCTATGCCCAGCCCATTGATAATGGCGGTGTTGATACCGATCACGCGGCCTTCGGCGTTAGCCAGCGGGCCGCCGGAGTTGCCGGGAGCCAGGCGCACTTGCGCGCGGATCCAGGCCCGGTTGCCCATGCCGCGGATCGGCCCCACCGAGTGAATTACACCGGTGGAAACCGCGCCGGCAAAGCCCAGCGGGCTGCCGACCGCGATCACCAGTTCGCCCGGCCGGAGCGACGACGAGTTGCCGGCGGCGGCCGCATCGAGCGAAGCAGCGGCAACCCGCAGCGAAGCCAGGTCGCGGCGCGCATCGCGCATGACGACCCGCGCCGGCAGCTGGCGCCCGTCCCAAAATTCCACTTCGAGATCCACGCCGCGCGCCACGTGGGCGTTGGTGAGCACCAGCCCATCGGCCGACCAGACGACGCCGGAACCGCTGCCGCGTCCGGCCCGCGAGTGAACCTGCACGGTCGAACGGCGCAGTCGCTCGGCCACTTCACCGAATCCCCGCATGTCAGCTCCTCCGCGGCCGTTCGCCGATGGTGATCGCGACCGAGCGGGACGCTCCGCCGCGTATCACTTGCACCTCGATCGCGCGCCCCACGCCGTGAGTTTCGAGCACGGTCTGTATGTCGTCGGTATCGGACACGGCAGTACCGCCGAGCGCGACCAGCACGTCGCCAATCAATACGCCCGCCAGCGCCGCCGGTCCCTCCGGTTCGAGCGAAAGAACGATCAGACCTTTTTGATGATCGGGCAGCTCGACGGGTTGCAGACCGACGCCCAGGTAGCCGCGCGCCACGCGTCCGCGGGCGAGCACTTCGTCGACGACCCGGTTGATGGTGGACGCGGGAATGGCCAGCCCCGCGATGCGCGACAGCGCGGAAGTGGCGATCCCGAGAGCCTGGCCCGCGGCGTTCAGCACCAGCCCGCCGGAAGAACCCGGATAGAGCGTCAGATCGAGACGGATGTAGCGGTCCAGCCGGCCGCCCCGCCAGGTGCGCCACGGGCCGCTCACCGCGCTTACGATGCCCAAGGTGGCGTTGATGCCGGAGTCTTCGGAGCGGCCCAGTGCCAGCGCCAGATTGCCGGGCGCCGGATCGTCCGTGGCCGCAACCGCCGGCGCGCCCGGCGCCTCCACCTTCAACACCGCGATATCCGTACCCGGGTCGCTGCCGGCCAGCGTGGCGGCGGCGTTGCTGCCATCGGGCAGAGTGACGGTGATTTCGTCTTCCCGCCGCACCGTGTGCTCGGCGGTGACCAGAATGCCGGGGCGCCAGAAAGCGCCGCTCGAGGAGAAGCGCGGCCGTGCGTGCACTGAAACCACCGAGCCCGCCGCGCGTTCCACCACGGCGGCCAGTTCCTTGGAAAAAGCCGCCAGTTCGTTTGCCATGAAAAACCTCCCTGTGATTCCAGCATGCCCGACAGCGGACGTTTCGCACATCGGGAAATCGGGCAGGTGGGAGCTAGCCGGAAGAGCGGGGCTGTTCCCATCGGAGGCGTACTGGTACCCGCCGCGCGTCGCGAGATTAAGCTGTTTCGTATCTTGCCGGAAGCGTTGTAAGCGATTGATAACGATAGCCCGCATAGAAATTTTCAATTGGACGCGCCCGCTCCCACGGTTTAGGTTGAGATATGGGAACTGCAATGAGGATGGCCATAGCGGATGCTGAGGTTGGCTTGTTGCACAGGGTCAGCAACATTGTCAGCTCGGAGTTGTCAGTCGACGAGATTTTGGGCGAGGTGCTCAGCCTCGCGGCGCAGGCCACCGCTTGCGACGCGTGCCTGATCTACCTCTTGGATCAACAATCGAACGAAATGGTGCTGCACGCTTCGCAAGTGCCGCACGCCGCGGATCTGGGGAAACTGCGGATCAAGGTTGGCGAGGGAGTGACCGGCTGGGTAGCGGAGCACAAGTCGGCGGTGGCGCTCGAGAAGGACGCCTTCGCCGATCCCCGGTTCAAGCGTTTCCAGACGCTGATCGAAGACACGTATGAGGCGTTCCTTTCGGTGCCGCTGGTCAGCGCCGGCGACCTGATCGGCGTCATCAACGTGCATCATCGCCAGCCGCATAAGCACAGCCGCGAAGAAATCGGCGTGATGAAGTTCATTGGCGAGCAGCTCGGCGTCACCATTTCCAAATCGATGTTGGAGCAGGAAAACGCGCGCCTGATGGAGGAAACGGCGGAAATGAGGCGCGAGCTGGAAACGCGCAAGCTCGTGGAGCGCGCCAAAGGACTGCTGCAGCAGAAGTTCGGCATCAGCGAGGAGGATGCCTACTTCCGGCTGCGCAATCAGAGCCGCCGTTTGCGCCGTCCCATGCGCGCGCTGGCCGAAGCCATCATTCTCTCCGAGGATTTGGATCGCGATTCCTCCGCTAGTTCGCGCGACGAACGCGTCGCATAGCCACCCGCCCTTTTTGACCGCCATTGTGGCGGAAAACTGCCTTCGAAGCGGCCGGCCCCGGATTCGGCCGGCCGCTTCGCTCTCTCCCGTGTAAGGGTTGCCAATGGGCCCAGCAGCGCGACCACGCGCGCGGACGAGCGTGTCCGCCCCACTGGCATTCGTTTCTTCTCCCCTCTTCTCCCCGCTCGAGATCGGGCCAAAACTAACGCTAACGGAGGAATACTGTGAAAAACAGCGTAATCCCTCTTGCGGCAGTGCTCGGCATGGTCATTAGTGCCGCGCCGTCCGCATGGCCGCAGACACCGCAAATTTCCGTCTGGAAGATCGATGTGCGAAGCGAGTCGGGAGAGTCTCTGAGCCACTACTCGGCCGAGATTTACGGCCAGCTTCATCAGAGGATGGCGGCGGACCTTGGACTCGACAATACGTTTGAGTTCCGCCAGGTTCCTTGTGGCCAATACCTGGTGGTTGTGCATGACGCGAGTGGCATTGCGGTGCACCAGGAATTCGTATCGGCCAGCGCCTCTGAACAGCCGGTGACGATCCAGTTGCCCAGGAAGGAGGCGTCGCGGCCTCCCTCGGGACCGGTTTCGGCGACAGAACTGCGCCACCCGCCGGCGCGAAAAGCCGTGCGTGCGGCCCAGTTGGCGCGGAGGTTCTTGCAGGCGGGAGAATTCGCAAAGGCGGCGCAACAATTCCGGAAAGCGATCGACATCTCGCCGGAGTACGCCCTGGCTTACTCCGGCCTGGCGGCGAGCTACCTGCGCACCGGCAACTACCGGGAGGCGGCCAGCGAAGCCAGCCGCGCAATGGAGCTGTCGCAGCCGAATCCGGCGGACTTGTGCAATCTGGCCCTGGCAGAGTTCCAGTTAGGGCGGATTGCCGAAACCACGGCGACGGTGCGGCGCTGGCTGGCCATGACTCCGGAGAATGCAAAAGCGCACTGGGTGCTGGGACTGCTGTTGGCGCGCGACCGGCGCACGCTGGCCGAAGCTGCCCCGCATCTGGAGCGCGCGGCGGAAGAGGTGCCCGCGGCGCGTCCGCATTGGGAAGCCGTGCGGAATGCACTGGCGGCGGGACAACAGGCGAGCCGGTAGGTGCAGAGACCCAACACCGCTCCCTGGTCGCGGCTCCAATGCGTTCTTTCAGAGCCGCGACCAAAGGGAGCGGTCAAAACAGCGACTACCGAACGGCCTCCCGCCCGGCCAGGCGCTGCCCACGACTCGGCAACTTTTGCCCATGCCGCGGGTTTGAAATAATACGCAGCCCGATACTGCGAGACAATGATGTTAAGGGGTCGCGTGCAGAATTTTCACCCGACGGCCGGCTTTCTCCTCTTTGCCGCCTGCTTCGCCCCTGCGTCGGCGTTCGGCGCCGATGCGCAGAAGGCGTTCACCGCTCCTTTCGAAGCCGCGGGCGAACTCACTCCGCGGAACAGGATCGACGAGCTGGTTTTCGCCCACTGGAAGGAATTGGGCATACAACCGGCGAACCTATGCTCCGATAGCGTTTTCCTGCGGCGGGCGTGGCTGGACGCGACCGGCACCTTGCCAACCGCGCAGCAGGCTAGCGAGTTTCTCGCGAGCCATGACCCCAACAAGCGCGCCGCCCTGATCGATCAGCTCTTGGAGCGTGACGAGTTCGCCGATTACTGGGCCATGAAGTGGAGCGATCTGCTGCGCGTCAAGGCCGAATTCCCGATTGAGCTGTGGCCCAACGCCGCCCAGGCGTATTACCACTGGATTCACGATTCGCTGCGCCAGAACAAGCCCTATGACCAATTTGTCCGGGAGATGCTGACCGCGAGCGGCAGCAACTTCCGCGAGGCGCCGGTGAACTTCTATCGCGCCATGCAAAACCGCCAGCCGGCGGGAATCGCGCAAACGGTGGCTTTGACCTTCATGGGCGTTCGCACCGAGAAGTGGCCGGCGGCGCGGCTGGCGCAGATGGCTGCGTTTTTCTCGGCAGTCGGTTACAAACACACCGACGAATGGAAAGAGGAGATTGTTTTCTTCGATCGCGGCAAAGCGGTCCCGAGTTTGTTGACCTTCCCGGACGGGACGCCGGCGCGGCTCCAGCCGGATCAGGATCCGCGAGAAGCGTTTGCCGGCTGGCTGCTAGCCCCCGGCAATCCATGGTTCGCTCACAACATCGCCAACCGCGTCTGGTATTGGCTGCTGGGCCGCGGGATCGTCCAGGAGCCGGACGATATTCGCGCCGACAATCCGCCCGAAAACGCGAAGCTGTTGGCTTGGCTGGAGAACGAGCTGGTGGCTTCGCATTATGACGTGCGGCATGTTTTCCGGCTGATCCTCAACTCGACTACTTACCAACTTTCCCCGATACCGCGGGCGGAACGGACGGTCGCGGCGGCTCATTTCGCCTCTTATCCGCTGCGGCGGTTGGATGCAGAGGTGCTCATCGACGCCCTCGATCAAATCACGGGGACGAGCGAAGCTTACACCAGCGCGATTCCCGAACCGTACACTTTCATGCCGGATTTCCAGCGCGCCATTAGCTTGCCGGATGGCAGCATCGGCAGCTCTTTCCTGGACTTATTTGGGCATCCGGCGCGCGATACCGGATTGGAATCGGAACGCAATAACCGGGCGAGCGACGCGCAACGGCTGCACATGCTGAATTCGACCCACGTGCAGCGAAAGCTCCAGCAGGGGCCGAAGCTCGCGGCCATGATGCGCGACATCAAGAACCCGCGGGAGCTGGTTTCGCAACTCTACCTGACGATTCTCTCGCGTTACCCTACCGACGACGAATGGAAGGTGATGGCGGCACATTCGCAATCCGGCGCGCCCAAGGGACGCGACGCAGTGGTCGATCTGGGCTGGGGATTGATCAACAGCTCCGAGTTTCTGTACCGGCATTAGGAACTAGCTGGAAAATGCCAAAACACGATGAGCCACAGATGAACACAGATCAACACGGATTGAAAAGAATTTGGCCTATCCGTGCCCATCTGTGTTCATCTGTGGCTCCAGAATTCTTTTTCGGGCTTTTTCAGCGGCCTGTTCGCTTAGGAGGCATCGAGACATGAAACCCAATTACCGTTTGCTGCCGATTAACCGGCGCGAAGCCCTGCGCGAGGGATTCTTCGCTGCGGCCGGCGTGTTGCTGGCGAGCCGGCTGGCGGGCGTCGCCAAGGCCCTGCCGGCCGCTCAGGCCCCGGCCAAGGCGAAGTCCGTCATCCAAATCTGGATGTGGGGAGGGCCGGCTCATCTCGATACCTTCGACCCGAAGCCGGAGGCCGGCGAGAACTATTGCGGTCCGTTGAACAGTCCCATCGAAACCAACGTGAGCGGCATGCGCATCTGCGAACTGCTGCCGCTGCTGGCCAAACAGGCGGACAAGTACTCGCTGATCCGCAGCATGACGCACGGCCTCTACGCGCATGAGACGGCATCTTATACCGTGCAAACAGGCCGCATCGCGGGCGGGCACGACGTGTATCCCAGCGTGGGCGCGGTGGTGTCGTTATTCAAAGGCTACAACGCCGGATACAAGGGGCTGATTCCGCCCTACATCGTGCTGACCGAGCCGCAGGGCCGGTTCTCCGAAGAGGGCTTCCTGGGATCGCGCTACAAGCCGTTCTCGACCGGCGGCGATCCCGCGCAGGCGCGCTTCGTGGTGGAAGGCGTGGTGGCGCAGGGTCTCACCGACGATCGGCAGAAGGAGCGCCGTGAGTATCTTCATCAATTGGATACGCTGGGCCACGCTATGCGGGGCGATCCGCAGTTGGCGGCCAGCGACGATGCCGAAAAACTGGCCTACGAGTTGATCCTGGGCGACGCCGGCAAAGTTTTCGATCTTTCGCAGGAGAAGGACGACCTGCGGGACCGCTACGGGCGCACCACGTTCGGCCAATCGTGCCTGGTGGCGCGCCGGCTGGTGGAGCGCGGCGTCCCCTACATCACGATCAACTACCAGGGCGGCTGGGACACGCACAAGCAGAATTTCCAGGTGATGCGGCGCCGGCTGCCCGAAATGGACAAGGGGCTGGCGACGCTGCTCCGGGATCTCTCCGAGCGCGGGCTGCTCGATACCACGCTGGTCTGGTGGAACGGCGAGTTCGGCCGGAAACCGAAGGTGGATTGGGAAGCTCCGTGGAACGGCGGACGCAACCATTGGGGCGGCGTGTTCTCGGCCCTGGTGGCGGGCGGCGGTTTCAAAGGCGGCCACGTGGTGGGGTCGTCGGATGCAAGGGGAGAAGAAGTGAAGGATCGGCCGGTGTATCCCGCCGACCTGATCGGCAGCATGTACGAGTTGCTCGGCATCGATGCGGCAGGCAGGTTGCCGCATCCTACGGGCCTCGAGGCGCGCGTGACGCCGACGGCGGCGGATGGATTGCCGCTGGCCGGACGGTTGAAGGAGATCATGTGAGGCGTGCGGCTCTGGCCGCGGCGGCTGTAGCCGCTTTCGCAGCCGCTCTGGCGGCCCAGCAGAGGCCGCAGATTCCGCACGCTGGATACGTCTATCCGGCCGGAGGCCGGCAGGGCGCGGCCATCGAGGTTCGTGTCGGCGGCGAGTTCCTGGAGGGCGCCAGCGCGGCGTATGTTTCCGGCCTCGGAGTCCAGGCAAGAGTCACGCAATACATCAAGCCGCTCAGCGGACCGGAAGCCCAGAAGCTGCGCGACGAGATAAAGGAGTTGCGCGACAAGCGCGCGGCTTCGCAGAAACCGGCAGCGGCCGGTTCGCCCAACGTTGTCTTCACGGCAGCGGATCAGAAGAGAATCGATGAGATCCGCGACAAGCTGGAAGACGTGCAGCGCAAGCCGTCGATTCCCGCGATTGCCGAAATTGCGATTCTTCAGATCGCCATCGCGCCGGACGCCGCGGTCGGCCCCCGTCAACTGCGGCTGGACACGAAGGACGGGTTGACCAATCCCATCGTATTCTCGGTGGGCGAGCTGCCGGAGTTTTCGCGCAAGCCCGTGCGCGTGGCGCCCGAATACAACGTAGTGAACGGCGCGACTCCCGCCAACCGCGCGGCGCCCCGCCCGCCGGAGCCGCCCATCGAGATCACGCTGCCGGTCGTAGTGAACGGCCAGATGACGCCCGGCACGGCGGACCAATATCGCTTCCAGGCAAAACGGGGACAACACCTGGTGGTCGCGGCCAGCGCCCGCGAGCTGATCCCTTACGTTTCCGACGCCGTGCCCGGATGGTTTCAAGCCGCGCTGACGTTGCGCGACGCGCAGGGCAAGGAACTGGCGTCGGCGGATCATTTCCTCTTCCATCCCGACCCCCTGCTCGAATACGAGATTCCGAGCGACGGCGAATACGTCGCCGAGATCCACGATTCGATTTTCCGCGGGCGCGAGGACTTCGTTTACCGCCTCGCCATCGGTGAACTGCCGGTCATTACCGGCATCTTCCCATTGGGCGGGAAAGCAGGGGCGCGCGCGGCAATCGAGACGCAGGGATGGAATTTGCCGGTGGCGCGGGTCACCGAGAACTTCAAGGGCAAAGCTAAAGCCGAGTATCCGATTTCCTTGCGGAAAAACGGATGGACTTCGAACAGCGTGCCGTTTGCGGTGGACACTCTGCCGGAGACGCTGGCCCGCCCGGGGATCGGCCATCGGGAAAAAGCGCAAAAGGTGAAGCTGCCGATCGTCGTGAACGGGCGCGTGGCGCAGCCTGGCGAAGTGGCGTACTTCCGCTTCGAGGGCCGCGCCGGGGACGAGATTGTGGCCGAGGTGTCGGCGCGCAGGCTCGGCTCGCCGCTCGATTCGGTGCTCAAGCTGACGGACGCAGCCGGAAAGCAAATTGCCTTCAACGACGACTTCGAAGATCCGGGCGCTGGGCTGATCACGCACCAGGCCGATTCGCTGATTTCCTGCCAACTGCCGGCCAAGGGAAGCTACTTTCTCCAGTTGACGGATGCGCAGGGCAAAGGCGGCCCGGATTACGGCTACCGGCTCCGCATCAGCCATCCGCGGCCGGACTTCGAACTGCGGGTGGTGCCTTCGAGCCTCAATCTGCGCGCGGGTGCGACCGTTCCGATTACCGTGCGGGCAATACGCCGCGACGGTTTCTCGGGCGAGATCGCGCTGAATCTCAAGGACGCGCCGGGCGATTTCGCGCTGAGCGGCGCGGCGGTGCCCTCCGGACAGGATAAGGTGCGCGTGACGCTGACCGCACCGCGGACTCCGGTTGGCGCGCCGCTCTCCATTCACTTGACCGGGCGGGCTACCATCGATGGCCATGAAGTAACTCGCACCGCGATTCCGGCCGAAGACATGGAGCAGGCCTTCGCGTACCATCACCTGGTGGCGGAGGATGCGTGGATGGTCCGCGTGATCGGCGAGGGCGCGCGCGGGGTCGGTTGGCGGTCCATCGAGAAGCCGGTGAAACTGCGGTCCGGCGACGCGACACCCTTCCAACTCTTCGTTCCCCCTCGCTTTCAACTGGGAGTGCGATTGGCGTTGAACGAGCCACCGGAGGGGATTTCGATTCAGAGCATAACCCCGGACTGGGATGGCGTCTCCGTGGTTTTGCGCGTGCAGGCCGACAAAGCCAAGCCCGGCCTGAAAGGCAACCTGATTCTGGACGCGTTCCGCGAGGTGGCGCCGAAGCCGGACGCCGCGAATCAAACCCGCCGGCGTCAGCCGCTGGGGACGCTGCCGGCAATTCCCTTCGAAGTGGTGGAAGCCGCCGCGCCGCGCAAGTAAACGTGGCGCAACAATGCCGAAGCAGGTAGGACGGACCATCGCCTTTCGTGGTCTGTCGCGCCTCGCCGAATCACGAGCCCTTGACAGACGACGAAAGCCAATCGCCTGTCCCAATTCTGAGTCATACATCAGGTCAAAGGGGAAGTAACTCGCGGACCGCCGCAGGTTACGCAAGCGCGTCTGCGATAGTATACTAAATCCTTCACCAGTAATTCAGACCTGTAACTCTGGTTAATAGGAGGATTATACGTGCAGCCCACAGCTCCCTTTGTTTGGCTGGCTCTGATAGCGGCGCCCTGGGTCCAATCGGGCCTGGCGCAGGCTTCCAACCAGGTGGTCTTCGAGAAAGTGGCGACCGTTGGCATGGAAGTGCCGGATACTCAAGTTACGCTGGATGTGGTGCAATCGGCGCCGATCTCCCCGGATTACTTCCTGGAAGGTGGAACGGTGGTCTTCTGGGGAATCACCAAACGCCCCTACCATTCCGGATTGTTTTCGGCCAAGGACGGACAGATCAAGACGGTCGCCCTGATGGGACGGAAAGATTCTCAACCGAATGCCGAAGGCATTCCCGAACCTTTCGAATTCATCCCCGGAGTCTTGGGCAACACCGATATCAAGGCGGGCGGCGCGCTGCTTTACGTCACGCTCAGCTTCGGCAAGTACCGTAAGAAGACGCGCTCGGTTTGCGTTTGGGATGGCGAGAAACTGCGCCCCTTGTTGTGGCACGGCGAATCGCCCGCATGGCTTGGCGCCGGCGAAAAGATCCAGTCGGCGGGGGTGGCTGGCATCAATCCCGATGGCAGCGCCGTGATTATCTACTTGACGGAGAGCGGCCAGTACGGAATCGCGTCGTACAGCAAGGCGGCGGGCATGCATCCTCTCATCTCCACCGCCAGCGGGCTGCCGGGAATGCCCGGCGTGACCATTCTCAAAGAGACCTTCGAACCGCTTTTTGACGACCCGTACGAGAAGGGGGAAACGAAGGACTGGGTCCTGCGTGGGCGCCTCGCTCCACCGGCTCTTTTGGGCGACTGGCTTTTCCTGGTGGTTGAGCCTTCCACTGGCCATCCCTTCCTGGCGCGAATCGGCGGCGGCAAGACGGAACGGATCGTCGAAGCGCAGGCCGCCGATCCAACCGATCCGGGTTTCATGGTCGAGGAGATCCGATCGTTCAAGGCTCTTACGCCCGACGTGGTGGTGGTCGAGATCGACGGCGGGAAGGGGGACAGGCGCCTGCTGGTTGCCGACAAAGGCAAGCTGAGCCGGATCTACCAGTCTGCGGGAGCCTACCAGGAGGTCGCGGCCAGGCTGGGGTTCAAGGAAGCCGATGGAATCGAGGAGATGGGCGACCTGCAGGTGGTTTCGCCGGCAACGAAGTCCTTCTGCGCTCTTTTCGACGAGCGGTCCCGATTCACTTTCTACGTCACGCAGGTGCGCTGTTTTGACGGGACCAAGATGTCCAACGTCACCGGTCAGGCGCGGATTGGCAGAAATGTAAACAACGTCCTGCGGCCCATCCCGGGCTTGCCGGGCGTGCTGGTGATCGACGCGGATTTCACTGCCGCCGTGCGGCACGCCGACCGGCAGATCAGCCACTGGATCGTCAACGGGAACGCCGTTGGCCAGGACCTGCAGCCCGCGGCCGACATCTACTCCAGCGGCAGCGCCAAATACACCGTGGGAGAAGTCGTCGGCGTGGATGCAGCCCGGCAGATAGCCTGGCTGAGACTCTCCGACGGTTATTACAAGGTGCACGGCGCGGGTAATTGAACCTGGCATGCGCCACGGGTTTGGCTATGATGATTAGCGTATGCGAAAATCCGTGCTAACGACTTTGGCGGCCATGCTGCTCACCGGTGGTATCGCGTGTTACGCCCAGCAGATCGGGTTGGTCCAAAACCCGTCCGCCCGCCAGAACCTCAGCCTGAACGGGCCATGGAAGATCATCGTCGATCCCTACGAAGCCGGCTACTATGACTTCCATCTGCATCCCATTCCAGGCGGCGGGCTCGGCGCCGACCGCGTCCCCGCCGACAAGAGCGATCGCCTGGAACTCACCTTCATGCCGAACGCCCCTACACTCCAGGTGCCCGGTGACTGGAACACCCAGAAGCCGGAATTCCTCTGGTACGAAGGAACCATCTGGTATAAGCGCGAATTCGATTACGCGAAGAAGCCCGGCCGCCGCCTGTTCCTCTGGTTCGGCGCCGCCAATTATGAGGCCATCGTCTTCCTCAATGGCAAGAAACTCGGCCAGCATGAAGGCGGTTTTACCCCCTTTCAATTCGAAGTCACCGACGCCGTCCATGATGGAACTAACTCCGTGATCGTAAAGGTGGACGACCAGCGCCACGCGGATGGTATCCCCACTGCCATGACCGACTGGTGGAACTACGGCGGCCTTACTCGTGATGTGAAGTTAATCGACGTGCCGGAAACGTTTATCCAGGATTACTTCGCGCAACTCGAGAAAGGCGAGCTCAATCGTATCGGGGGATGGGTGCGCCTGGATGGCGCCCACAAACGGCAGAAGGTCACCATCCGCATCCCGGAGACCGGCAACTACACCACCGTCGATACCGATGAAAACGGCTACGCGCGCTTCGCATTCAATGCCACCCTCACTCCCTGGTCGCCGGAGAATCCGAAGCTCTACGCTGTCCGCGTGGAAGCCGAATCCGACGCCGTCGAGGACCGTATCGGCTTCCGCACGATTCAAACCGCCGGCCAGAAGATCGTCCTCAACGGCAAGCCCATCTTCCTGCGCGGCATCTCGATACACGGCGAAGCTCCCTTCCGGGCCGGCCGCGTTTTTTCGGAAGCCGATGCCCGCGTGTTGCTCACCTGGGCCAAGGAGTTGGGTTGCAACTTCGTTCGCCTGGCGCATTACCCCCACGACGAAGCGATGACCCGCATGGCCGACCAGTTAGGCCTGCTGGTGTGGAGCGAGATTCCCGTCTACTGGGCCGTCCAGTGGGAGAACCCCGCCGCCTATGCCAACGCCGAGCGGCAACTCACGGATATGATTGCGCGCGACCACAACCGCGCTTCCATCGTTTTCTGGTCGATGGCCAATGAAACGCCCCTCGGCGATGCCCGCCTCAAGTTCATCGGCTCGCTGGCAACCAAGGCGCGCGAGCTCGATCCCACCCGCCTGATCACGGCCGCGACCCTGGTGCACTATTCCGACGCCACTACCATTACGGTTGACGATCCACTCGGGCATTACCTGGATGTGCTCGGCTGCAACGAATACATCGGCTGGTACGACGGCGTTCCCGCCAAGGCCGACAACGTCGCTTTCAAAACCGTCTACGACAAGCCCATGGTGATGAGCGAACTTGGCGGCGAAGCGCCCTACGGGAGGCACGGCGATGAAGATACCGCCTGGACCGAGGAGTACCAGGCCAACGTCTACCGCCATCAGATCCCCATGCTGAAGCGGATTCCATTCCTTGCAGGGATGACTCCCTGGATACTGGTGGACTTCCGCTGTCCCCGCCGTTTCCTGACCGGCATCCAGGATTATTACAATCGCAAAGGACTGCTGAGCGACCGCGGCGAAAAGAAACAGGCATACTATGTCCTGCGCGATTACTATCGATCGCTGGCCGCGCAGAAGCAACCTCCCGGGCCCCCTCCGCCCAGCTTGCGCAGCGTGGCGCCGTAAATTCACCATTCGTCCGGACGCGGACCTTCTGGCGTGGCTGCGACGGCAAAGATAGTGGCCAGGAAAAGCCGAGATGACTCTCGGCTCGGCAGGCCTGACGGCCCGCGCCACGATGCCGCCGCCGCACACGCTAGAATCAGATTTGGTTCTGGTTCAGAACGTTTCCAAGCTGTATCGTTTGTATCGGCGTCCGGCCGACCGGCTGCGCGAGCTGCTGCCGGGAGTGGCGCCGGCCCACCGCGATTTCTGGGCGCTGCGCGACATCAGCTTCGAAGTCGGGCGCGGTGAAACCCTGGGGCTGGTGGGGCCGAACGGGTGCGGTAAAAGCACGCTGTTGCAGATGGTGAGCGGCATCTTGCAGCCGACCATGGGGCGGGTGGTGACGCGTGGGCGGATCGCGGCACTGCTCGAATTGGGCGCCGGTTTCAACCCGGAATTCAGCGGCCGCGAGAACGTCTATCTGAACGGCGAAATCATGGGCCTGAGCCGCGGCGAGATCGACCGGGCGATGCCCTCGATCGAGGCGTTTGCCGAAATCGGCGAGTTCATGGAACGGCCGGTGAAGGAATACTCGAGCGGCATGTATGTGCGGCTGGCGTTTTCGACGGCCATCCACGTGGACCCGGAAATCCTGATCGTCGACGAAGCGCTGGCGGTGGGCGACGCGGTCTTCGCCAACCGCTGCGTGCGCAAGTTCCAGGAGCTGCGCGAGCGCAAGATAACGGTGCTGTTCGTCTCCCACGACCTGGGGCTGGTGAAGCAGCTCTCCGATCGCGCCATCCTGCTGCTGGGCGGCCGGATCGAAGCCGCCGGAGCGCCCAACGATGTGATCAACCGCTACATCGGGCTGGTGCTCGAAAAGCAGGCTCCGGAGGCGCGCCAACAACGCCTGCGCTCCAGCTTCCGCCACGGCGACGGAACCAGCGAGATCGTGAGCATTCAGATGTTGAACGCGCGCGGCGAAGAGACCGCGTCGATTGCGAGCGGCGAGCCGGTGACGGTGCGGGTGAGCGCGCGCTTCCACCGTGCTGTCTCGGACCCAATGGTCGGGATACTGGTGCGTACCCGAATCGGCATGGACGTTTACGGCACCAATACGCGCATCGAGCACACCGATTTGGGCGACTTCGAGGCTGGCCAGTTGCTGGAAGTGGATTTCGGTATCGAATGCTGGCTCACCCCGCAGCAGTATACGCTGACGGCGGCGATGCAGAATGCCGATGGATCGAGTCACGACTGGGTGGACGACGCTATCGCGTTCGACGTGGTGGACACTCGCGTGGCGGCCGGCGTCGCCAATTTGCGGGCGAAGATCGAATGGCGCGCATCACGATAAAGGCGCATCCGCGCGCCGCACGGTCGGAAGTTGCCGGAAAAGTGGGCGCCGCGTGGAAGCTGCGCCTGGCCGCGCCTCCGGCGGAAGGCAAGGCCAACCAGGAGTGCGTGCGATTCCTGGCGGAGTTGGCCGGCGTGCCGCGCTCGCGGGTGCGCGTGGTCAGCGGTGCGGCCGCTCGCACCAAGATCGTGGAAGTGGAAGGCGTGGCGCAGGAGGAGTTGGAAGCTCGCTTGGCGCGCGGGTCGGGATAGCGGGGATGACCGGACCTAGCGGAAGATCAGCTTTGCAATCGCTGGCCCGTGTTCTGCTGAAGTTTGCGCAGTCGCCGGGAAGCCACCAGGAGGCAAGCTAAACCGAGACCGAGCATTTTGAGTGCGCCGGGTTCCGAGACCCCTGGGACATCGCTTCCCAGGGTGAGAGCGTCGAGCGCGACCTGGCCCTCTGTTTCGGTGAATACCACGGATTCCGCCGTGCCGGCGAAATCGACTCCGATAGCGGTAAATGGACAGAACTGGTCGTTACTGCTGTTTTGGCAAGCCGGGTTACCCGAGGTAAATCCGTTCCCAGTGACGGGCAGTGCGAGTGTCGCCAGGAGCGTTCCAGTCCCGTCGATTCCGCTGTAGATGTAGATCGACTCCGGGGTGCTGAGCTCCGCATACTCGAAGGCTAAACCGGTAGTGAAACCGAGCGGGACATCCATCACGGCAGCCTGCGAATTGGCCACGAAGGTAAAGGCCATGTCTCCGTTCGGGTTCCCGGCGAAAGTTCCAATCCCGCCGTCGTCAGCGCTAAGAAAAGCCGTGAAGTTGGAGGTGAAAGTAACCCCATCGGCGGGTCCGGGTCCGCTGCCCAACGAGCCGGTACGACCGCTGAAATAGTTAAGAACCTCCTCCTGATTCTGAAAGCTCTCCGCAGTCATCACGATGTTGTCGGCGGCCGCAGTGAAGGTGAGCACGGCGCCCAAAGCCACAAGTTGAAATACCCTACGCATCAACCCTCCGCGGTGTAATCCAGTTTCTATCTCGCCAAAATATAAGTGCGCCGACATCCACTTACAATGGCCGATCGATCTAGTTACGCCGAATGTCCCCTCGGGTTTCCGAGTTGGACTTATTATACAGCAACCGCCAATCCTCCCGAGATAAAATCCTCGTGGATTTGGCGTTAACAGTTCTTACGGCCGGCTGTCTTGTGCTTTACAACACGTTTAGCAGGCTACCAAAAGGTATTTACAGCACTTACAATGCCACTCACTGACATCCGTAAGTTGCCGGTTCTAGAGTTGGGCGAGTGGGAAATCGGGCGATTTTGTGTGAAGAAATACCATTTTTTGGCAACCCGCGGCGCCGAGGTCTCCTGTCCGCGCTACGCCCCGGCGTGCGGGGCTCAGCCCTTCCACAGCAGCTCGGCGTCCGAACGGCGGATGTAGTTGGCGTCCAGAGTGGCGGGGTCCAAGGCTTGGCCAGCTTGCCAGAGACGCCAGGCGATGCGGGCGATGGCGGCGGCCAAGGCGTGCGGAGCCGTGGTGCGGCGGGCATCTCGGACGCGTGACGTGGCGAGCGCATCGGCGAACGTGCCGAAATCCGGCGAGACCAGTTCGACGCCCTCCGGCAGCGCCTCCAGCCATCGCGCCGGCGCGGCGACGGTTTCCGGGCGCACCAGGCAGCCGGCGTCATCGTAGACGGCCGCGTAGATTTCGCTGCGGCGGGCATCGAGCAGGGCTGCGCGCAAAGGCGCCGTGCCAAAAGAGGCGATGGCCGCGAGATTCGAGACCGCGACCGCCGGCTTGCCGGCCGCTTCCGCCAGCCCCTTGACGCAGGCCAGGCAAACCCGCACGCCGGTGAAAGCGCCTGGGCCGGATGCGGCGGCGAAGCAATCCACATCGCCAACCGAAACGCGGTGCCGGCCGAGCAGCGCTTCCAGGTGACCGTAAATCACGTGGGCGAAGCCGGAGGGTGATTCGAGCGCGACCTGCTCGATCAGGTCGCCGGCGCGGGCCAGCGCCAGACTGCCGTGCGCGTGGGTGGTATCGACGGCCAGAATGAGAGGCGTCACTGGTTGAGATCGTATCCTTTGGCCACCATGTAAACCGTGCCGTAGCCGTTGATGGCGTAGAGACGCAGCAGCGCGGTGGCGGGATAGTTGACGGCCAAGCCGGCGGGCAGCGCGAAATCGCCTTGCGGCGCGGAGCCGAGCACGCGGTACCCTTCGTGGTCCGCGGTGACTTCGGCGGTCCACATCCAAAGCATGGCGCGAGTGGCGCGGCTGGTGCGCTTGAGCTTGGCCGAAAAATGGGCCGCGCGGCCGGCGGCCAGCGCACCGGAGGGTTGCTCGATTTCGTAAGGGACTTTTTCGGGATCGATGACGATCTCCTGTACCGGCACTTCACGCGATTCGAACTTGTAACTGCGGTTCATGCTTTCGAGCGTGGTTTCGCGGACCAGGCGCAACACCCAGTCGTGATAGCGGTCGGGAGGCTCGCCAGTGAAATGCTGGCCGCTCCACTTGCGGCGCGCGCTGAGGGTGCCATCGGCAGGATCCAGCCAATAGACGTCGTAGCCGTGGTGCTCCACCGTGAGTTCCACCGGGCCGGGCTTATCGATATACACGATGTAGTCGACGCCGGGAAGCGCCAGGGCGCGCCCGCCATCGACGTCGAAATAAGGTTCGAGGTCCCAATGGCGCGTGCCGGCCATCAGGTTGAACCAAACCGTCATGGCCCTGGCGCCGGGTGAATCGGTGGAGCGCGCAGCCGGGGCGGTGTTGGCGTAGGTCGGGTACTGGCCGTTCATGGTGGCCGTCCAGAGCCGGTGGCGCAGTTCGGCCGCATCCACGTCATTGGGCCCGAACTTTCCCGCTCCTGTGTCCTCGCGCGCGAACTCGAGGGCCACGCCTGGCACCTCGTAGAGTTGATGCTCGATGGCGCCCACGGCGGCGCCCGCCGCTCCGTATGCGGCGAAATCCATCCAGCCGTCATCGAGCAGCGGCGCCGAGGTGACGCGCGCGCCGCTCGACCGCGGGTGCTGGTAAGGGTCCAACTGTTTGATCAGAGCGCCGGTTTCCGCCAGCAGCGCGCGCGCGCCGGCTTGGCTTTCGAATTCCTCGAGCCCCTGCCAGGTGACGTTCCTGGCGGCGTAACGGCCCACCAGAAAGCGGATGAAGCGGAGCCGCGCCGCAGGGTCCGGCAGCAGGCGGAGGAGGGCCGCGGGGCTGGGAGCCAACACCAGATCCGCAATCATGCCTTTCGAGTTGATATAGGCGATGCGCTGGTCGAGGCGCTGGAAATGCGCCAGGTCGGGACTGCCGGGGCGGCGAAAACCGAGGGCCGCGCCTTCCCCCAGCACCAGGCCGCGCAGATGGTTGAATTTCTGGGTGGCGCGCGCATCCACCACGGCGCGGAAGTCGGCATCCTCCAGCCAGGCGAAGTCCATCTCGCTCGCGCCCATCCACAGGTGCGGCTGGTTGGCAGCCTCGGTGGCCCAATGATGGATGTTGGCAACGCGAAGAAAGCCTGGCGCGTCGGAAGCGCTGGCGGTGAAGGCGCCAGTCAGACCGTCCCATTCGGGCACGTTGCTGGTGAGGCGGTACTCCCAGTGCCCGGCCTCGGTGGGCGCGAAGCGCAGCACCATGCGGCTGCCGCCATCCCAATAAGCAGGCAAGGCGTAGGTGCGCATCAGAGGCGAACGGAACTCGGCATGCAATTCGACGCTGGAGTAAGGGTCGGGATGCGCGGCGGCAGCCTTGGCGCTCAGTTCAAACACCAGTTCACAGGGCGACCACGCCGGCGTGTTATCGCAACTCGAAGCAGGCTGCGGAGCGGCTTGCGCCAACAGCGCCCCAGCCAGTGCAAAGAGCAGCGGGACGGCCCGGAGTGCGCCACCCAGGGGCGCGGCGCGTCGAGTGGAATTCACATTACCAGTGTAGTGCGACGGGGCGGATGATCGTCCGGTAGCGCCGGCGGTCTTGCCGCCGGTGATTTGCCGGGATTCCCGGAACTTCGAGGCGGTTTTTCGACCCTGTCAGGGTGTCGTGCTTTGCCGAGGCATGACAGACCGGGCCGGGCATGCCCTGCCCCTACTTCGTACCCAGCGATCGCAGCTTCAGGTCGAAAGTGCTGTAGGGCTGCGCGCCCACCACCAGATCGCCCTCGATGCCTTCGGCCGTGCTCTTGCCGACCACAAAGGCGGGAGTGCCGTCGGCCCCAATGCGCATCGCTTCCATCATGTCGGCCTGGATTTCGTTCTTATACTTTTCGCTCACTACGCAAACGCGGAATGCCGTCACGTCCAGCTTGAGAAACTCCGCGTCGGCCAGCAGGCTCTCCAGATCCAGCTTGTCGGGGTGATGGCCCATCACGTCGCGCAGAGCCCAGAACTGCCCCTGAGCGGCGGCGCAGCGTCCGGCTTCGGCGGCGCGCATGGCATCCGGGTGCATCGAATCGAGCGGCAGGTCACGGCTGTAAAAGCGGACCTTTCCGGTGTCGATGAAATTTTTTTTCAGCTCGCCGAAGGTCTGCGTGTGAAACGACTGGCAGAAGGGGCACTGATAGTCCGTGAACTCAACCATCGTGACCGGCGCGTTCTTGGAGCCCAGCATCTCGGCGCCCTCCAGGTTCATCTTGATCTTGACCGGCGGGCCGGCGAGCTGTTGCTGCTGCCGTTCGAGCAACTGCCGGATCTGCCGCAGTTCCTGAAGAATCTCTTCGGCCTGCTGGCGTGTGATGCCCGGCTCCTGGTTGGCGCCGCCGGCAGCGACCTGTGCGCGCACGCCCGGCAACAGCAATGCCAGCGCCGCGCACGTCGCAATTCGTAAGAAGTTTCTCATTCCACTCCTGGAAATTCATTAAACAAGTGTTGTGGGGCGGTCCCCCTGGACCGCGGCCGACGCCCTCGTCGGCCCCGCCTCAGGCATCCCGACTATTAGACCCTAATTCTTCTCCAGCATCAGCATGTATTGCACGTCGCGGACATGCTCCTTCTCTTCCAGCAGGTGAAAGTGGTTGGCCTCCACCTCCTTGATGACGTCGGGCATGTCCAGGCGGATGTGCGTGAGCGCCCGCCCGTTGGGCATCGCCGACTCCCTCTTGTAATACTCTACGATGATTAGCTTGCCGCCGTCCTTGAGCGCCTTGTGAATCGCGGCCAGCATCTTCTCCGGATAATCGAAGTGATGGTAGACGTCGAGCGCCAGCGCCATGTCCAACTGGCCTTCGGCCAAGCCCGGATCGGTCTCGGTGCCCTTGACGAAGGTCACGTTTTCCAGGCCGGCTTGGTTGACTTTCAACTTGGCGGCGGAAAGAAAATCGTCGAAGATGTCTTCGGCGATCACGTGGCCGCCGGGCCCGACACCTTTACTGAGATACGGCAGCATGAATCCCACGCCGGTGCCGATGTCGGCCACCGTCATGCCCGGTTGGAGGCCCATCTCGCGAATCAGCAGCCCCGGCTTCTGCGTCTGTTCGCGTTGCGGACTGCCCAGCCCGGCCGCCATTTGCTTGCGCTGTTCCTCGGTCTGATAACCGCTGTTGGCTTCGCGCGCGACCTGCGCCGCCAGACTGGCCGCCAGGACCAAAGCTAAGCACGCAATCTTTTTCATAACAGTGGCTCCCTATAGTGGTGGGTGTATGGAAACTCGGCGGCTGGCTTCGTATCAGGGCACGGCTTCAGCCGTGCCGCAACGCATCGGCAGCCAAAGGCTTTAGCCACTGGGGCTTTCCTGAGTCCACGGGGGCTGAAGCCCAAACCTCTCTTCCGATCCGTCGGCACGGCTGAAGCCGTGCCCTGATACAAAGCCTCCTGACAGACCAAAGCCTTGCGTACTCCTACGTTCCGATTCATGCGAATTTCACTAGGAATGGAGAGCTTCGCCATCTCTAGGTCGCGCTCCCTATAGTGGTTATAATAACAGGCACTCGCGCCGGACTATCATAATAGAGCAGGCTCTCGCCATGAAACACCGATTCCACCGAATCACTCTGCTGGCGGCCTTCGCCGCTCTATGCTTGGCCCAGGTTCCGCAACCTGAACCGCAGCCGCCGCCGGCGCCGCCGGTCAAGCTGCCCAACGGCAAGCTGCAGCGCGATGAGATCCTCAAAGAGGAGCAGGCCGAAAACCGCAAGGACGCGGAGGAACTGGTGGAACTGGCGCAGCAATTGCGCGGCGACCTGGAGAAGAACAGCCGCTATGTTTTTTCCCTTGCCGACCACAAGAAGGCCGAAGACATTGAAAGACTGGCGCACAGAATCCGCACTCGCATGCAGCATAATTAGCCTGCTGGCCTGTGGCATTGCCGTTGCGCAAGCCCCCGCGAAAAAGGCGGCCCTGGCTGTGATCGATGCGAACGACGCCGCGCATTGGCAGGCGGTGGCGAAAGAGGCCGGCTGGCAGATCGTCGTCCCCGATGGCGCATCTTCCGATCCTATCGATACGCGTGTGCTGGCCGTCGCCACCGCGGTGCGTTCTGCCATTCAGAACGGCGGCGTTGACCCGGCGCGCGTCTATCTGGCCGGCCGCGGCGATTCGGCGGCCGCGGTGTTCTATACCATCTCGCGCCTGCCCGATATGTTCGCCGCCGGGATCGCGATTGGCGGCTCGCCCCAGGCCGCGATCTCCACCGGGCGCATCTACACCGTCAATTTCAGCAATTCTCCCGTGCTGTGGGTCAGCGGCAATGACGCGGATGAGGCCACCGCGCAGAAGCTGAAGGCCGCCGGCATGTGGATGGAATGGCGCTCCGCCACCGGCATGAAGAACGCCGATGTGTTCTCCTGGCTGGCAGCGCGCACGCGCGATCCGTTTCCGCTGGACGTGGATTGCGAAACCGATTCCCCCACGTTTGCGGGTTGTTTCTGGCTAACGCCCGGCAAGTTCGATGTCAACGAGAGCAACGATGTGCTGCCGCGTACCTTGGTGGCCACGGCTACCCCGGCCGCGCTGGACCTGGGCGCCTTCGGTTACAAGCCCGACGATCCCGGGCCCGGCGTGCTGATCTCTCACCTGCCGGAGAAATACTCCGGCCCGCTTAAGCTTGGCGACCGCATCACCGCCCTCGATGGACACCCCATCGCGGACGCTCACGAGTTCCAGACGATGATGACCAGAGCCACCGAGGAGGCGCATGCCGTCGTCATGATCCAGCGCGGCAAGGTGCGCACGCGAGTCGAGACGCGCATCCTGGTCCCCCACCACGATTTCGTGCCTACCGCGCGTGTTCAGGGCAAATACGACCCGGTACAGAAACAGATCCTCATCATCAGCCGCACCGTCACCGAAATGCGCGTTACCGTTCCCGAAGCCTGGGCCGGCGCCAGCCTCTTATGGAACGGCCTGGCGCTCGAGAAAATCGACCAGGCAGGCTGCGTTCTGCTGACCATCGACAAAGAGCTGCTGCACGCCGGCCCGTGCCAGTGAGGGGCGGCACTGGCCGGCCTCACAGCCCACCCCAGTCACCAATCTAACGAATACTTCCAACCCACAGTCGCCGCGTAGCTTACCGTCATTTCCCCGCCTCCGCCGGCCGCCTACGCCCAGCCTCCGTGTCACACTGAAACCGCAGGGGCTGGGCATGCCCGGCCCGGCGCGAGGCACGCCCGGTTCGGCAACTGGGCTGAAATGGGTCCGATCGTTCCCACAAACGGCAAACCGTTTCGCCTGTTTTCAATAACTTGGGCCGTTTTCGTGGGAACGATCGTGCCCATTTTGGCGATCCGGAATCTGCTACGATTTGATCCACATGCTCCGCCGTTCGCATCGGCCCATAACCGCGCGCGAAGCATCGAGAAAACTGTTGCGCGCTCCCAGGGATGCGCGGCGCGACGCCGCTTTCCGCAAAGCCATCCGCCAGATCCCTCGCGGCAAGGTAGCCACTTACGGGCAGGTCGCCGCCGCCTCCGGCTACCCGCTCTATCACCGTCAGGTGGCGCAGTTGCTGCGCGCTTCTCCCGTGGGATCTCTCCCCTGGCAACGCGTCTTGGGATCCGGCGGCGCCATCAAGCTCCATGGCGAAGCCGCCCTGGAACAGCGCATGCGCCTAGAAATGGAAGGAGTCCGCTTTCGCGGCAAGTGCGTAGACATGGACGCCCATCAGCACCGCTTCCGGCCCTGGGAATTGGAGGAATAGATCGCCGTGCGAGCGGCGCGCCTTATGCGGAGTCGCGATTCCGGCCGTTCGCCTCGGCTGTCGCCTGCATTGACGCGTGCGCCTCGCCGCTGGCATCTGCCTGCCCCGTTGGTGGCCGGCCGCGGCGCGGCCGGTCTTGCTGACACAGCTCCAGGCTTTCGATGGCGGCATCCAAGTCCGCCAATTCCTGTCGCAACTGGGCGAGCACTTTCGTCAGGTCCATGTGGGCTCTCCTCAAGATATCACTTCAATGCCCCCAGGTGGGGCATGCTTTAGCTTTGCCCGTATCATCGGGATCCGCGGTATACTGATCGGCAACCGGGGCCAAACATCGCCAGCCAATGCCCGCAGCTTCCATGACAAATCAGCCGGGTAACTACGTCCTGATCGTCTTGGACAGTTGCCGCTACGATTCGTTCACCGCGGCGCGGCCTGCCACCATGCGCAAACTGGGGCGCCTGGAAAAGCGCTGGTCCTACGCCTCCTGGACCGCGCCCTCGCACTTCAACCTGCTGATGGGCCTGATGCCGCATTCCAGTCCTCGCAACATTTTGGCAACCGAATACTACCAGCGCGAATTCCTAAAATTCAACCAGCGCCTCGGGCTTCAGAACCTCGAGTTCAAATCCTTCCTGCCCCGTTTGTATCTACCCGTGCTCCTCCGCCAAATCGGTTACCGAACGCGCGCCATGGTTTCGCTCCCGGTCTTGAATCCAGCCACCATCCTCAACACCGGCTTCGACTCCTGGCAACTCATGGACCACCACAATGACATGCGCGCCATGCTGCCGAAACTCACGTTCTCCGAGCAAGCCCCCACGTTCTGGCTGCTCAACACGGGCGAAACGCATTATCCTTATGCGCTGCCCGGCGAGCCGCCGGACGAATGGCCGGCCATCAGCGGCGTGCACGGCGTCTTTCGCCATCTCGACGAGCTGATTGTCGGCGGCAAACTGCCGCGAGCGCGGCGCGGTACTTTCAGCGCCGCGAAACTGGCGGCTCTGCGCAGCCGTCAAATCGATGCCGTGAAATATCTGGATCGTGTCGTCGAGGAGTTATTCGACCTGCTGCCGAAGAATACTTACGTCACCATCACCTCCGACCACGGGGAATTGTTCGGTGAAGACGGATACTTCGGTCACGGCCCGATTCAGCATGAGAAGGTTTTCGAAGTCCCCTTCGTCGAAGGACGTCTCCGATGACTCACTGGGGACTCTTCGCGTATATCGGTCCGGGCGCCGGGTTCGCGTTTCTCGGCTCTTTTCTTTCTCTCGTATTGGCCGTGCTGGCCGGCATCGCATCGATGGTCGTCTGGCCCTTCCGCATGGCCTGGGCGCTACTCTCGAGACGCCGGCGAACGCAGTTTCGGAAGGCCATCTTCCTGGGATTCGACGGTCTCGATCCGGTCATTACCGAAAAGCTGATGGCCGAGGGCAAGCTACCCAACTTCGCGCGATTGCGAGACCGCGGATCTTATCGCCGTCTCCGGACCACCTTCCCCGCCCTTTCGCCGGTTGCGTGGTCCACGTTTGCCACCGGTGTCAATCCGGCAAAACATAATATCTTCGACTTTCTGAGCCGCGATCTGCGGACTTACGCGCCGGAGCTGTCATCGGCGAAGGTGTGGCCTGCCACGCGATTTCTGCGGATCGGCAAATGGAGCTTTCCGCTGTCTCGCGCGGCAGTGGAAATGCGGCGCAAGAGCGAGCCGTTCTGGAAGATACTGGGGGCTCACGCGGTCCGCAGCACGATTCTGCGGGTGCCCGTGACATTTCCTCCGGAAGCATTCAATGGACGCGAGCTATCCGCCATGTGCACGCCCGACCTGCTAGGCACGCAGGGAACTTACTCGCGCTTCACCGCTGCCGAGGGCGCGCTCGCGGGGCCCGAGGGAACTCACGTGCCATTCCGCGTTCAAGATACCCGCATCGAGATTCAGGGCGAATCCTATCCAATCGCCATCGGCGAATACACGCCTTGGATCCGGCTCAAATTCGGCCGCGCGCACGGCATCGTGCGCTTTTTGCTGACCCGCCGCGAGCCGGAAATCGACCTCTACGCAGCACCCGTGCAAATCGACCCCGAGAATCCCGCCTTGCCCATTAGCCATCCCCCGTTCTATGCCATCTATCTGGCGAAGTTACTCGGGACTTATGCCACGCTCGGCCTCGCGGAAGACACCTGGGCTCTCAACGAAGGCGCCATCGGCGAAGACGCGTTTCTCCGCCAGGCGGAACTCATCCAAAAGGAGCGCGAGGCGATGTTCTTCAGCGCGCTCGAACGAACCCGCCGCGGCGTGGTGGCCTGCGTCTTCGATACCACAGATCGCGTGCAGCACATGTTCCACGGGCGGCCGGAAGTAATCGAGCCGCTCTACTGCGATATGGATCGAATCGTGGGGAAGACACTTGCGTATGCGGATCCGGACACGGCCCTATTCATCCTCTCCGATCACGGCTTTTGCGCGTTCCGGCGAGGCGTCAACCTCAACTCCTGGCTGCTCCGCGAGGGCTACCTGTCCCTCGATGCGGGGCTCACTGCATCGGGCGAGTATCTGGAAGGGATCGACTGGACGAAGACGCGGGCCTACACATTCGGGCTCGGCGGCCTCTATCTGAATCTGCGCGGGCGTGAAGCACATGGCATCTTGTCCAAGCAGGAAGCGGCGAAACTGCTGGACGAGTTAGTCCGCAAACTCACCGGGTTGGCCGATGAAGAAACCGGTGAAACCGCCATTCAATCCGTGTATCGGGCTTCGGATATCTATCGGGGTCCGTACCTGAATGCCGCGCCGGATCTGATCGTCGGCTACGCACCGGGCTATCGCGCTTCCTGGGATGCGGCCACCGGACGAGTCACTTCCGCGATATTTGAGGACAACCGCAAGGCCTGGCGCGGAGATCATTGCGTCGATCCGCCGCTCGTGCCGGGTGTCCTTTTCTCCAATCTCAAGATCACCGCCGCGGACCCCGGCATCGAGGACATGGCGCCCACCGCGCTGAGTCTCTTCGGCGTCGAAGCGCCCGCGTGGATGGAGGGCAGACCAGTCATTGCCACGGCGTGAATGGGGTCTCGCGATCGCACTGGCTTTGCTTGCCGGCTGCGGCGGAGGCCAGTACAAACGAGTCATCGTCATTGGAGTTGACGGCATGGACCCGGCGTTCGTCGAGCGGCACTGGGCGGACCTCCCGAACTTGGCGCGGCTGCGGCAGCGCGGCAGTTACTCCCATCTGGAAACAACCGACCCTCCACAGAGTCCGGTCGCCTGGTCGACATTCATTACCGGGCTCGATCCGGGCGAACATGGCATCTTCGATTTCGTGCATCGCGACCCGGTGACGCTGGAGCCGTATCTCTCGACCGATAAGACGCTCGGCCCGCGTTTCACACTGCATCTCGGGCCTTGGGAATTGCCCCTCTCGCGCTCGCGCGTGGTTTCACTGCGCAAGGGGCGCGCTTTCTGGGAGTATCTGTCGGACCGGAGCGTTCCAGTGACCATCGTGCGTATTCCCGCGAACTATCCGCCATCCGAAGCGGGCCGAGAACTTGCCGGAATGGGAACCCCTGACCTGCGAGGCACCGAGGGTACCTTCACTTACTACGCGGACGATCCCGCCGAGACTTCACATGAAGTGTCGGGAGGTCTTATCCGAAAGGTGGAAGTCAAAGGCGGTCACGTGGAACTACGCGTGGAAGGTCCGCCCAACACTTTGCGCCGGGATCACTCTTACTCGGCGGTCCAACTGCTCGCGGACGTCGATCCGGACCGGCCTTATGTCCGGCTGCAGGTTGCCAATCGGATGGCGATCGTGCGGCAGGGAGAATGGTCCGGGTGGCTGCCCGCCAATTTTCCGCTGCTGCCCCACATCGCCTCGGCCAGAGGCATGTTTCGTGTGTTTGCGAAGCAATTGCATCCGCGGTTCGAACTGTACGTCTCTCCGGTCAACGTCGATCCGGAGGAGCCAGCGCTGCCAATTTCGACTCCCGGCTCTTACGCGCGCGAGGTGGCCGCCAGGATGGGAAGGTGGTCCACGCTGGGCATTCCGGAAGATACCTCGGCGCTGCGTCAGGGAGTCTTCGACTTACCCGAGTTCCTGTCGCAGAGCCGTCTCGTCCTCGACGAGGAGCGGCGTCTTCTGGACGATTCGCTGCGGCGATTTACGGGTGGCCTGCTGTTTTTCTATTTCTCGTCGGTCGATCAGAATTCCCATGTGCTGTGGGGCAAGCACGATGCGGAGTTACTGGATATATATCGCGCGGTGGATCGATCCATCGGCGAAGTCATGCGCCGCGAACCCGCAGCCGAACTGATGGTGATGTCGGACCATGGCTTCGCCGCGTTCAACGGCGCGGTCAACCTGAACACCTGGCTGGTTTCGAGAGGCCTCCGAACCAAAGCGTACGCGCTCGGGCTGAATGGTCTCTACCTTCTGGATAAGCGCGTCGAGCAGGAGGTGCGGCAGCAACTCCTTGACCTTCGCGACCCCGCCAACGGACACAGGATGATCGCGAGCGTCACTGAAACCAACCCATCGCCGGAGAACCGGAGCATCGCGCCGGATCTGATTGTCGGCTACAGCGCCGGCTACCGCGCGTCCTGGCAAACCGCGTTGGGGGAAGCGCCGGAGGGGCTGGTTGTAGACAATGACGATGCGTGGATCGCGGATCACTGCATCGATCCGTGGGAAGTGCCGGCCGTGCTGTTCACCACGCGGGCGATTCGCGCGAAAGCACCGAGGTTGAAGGATCTGCCCGTCTCGTTGCTGGAATTATACGGCGTCGCCCGCCCGCCACAGATGACTGGGCAGTCGGTTTTTTGACACGATAGTGTTCGGTAGGGCATGCTTTAGCTTGCCCAAGAGTTGTACTTATGCTTTCCAAGACCACGGTCAAGTTGAACAAGACGATCTGCGAACGGGCGCGGCGCGCGGCTAAGGCTGCCGGCTACAGCTCGCTCGAAGAGTTTATCGAGCATGCGATCGAGAAGGAATTGCCCAATCACGAACAGTCCGCGTCGAAAGAAGAATTGGTCCGCAAGCTGAAAGGGCTCGGCTATCTCAAATGAGAGCACTGGCCACGCTGGCTCCTTTGAGCGCGCTGTGCGGAATCGTTACGGCGTTCGTGTTCCGGCGGTTCGGGTCCAGCCATACGCGGCGAACCGTGAACCGGATCCTCGCGCACGTGCTGGAGCTGCGCCTGTTTCTCGACGAGCCCCGGCTGATCTGGAATGCGCAACGCGATCTGTTGCGTGAGAACCTGCGGCTATTCGGACAGATTGCCCTGCCGAGTCTGATCGCCGCGCCGTTGCTTGGTCTCATCATGTGGCAGGCCGATGCGGTTTACGGACGCGCGCCGCTCCGCGCGGGCGAGGCTGTCGTGGTGACCGCGCACGTCAAAGCCGGCGATCTCGCCCAAGTGCGGATGGAAGCTCCGGCGGACATTGCGATCGAAACTCCGGGCGTGCGAGTTCCCCGGTTGCGTGAGGTGAGCTGGCGCATCCGCCCGTTACGGCCTTTCAGCGGACGTCTGCGCGTAAACATCGATGCCGAACGGATCGATATCCCATGGCCGCGCGCCACGGTGCTGGGCGTCTCCTGGATGGTGTGGTTCTTCGGCATCTCCTCAATCTCCGCTGTACTTGCGCCGCGATATCTGAAGCGCCACACTGCAATCCTGGCCATCCTCGTGTTTGCGCACACCCTAAGCGCCGCGGAAAAACCGCCCGTGGTTTTGATTTCGATCGACACATTGCGGGCCGATCATCTCAGCGCGTACGGTTATACCAAGATTCGAACGCCTAACATCGATTCCTTCGGCGACAAAGGAACCATTTACCTGCGGATCGATTCACAGATCCCGCTGACTCAGCCATCGCACGCGTCGTTGATGACTTCGACTTACCCGTTTGAAAACCGTGTCGAGGAGAATTCCGAGAGCGTGCCGTCCGGGGCCGTCACGCTGGCTTCGGTGCTGCACGCGAACGGTTACCGGACCGCGGCGTTCATCGGAAGCATCATGCTCGACCGGCGTTACGGTCTGGACAAGGGGTTTGATCTCTATGACAGCCCGTTTGAGATGGCAGCCGGTGAGATGCCGAATCCCTACTCCGCGCGTGTGCGGCGCGATGCCGCGCTGGTGACGCGGGCGGCGCGGCAATGGATTGGCGAGAACCGCGGAGAGCCAGTGTTCGTGTTCCTCCACTTATACGATCTGCACACGCCGTATGCGCTGCCGCAGGTGGCCGGACTGACGCCTTCCGTAGCCGGGTATGACGCGGAGTTGGACCATGTCGACCAGGTGCTCGGGCGGCTGCGCGACGCGCTCCAGCGCGATGGGTTCTGGGACAAGGCACTGGTGATTCTGCTCGCCGACCACGGCGAGAGTTTAGGCGATCATGGCGAGACCAGCCATGGATATTTCATCTACGAAAGCACCATGCATGTGCCGCTGATCATCCACTGGCCCGCCAGTGCTTCCCAGTACCCGGCGCGGGTCACCGGGGCGGGCGGACTGATCGACGTGGCTCCGACGATTCTCGACTTTCTGCATATCGCGGCGCCGCCTTCGTTTGAAGGAGTAAGTCTGCTGTCCGAACATGGCGAGCGGATGATATATGGCGAGAGCGTTTACCCGCAGGAGACTTTCGGCTGGGCCGCTTTGCGATCTCTGCAATCGGGGACTTATAAGTACATCGATGCGCCCAAAGCGGAGTTGTACGACCTTTCGAAAGATCCGGGCGAGCGAGCGAACATCCTGCCGGCGCGCTCAGTGGAGGCACGGTCAATGAAAGCGCGGCTCGACGATCTGATGGCCCGGCACGCGGCGCCGCAGCATCAATCGTCGTCCGAACCTTCGGCGCACACGCGAGAGGTGCTTGGTTCGCTGGGGTACACGGCGGGCGGAAAACAAGCGGCGCGCAATCCGGCGGCCGATCCAAAAGACAAGCTGGCGGAACAGGAAGCTTACGAGCGCGGTCTGACACTGCTCTATACGGGGCGTTACGACCAGGCGATTCTCACCCTGCGGCGGATCGTGAGCGGCGACGCCCGGAACCTGCCGGCGCTGGGCGCGCTGGGCGAGGCGTATCTGCGCTCGGGCAATGCCGCGCGGGCTCTCGAGTTATGGCAACAGGCGCTGGAACGCGATCCGGCGTACCGGCCGGCCGCGGAATCGATCGGCGAATACTGGCTGGCGCGCAAGGATTTCGACAAGGCTTGCCGGTTTGTGCCAGCCGCGCCGCAATGCAAGGGGCGGTAAGCAGCCCGGGTTTGCGACACAAGGAATGGCGAAACTCTCCATTGCTAATGAATTCCCGCGAATCTGAGCATAGGGGTACGCAAGGCTTCTTTCTTTCAGGAGGCTTTGTATCAGGGCACGGCTTGAGCCGTGCCGAGGGATCGGGAAAAAGGTTTGGGCTTTAGCCCCTGCGGACTCAGGAAAGGCCCAGTGGCTAAAGCCTTTGTCTGCCGACGTCTTGCGGCACGGCTAAAGCCAGTGCCCTGATACAAAGCCAGCCGCGGAGTTCCCATTTCCATGTCGCACGCCCCAGTAGCCCTCGATCGCCTCGTCCCTTATCCTGAAAGTGGAGGCGCCCGATTGAAAACGATTTCGTTGGCGTTGCTGCTGCTGTGCTGGATCGCCTGGTGGTATCCGTTTCTGTTTCGCGCGCCGCATTTCCAGAAGCGGCCTTCGATCACCGTACCGTGGCCCACGCGCGCCGGGCTGCTGCTCGAAATCAGCGCGTTTGCCGTGTCCTTCGTTTTCCATCTGCCCGTTTTGCAGCCGGCCGGCGTGGTGCGCACGGTGCTGGGGATAGCGATCGGCATTTCCGCGGTGGTGATGGCGTGGCAGGCGGTGGCGCATCTGGGCAAACAATTCCGCTTGCACGCAGGTCTCTATGATGACCACGCACTGGTGCGAACGGGACCGTACGCCATCGTGCGCCATCCGATCTATTCCTCGCTGCTTGCGATGCTGACGGCGAATTGTCTGCTGCTGACGCGATGGCCATGGGCGCTGCTGGCGGTGGCGATCTTCATCGCCGGCACGGAGATCCGCGTGCGCTCCGAGGAAAAGCTACTTCGCTCGCGCTTCCCGGAGGAGTTCGCCCGCTACCGCCGCCAGGTGCCGGCCTATCTGCCGTTCGTGCGATAGTGTCTTTATGAAACGGTGCACTCCCGGGATACTGATGCTTTTGTTGGCGGCGGGCGCGCGCGCGCAAGAGAAGCCGGCGCAGGATCTCACCAGCCAATACCGCGAGACCGCCGACAAGCTGATCGACGCCGCACTGGCGGATCGGGAGGGCTATGAACGCCTGGCTTATCTTTGTTACCGGATCGGCAACCGGCTCAGCGGATCGCCGGCTCTCGATCGCGCCATCGCCTGGAGCGCGGAACAAATGAAGGCCGCCGGACTGAGCAACGTGCGCATCATCCCGGTGAAAGTGCCGCATTGGGTCCGCGGAGACGAGTCCGCGCGGATGGTGGCGCCGCTCGACAAGCCGCTGCACATGCTGGGTCTCGGAATGAGCGTGGGCACGCCGCCCGAAGGCATCACGGCCGAGGTGGTGGCGGTTTCCGATTTCAGCGAGCTCGACAAGCTGGGCGCGGACAAAGTGCGGGGCAGGATCGTGCTCTACAACGAGGTGTACCAGGGCTACTGGCCGACGGTGAACTATCGACGCACCGGAGCGTCGCGCGCCGCGGCGCTGGGCGCGGCGGCAGTGCTGGTGCGTTCCGTGACGCCGCTGGCGATGCAGATTCCGCATACCGGCGAGATGCGCTATGACGACGCGCAGCCTCGCATTCCCGCCGCCGCGGTTTCACCCGAAGACGCCATGATGATGGCCGCCCTCACCGCCAGCGGCGTCACCGTGAAAGTCCATTTGCGGATGAGCGCACACCTGGAACCGGACGCCGACAGCGGCGACGTCGTTGGCGAGCTCCCGGGCAAGGAGCATCCGGAGGAGGTGGTGGTGATCGGGGGCCACATCGATTCCTGGGACGTGGGCCAGGGCGCCCAGGACGATGGCGCTTCCATCATCGCCTGCCTGCAGGCGGTGGCGCTGATGAAAAAGCTCGGCCTCGAGCCGCGCCGCACCATTCGCGTGGCCTTCTGGGTGAACGAAGAGAACGGCGGGCGTGGCGGCGAAGCGTATCGCGCCTGGATCGGCGATCGGATCAGGAATCAGGTGGCGGCGATTGAGATGGATGGCGGCGCCGAATCGCCGGTGGGATTCGGGGCTGCCGTGGACAAGGCCTCGGCCGACTTGTTGCGCCAGATTGGCCGCCTGCTGGAGCGCGTGGGCGCCGGCGATATCAGCGGCGGCGGCGGTGGCGCCGATATCGAGCCGCTGATGCGGGATGGCGTCCCCGGCCTGGCCGAACGCACGGTCGGCACCCATTACTTCGACTGGCACCACACCGAAGCCGACACCTTCGACAAAGTCAATCCGGATGATTTCCGCAAGAACATGGCCGCCCTGGCGGTGATGAGCTACGTGCTGGCCGACATGCCGGGCCGCCTGACGGCGAGCGGCGCGACCGGGCAGTAGGACGGACCATCGCCTTTGGTGGTCTGTCATCCTCGCTAAAGCGACAGACGACAAAAAACGATCGGCTGTCCTACCTCCGCACGAGTGCGTGCGCCACGTTTACTTGGCGTGTGTTTCGGCGGCCAGCTTGGCCTGGGCTTCGTCCAGCTTGCGGTTGACGCTGGCCATTTCTTCCGGGTCGGCTTCCTGCTGAGCGGCCTTCTGGAATTCTCGCAGCGAGTCCTGCCATTGCGCGATGGCCTCCTTGGTCTTGCCCAGTTTCAGGTACACATCGCCCAGGTGGTCGCGCACCGTCGGGTCCGGCATACGCTCCAGGGCGCGCTCCAGCAACCCGCGAGCGTCGTCCAGTTTGCCCTGACGAAAATAAACCCAGCCAAGGCTGTCCAGGTAAGCGCCGTTGTCGGGTTCCAGATCCACCGCCCGCTTGATCAGATCGTAGGCTTCCTCCAGCCGCACGTTCCGGTCGGCGAGCATGTAACCGAGATAATTCAACGCGCCCGCATTCTTGGGGTTCAGCTCCAGCACCTTGCGGAAAGCGGCCTCGCTTTGATCGAATTGCTTCTGCCGTTCCAGGCCGGCCCCGCGCATGAAGTATGCCTGCTCTTTTTCTCTACCGGTAGAGGCAAACTGGTCGGCGCGGTCGAGCGCCTTCATCATTTCATTCCAGTGTTTGCTTTGCTCATAAACCTCGGCCAGAGCCAACTGCAGTTCGCAACTGGCGCCGCGGTTGTCGGCGAACTTCTTGGTGCCGGCCTGGGCTTCGCGCTCCGCCGCGGCCAAGTCGCCGGCAGCGAGGTCGGTATCCACAATCTGCGCCGCGGCCTCCACCTGCCCATCGTCGTCGGTCTCGATGGTGGCGTATTGGCGGAAGGCATCGATAGCGGCCGGGTACTGCTTGGCGTCGCGATACAGGATGGCTAAATGTCTAACCAGGCGGGCGCGGACCCTGGCGTCGTCGGCGTTGTAATTGCGGTGCGGTAAAGCATCCAAGAGGGATTTCATGGCCGCGATAGCCTCGCCGGTCTTACCTTCCGCGTCCAGCAGGAAAACGTGTTCCTCGCGCACGCCGACGCTGTCGGCGTCCAGCAGTTGGGCCGCGGCGAGCGCCTTCTCGGCGGCCGGATAGTCGTGTTTCACGCGATACAGGAGCGCCACCCGCAGCCGGTAAAGAGGTTCGCGCGGGTTGTCGGTAGCGAGCTGCTTGTAAATCTTCAGCGAATCGTCGAACTGGCCGCCCTCGAGCAGGTCCTCCGCCAACCCCTTCTGGAGGCCTTCATCGTCCGGGTCCAGCGCAACCGCCCGCTGGAGCGCCTCGGCGGCCGACTTGAAGTCCTTCATGCTCTCGTACTGCTGGGCGAGGACGCCGAGCGTGCGCTCGTTCGGGCTCTTGTCGGTAAGCGTTTTCAGCTTTTCCAGGGCCTTGGCGGAGTCGCCCGTGTCGGCATAGACCGCAGCCAGACCCATCAACGCATCCTCATTGTCCGGTTCTGCCTGGAGGGCGCTGTTGAACGCCTTCTCCGCCGCCACCGAATCGCTGGAGGCGCGGTAGAGGCGCCCCAGGTACGACCAGCTTTCGGCGTCCTTGGGGGCCTGCTCGGTGACTTTCCGATATTGATCGATCGCCTTGTGCAGATAGTTCTCGTCCATCTTGGCGTTGGGCGTGTCGCCGGTCGCCAGGTGAACGTAGATCTGCGCCAGCGTGCGCCGCGCGTCCAGGTTGGCGGGGTCCAGCTTGAGAAGGCCCTCGGCCTGATCCACCGCGTCGGCCAAGCGGTTGGTCTTGATGTAGAGATCGGTCAGTTCTTCCAGAATCAACCCGGCCGTGGGGTCGAGCTTGATGGCTTCCTGGTAGTAGTGGATTGCCTTGGTGACATCTTCCCGGCTGCCCTCCGCCGCCGCCAGTTCGGCATATAGCCGGCCCATGGCAAAATTGTAGTAGGCCCCGGCTTTGTCATCGGAAGCCGGGGTGGGCGGCGCGGCCGGCGCGCTCTGAGCGAAACTGGCGCAAGCCAGCGAACCGGCCAGGAAGAGCACATTCACTGAGCGAATCATGAGGTCCTTACTTGATTCCGGCCATTGGCATCCCCAGGGCCGAAGATCACCTTTTTATTGTATAACGGGGTTGCGACGCAATGCCCGCACTCGCCGGCGGGTAGCGCGGGCACTCGATTCCATGCGTGAGTCCGGTTCGAAGTGATGCTCTCGTCGTCCACTGTGATGCCGCGCACCGGCGACCGGCCAGAGCCAGCCCGCCCCCCCCTGCTACAAGAAGACGCTTCCGGCCGCCCGATGGTTGCAGTGGTGGGACCCACCGGATCGGGGAAAAGCGATCTGGCGCTCCAGTTGGCGGAGGCGTTCCAGGGAGAAGTGGTGAACTGCGATTCGCTCCAGGTGTATCGCCATTTCGATATCGGCACGGCCAAACTGGGCGTGGAGGAGCGGCGGGGGATTCCGCATCATCTGATCGACATTCTGGAACCGGACGCTCTATTCACGGCGGGCGAGTTCGCGCGCGTGGGGCGGGACGCAATGGCGCGGATTTCCGCTCGCGGCCGCTTGCCGATTGTGTGCGGCGGCACGGGCTTCTATCTGCGGGCGCTGCTGGACGGGCTGTTCGCCGGACCGGCGCGGGACCAGGCGCTGCGCGACCGGCTGGGCGCTCGCGAGCGGCGGCGGGCGGGCTCACTCCACCGTGTGCTGCGGCGCCTCGACCGCGCGGCCGCGGCGAAGATCCACCCCAACGACGTGCCGAAAGTGATGCGCGCGCTCGAAGTCTGCCTGTTGACGCGCCGGCCGGTCACGGAGCTGTTCGAACAAGGACGCGCGGCATTGACCGGCTACCGCATCCTCAAACTGGGCCTGTTGCCGGATCGCGATGCGCTGTACCAGCGCCTGGATGCGCGCTGCGCCCATATGTTCGAGGCCGGCCTGGTGGAAGAGGCGCGGCACATCCTCGAGCTGGGCTTCGCCGAGACCATCAAGCCATTCGAATCGCACGGCTACAAGCAGGCGCTGCAATTGATCCGCGGCGAATTGAGTCCACGCGAAGCGCTGTTCTACGCGCAGCGCAAGACGCGTAATTACGCCAAACGCCAGATCACTTGGTGGCGCAGGGAACCGGGCTTGGTGTGGCTGCGTGGCTTCGGCGAAGAGCCGGGAATTGCCGAAGAAGCGGTGGCGCAGGTGCGGGCGTGGCTGGGGTAGCGGAGTAGCGGGGACAGCACTAAATTACCCCGTTCCCGTGAGCGTCAGTTATTGGTTACCAATTGCATAGTTTTCGCGTAATGGTGTAATTGGTCCTCGGACCCACGAGCCCCCTTAATTGGCTGCTAGGCCGGCTCGGTCTACTTACCAACTTGCCAAATTTAACCAACTAGGTTAACGTAGTTCCATGGAGAAACGAACGCCACACTGTACGCTGGCGGTCGTTAGGGCCATGGTCGCGGCGGGGAAGGTTCGTGCCACTTTATCGGCGCTCGCTGGCGGCGCGGCCCTGGGGTTCGATTTCGCGGGCGTTGTCAGCGTCGTCGCGGCGCTCACACCGAGGGACTTCTACAAGAGCATGACGACGCACGCCGATCACCGTGTCTGGCAGGACGTCTACCGGCCGAAGACGCTGGCCGGCGCGGTGTATGTGAAGCTCACGGTCATAAACGACGTGCTGATCGTGTCGTTCAAGGAGTTATGAGCGACGGAGTCATGAGCGAAGGAGCCATGTCATGAAATGTCCAGCCTGCGGGAAGGCGAAGCTCGTGCGCGGCACGCACGATGTCCCGCACACTTACAAGGGCGAAACGACCACAATTCCAGCCGTTCGCGGCGATTTCTGCCCCGCCTGCGGGGAAGGCGTCCTCGCCGCGGCGGAGTCGTCACGCGTCAGCGCGGCGATGCTGGAGTTCCATAAGAAGGTGAACTCCTTCATGGTCGATCCGGCCCTCATCGCGCGCGTCCGCAAGAAACTCGCGCTCGACCAGCGGCAAGCGGCCGCGATCTTTGGCGGCGGCCCCAATGCGTTTTCGCGCTACGAGAACGGCAAGACCAAGCCGCCACTCGCGCTGGTGAAACTCCTCATAGTGCTCGACCGACACCCCAATCTCTTGGACGAGATCCGGGCTGCGCGATAGGCATGCCAGGGCGTGCGGCGAAAAGCGACGCAGATCAGGCTGTCCCGGTATGCCCCCACCATCTCCATCCCCCGGGTACAGCGCCACTCCAGACTTCTACTCGTTGAACGTGAACCTCGGAGGGCTTTTGGGCTGGTCCGGAACATCCTCTATAGATCGATACGGGCACCTCTATTGGAGCGTTAAAGGCGGTGGCGTGGGCAAGTCTCTCACGACTGTCTCGGCCAGTATTACGATCAATTATCTATTTTCGAGCTACGGGAACGATACGCCCGGGCACGAAAAGCCCCCCACCAACCCGTCGCCGCAGAAGCTTAGGGATTTTTTGACGGGTCACGGACTGAATCTCAGCGTGGGATACTGGGGCGGGGGAACAGTGTCCTACTCGCCAGGAAACGGCGCGGCGTTCGGAGTCGGCGCTATGTCCCCGCAGGCCGGCGTGAGCTACAACTACTCATACCCCGTGGAGGCGTCCTCGGAAGTTAAGGTGTGGGCGTCGATGGTGAGGTGGCTGTGTTCGCACTGACGTCACTCGTCGTTGGCCAGCTGGTATTCGTCGTTGTGCTATTCCTGATGGGGATAGTCTGTCTTTTTTTCCCGAAGAGCGTTCAGTCCTTCGCCACAAGGACCGCCTTCCTATCGACAGTGAAGGACTTCGTTCGTTCTGGTCAGTACGTGTGGATGGTGCGCAGCGTCGGCATCGTAGCGTTCGTGATGGGCCTCATGGTCTTGTGGGGCACGCTACTTGACGGCGGGGGGCACTGAACGAGGGGAAACAGGGGTCAGCCCGAACCGCGCGCCGCTGGTTGCGGAGAAACCGGGGACATCCATGGGGGGAAAACGGGGGAAAACGGGACAGAGTGCGCCGGGATAAACCGGCATGTTGTAGGGGATGAAAGAGCCCTACAGGGGAAGAAACGGGTCGGGAAGAAACGGGAAGAAACGGGTCAGCCTGAACTGAGCGATTTTTGTGAGAGCCTCGGATCTGTCGGCTGCACTATGAGGTATATGTCCCGGCGTGACCGTTGTATCCTGCCTGGTGTCGCTTGCCACGTGACGCAGCGCGGAGTCGACCGGCGGGAGACGTTTTCGGCCGCCGGCGACCGCGAGACTTACCTGAACTTGATACGCCAGAACCTCGAAGACGCCGGAGTCAGGCTGCTCGCCTGGTGTCTCTCCACAAACCACTCAGGCTAGGTCAGGGATCTGAAGTGGAATTCCTAGTTGGGCTGCCTTTTTGCGCAGCAGCTTGATTTGTTGCTGACGGTAGCGCTCCTCGTAGGTTGTGCAGCCGCGGTCGACGTAATCGTGTCCGTACTTCAGCAGTCGATAGACCAGGCGTGCCAAGCGGTGGGCCATAGCTGTGATTGCCTTGGGTGCTCCTAGGCGACTACGGAGCCGCCGAAATTGGGCGCCGAGGTAACTCTGGCTTCGAAACAGAGCGTGTGCGGCGAGGCGAAATGCCGTAGCCGCCTTTAAATAAAGCCGCTCAGCCTGAACTGCGGGCTCCAGTTTAATACTGATCGCTCTTCCCCTACAGCAGTTCCGCCGCTCCAAAGAAGAAGCCCAACTCGACCGCGGCTGTCTCCGCGGCGTCCGACCCATGAATGCAGTTGCGCTCGATGCTGGTGGCGAAGCGTTTTCTAATGGTGCCTTCGGCGGCTATTTCGGGGTTGGTGGCGCCCATCACTTCGCGCAGGCCGGCGATGGCATTCTCGCGTTCGAGCGCCATCACGATGATGGGGCCTTCGGTCATGAACTTGACCAGACCCGCGTAGAACGGCTTGGCGGCGTGTACGGCATAGAAGCCGCGCGCCTGCGGCTCGCTCAGGCGCGTCATGCGAACGGCTAGGATCTTGAAGCCGGCGGCTTCGATCATGGCGAGGATTTCGCCCGCGTGTCCGGCGGCAACGGCGTCCGGTTTGATGATGGAAAAAGTGCGTTCAACGCTCATAATCGGCTTTTGATCTTCTCTCCAATTTCGGCCGGCGATTCGCAAACTGTGATTCCGGCTTCCTGCATGGCCTTGATTTTGTCCGACGCTTTCCCCGAGCCGCCGGCGACAATCGCTCCGGCATGCCCCATGCGGCGTCCCGGCGGTGCGGTCCGGCCGGCCACGAAGCCGACCACCGGCTTCTTTACGTTGGCCTTGACGTACGCCGCCGCGGTCTCTTCCGCGTTGCCGCCGATTTCGCCGATCATCACGATGGCGTGCGTATCCGGATCAGCGTTGAAGAGATCGATCGCGTCGACGAAGTTGGTGCCGATGATCGGGTCGCCGCCAATCCCGATGCAGGTGGATTGGCCGATGCCGAGATGGCTCAACTGCCCCACCGCTTCGTATGTCAGCGTGCCGGAGCGCGAGATCACTCCCACGTGGCCTGGCAGGTGAATGGAGCCCGGCATGATGCCGATCTTGCACTTGCCCGGCGAAATGATGCCGGGGCAGTTGGGCCCGATCAGCCGCGTCCGGCGCCCTTGCAAAAACCGCCAAGCCTTCACCATGTCCAGCGTAGGAATGCCTTCGGTGATGCATACCACCAGCGGCAGGCCTGCGTCGGCGGCTTCCATGATGGCATCGGCCGCGAACGGCGGCGGCACGAAAATCACCGACGCGTTGGCGCCGGTTTCCTTGGCCGCCCGCGCCACCGTGTCGAACACCGGCAGGTCCAGGTGCGTGGTCCCGCCCTTGCCCGGCACCACGCCGCCCACCACCTTGGTTCCGTAAGCGATGGCTTGTTGCGCGTGGAAGGTGCCTTCGCGGCCGGTGAATCCCTGTACGATCAGGCGCGTCGATTCGTCTATCAGTACGCTCATGGGTTAAACCTGTTGCGCAGCCAGCTTGACCACTTTTTCGGCCGCGTCGCGCATGTCGGCTCCCACCGTGAAATTGAATCCGGAATCGAGCAGTATCCGCCGGCCCGCTTCCACGTTGGTGCCTTCCATGCGCACTACGATCGGCACTTCGATATGCAGGTCGCGCGCCGCCGCCACCACACCGGTGGCCAGCGTGTCGCAGCGCAGAATGCCGCCAAAAATGTTGATCAGCACCGCCTTCACGCTGGAGTCGGCGAGCAGAATGCGGAAAGCGTTCTTCACCTGGTCGGCGCTGGCGCCGCCGCCCACATCCAGGAAATTGGCGGGGCTGCCGCCGGCGAACTGGATGATGTCCATGGTCGCCATGGCCAGGCCGGCGCCGTTCACCATGCAGCCCACCGTGCCATCCAGCTTAATATAGTTCAGGCCGAACCGCGAGGCCTCCACTTCGAGCGGGTCCTCTTCATCCAGGTCGCGCAGCTCGATCAGATCCTTGTGCCGGTACAACGCGTTGTCGTCCAAGGTAAACTTGGCGTCGAGCGCGTACACCTTGCCGTCGGCGGTGAGGATGAACGGATTGATTTCCGCCAGTGTGGCATCGGTGGCCACGTATGCCTTGGCGAGCGCGGTCATCGCCGCCGCGGCCGCGTTCACACTGGCTGGCGGGATGCCGATCCCGAACGCCAGCTTGCGTGCCTGGAAAGGCGCCAGGCCCGATGCCGGGTCGAAGGCCTCCTTCAGAATCGCTTCCGGCGTCCTGGCCGCGACTTCCTCGATCTCCATTCCGCCCGCGGCCGAGGCCATGAACACCGGCTTGCCCTGCACGCGGTCGAGCACGATGCCCAGGTACAGCTCGCGTTCGATAGGCAGAGTTTCCTCGATCAGCAGCCGCTTCACGATCCGCCCCGCCGGGCCGGTCTGGTGCGTAACCAGCCGCATGCCCAACATGTTGCGGGCAAGTTCGGCGGTTTCCGCGGCATCCTTTGCCACTTTGACTCCGCCGCCCTTGCCGCGGCCGCCGGCATGAATCTGCGCCTTCACTACCACGCTGCCGCCGATTTGCTTGGCCGCCCGGTCGGCTTCCTCGACCGTGGCGGCGACCTCGCCACGGGGCACAGGGACGTTGAACCGGCCTAAAATGGCCTTTGCCTGATACTCGTGGATTTTCATGGGAATGCGGTGTTAGTATTGCGCTAAACGCCGATAAGTCAATATAGCATGTCTCTTCTTCCGTATATTCAGCAGATCACCGACGGCCAGGAGCTCTCCGAGGCCGATTCATTGGCCGCCATGCACGTAGTACTCGGCGGCCAAGCCAGCGCTCCGCAACTCGCCGCATTTCTGACGGCGATGCAGATCAAAGGCCCGACGGTGGATGAGCTGATCGGCTTCGCCCGCGCCATGCGGGCAATGGCGGTGCCGGTCGAGGTGGGCCTGCCCGGCGTTCCGTTGCTCGATACCTGTGGCACCGGCGGCGATGGCCAGGGCACCTTCAATATTTCCACGCTGGTGGCGTTCGTAGTGGCCGGCGCGGGCGTGCATGTGGCCAAGCACGGCAACCGTTCGGCGTCGAGCGATTGCGGCAGCGCGGACATCTTCGAAGCCTTGGGCGTCAAGATCGCGATCTCGCCCGCCGACGCCGCGCGAGCCATCCGCGAAGTCGGCATCGGCTTTCTCTTCGCTCAATCCATTCATACCGCCATGAAGCACGCCCATCCGGTGAGGGCGGCTTTAAGGACGCGCACAGTCTTCAACCTGCTGGGCCCGCTCACCAACCCGGTGGCCAATGTGCAGGTGGTGGGCACGCCATCGCCGGAAATGGCGAAACTGCTGGCCGGAGCGCTGGCCAAGCTCGGCATGGTGCGCGGATATGTGGTTCACGGCTTCGACGGGCTGGACGAGGTGTCCACCACCGGCCCCACGCTGGTCTACGAGATTCAGGAAGGCCAGGTAAGGCAGCGGACGCTGGATCCCGACGACTTCGCGGTTCGCAAGGCAGCTCCCGCCGATCTCAAAGGCGGAAGCAAAGCGCGGAACCTGGAAATCGCCCACGCCGTCCTGGCGGGCGAGCGCGGCGCGCATCGCGACATCGTCATCGCCAACAGCGCCGTGGCCCTGGTTGCCGTCGCCCAGGTGGAGACTTTTCTGGAAGGCGCCGCGGTGGCCGCCGTTTCGATCGATTCCGGCGCCGCCCGCAACAAACTGGAAGCCCTGGCCCGCTTCACGCAAGCGTGCGCTTGAGCCGTAAGTCAGGTCCCGGACCTGGCGACGCCGGGCGCCAGCCTCGTCAGGGCCTGCGCAGCGGCGTGTCGCAGCGGCGACGGCATTTTCCCTGTTATGTGATATAGTTCACCTAGCGTTTCCAGGTCCTCGGAGGGATTTCATGCTGGCGAACCGGTCATTCCACCCCTGTATCTTGTTCGGGCGGCCCGCTGACGCTCGATTCACTGGCCTGACTAGCGTGCGGAAGCACACGATTCTCCATTGCCGGCTGATGGCGCTGTGCCTGGCTTCGATCTGCTGTACTGCGCTTGCCGAGGCCCAACCTTGCCCGGCAACCTTCGCCGGGTGGGTGAATATTGGCACCGGCAGTTGCGCGATACCGGGCTTGGGCACAATCTCGAATGTCCGCTTCAGTGGCTTGGCAAGCGGCGGTCCGATCCCGACGATTCCGGAGATGCTGATATATACCGATACGAAGAGCATTACCGAGGACTTTAGATTGCCGAATGGAACGTTGATTGGCCAGGGCAACACCAGTACGTTCACTTTCGGTTACAAGCTCACGCTGGATGCCGGGCTGACGATGACCGGGGCAAGCATCTTCGTCGGCTGGGTGTACGTTGAACCCGGCGGGGCCGCCGTTCCAGGCAGCGTGGCCGGCTCGTTGGCGCTGTGTCTGAACGGCGACTTCACGGGCGTTCCGCCCACCAGTTGCAGTGGCACGACGGTGAACGTGAATGCGCCGACGCTCAACCTTCCCTCAACCAGTCAATCTTCGTTTGGTTCGGCTACGTTTTCCGCGACGACGAGCATGGACGTGATTGTAACCGCCACGGGGGCGGGAAGTATCGCCGAGCTCTACCCGCAAGAGACTTTCACGCTCAGCGGTCAGCCCACTCAGCCGCTCCCGGCCATCTCAAGCGTGGTGAATGCCGCCACCTGGATACCGCCGGAACTGCCGAATGGGGGAATCGCGCAGGGCGGGATTTTCGTGGTGTCAGGATCCAACCTGGGCCCGGCGGCGATTTCCATCGCCTCCCCTCCGTTTCAGACCACCAGCCTGGCCGGCACCTCGGTTTACGTGACCGTCGGCGACACGATGGTGGAGGCGCCGCTGTACTACTCTTTGGCGGGCTATGTGGCGGCTTTGCTGCCGTCGAATACACCGGTGGGCCAGGGGACCGTAGTGGTGACTTACAACGGTCTGACCAGCAGTAATGCCTTTCCCGTAACCGTGGTCGAGAGCAATCTGGGCATCTTCACAGTGACTTCGAATGGACAAGGAACGGGAATCGTCACCTATCCCGATTACAGCCTGGTATCGCCAGCCAAGGCCTCCAACTGCGGTGGACCATACACCACGTGCGGCGCCACTAATCCGGGCGACACGCTGATTTTGTGGGCCACTGGATTGGGCCCGGTGAACGGAAGCGACACGGCTGGGGCCGGGTTAGGTGTCAACATGCCCAGCGTTCCCTTGACGCTATGGCTGGGCGGCGTGCAGGCGCCCATCAGCTACCAGGGGCGGTCCGGCTGCTGCATCGGAGAAGACCAGATCGTTTTCAAGGTGCCGCAGAACGTTGCCACCGGATGCGCGGTGCCATTGACCGTGCAGATCGGCAACGAGATCAGCAACAGCACCGTGATCGCGGTGGCGAACGGCAGCCGCACATGCACTCCGGCGAATCCGGCCATCACGCCATCCGTGATGCAGGCGCTGAGCGGCAGTGCGCCGCTGACGGTTGGCACGGTTGAGCTCGAGCGGCAGGTCAGCAGCAGCAGCAACACGGGTTACGTCGACGACGGCAAGGCGCAGTTTGAAAAAGTCACCGTTTCCGCCGCGCTCCAGCCGTTCATGGTTTCCTATGTGGATAGCGAACCCGTGGGCACGTGCGTGATCTACAACAATCTCAGCACATCGAGCACTCCGCCTTTCGCGTCGATTGCCGGAATCGATGCCGGCCCGAGTCTGTCCGTAAGCGGCCCGAACGGCACCGAGTCCCTGACCGTCACGCCGGGCCTGGTCCCGACGGAATATGATGGCACGCTCAACTCAGTAGGCAAGTATCTTGTCCCAGGCGAATACACCGTCAGCGGTCCCGGCGGCGCCAATGTGGGCAGCTTCAGCGCGGCGTTCAATATTCCCACGCCACCCACCTGGACCAATCAGAACAGCCTCAGCACGGTGACTCTCGCCGATGGGCTGACCGTCAACTGGGGTGGGGTATTGGGGAGTAACGTCATTCTGATCGAGGGAATCAGCGCCACGGACAAAACTCTCACCAATGGAGCCGGTTTCAGTTGTGCTGCGCCCGCCAGTGCGGGCACCTTCACCGTCCCGCCGTCGGTGATGCTGGCGCTTCCCGCGGGCAGCTACGGCACGTTGTACTTCAAACCGGCCATCGGCCCAATCGGCTTCACCGCCAGCGGGCTGAATCTCGGGTACGTGACCAGTAACCTCCTGACGGCGATTCCTATCGCATTCCAGTAGCGCGAGGTGGGGCAGGTTTCAACCTGCCAACTGAGCTCCTGTTTTCTTGGTAACGCCGGCGGTCTTGCCGCGGGTGTTTTTGTGCCGCCAGACCAGCTTCAGAAACACCGGCGGCAAAGACCGCCGGCGTTACCGAGCATTTTTCCGCAACGCATCGGGAATCGGCTGGTGCAGTGGCTGCTGAACGAGCCCTAAAAACAGGCGGCTCGCTTGATAGGAGCCGACTCCGCCGCGAACTGGTCCAGCACCTCGCGCAGGATCCCGGCCCGGCGCAGCAGAGCGGCGCGGTCGGTTTCGGCAATGCCGTTGAGCGCAGGCAGCAGGTGATGGGCTTCGCGCCAGGCATTCTCCGCGCGCTGCTCAAACTCCCTGACCGCCGCCCCTTGCGCTTGCGAATCACGTGCCGCCAGCACCCGCGCATACGCAAACCCGCGATCCAGCCTGGCGGAAATCAGTTCCACCAGTTGCCGATCGGTGCGGGCCCGAAGCTGCGCGAGTTTTTTCGTGTGGCGTTCCATCTACTGCAACTTCCCGGATCGAATCAGTGATTTTTCGGGCTCAATCTAATAGACGATTGAATCCGCGGTTTTGATCGCTCCTAGCCAAAGATTTCTGAGGAAAACCGGCAGCCCCGCCAATGTTAGGGGCGCGACTCATTCCATCAAAAGGACTTGGGGCCCTCTAGCCCACCGTCACCAGATTTGCCGAACGCCGCCGATATAGACCGCTCGTGCGGTGTCGCGCCCGAAAAAGTACGGCAGCTCACGATAGTCGTCGCAATCGTGAATCGCGAAATCGGCGAGCTTGCCTTCTTCGAGCGACCCCACCCTTCCACCGCGCCGCAGGCTGCACGCGGCGTTGATGGTCGCCGCGGTGATCGCTTCGGCGCAGGTCATTTTCAATTGGGTTACAGCCAGCGACAGCACCAGCGGCATGGAAGTGGTGGGCGAAGATCCGGGATTGAAATCGGTTCCGAGCGTCACCGCCAGGCCGCGCTCGATCATTTGCCGCGCCGCCGGATAACGGTGGGTGCCCAGGCAGTAGACCGAAGCCGGCAGCAGAACCGGCTGCACGTGCGCGGCGGCGAGCGCCGTCCAGCCCCGCTCGGTAGTCGCTTCCAGATGATCCGCGGTGTCGGCGCCCATCTCCGCGGCCAGCAACGAGCCTTCATCGGCGCTGAACTGATCGGCGTGCATGCGTATGCGGAAGCCGAGCGCGCGCGCCGCTTCCAGGATGCCGCGCGCCTCTTCGACGGGAAAAACCGATGGCTCGCAGAAAACGTCGCAGGATTCGGCGAGGCCCTCGCGCCACACAGCCGGCAGCATTTCTTCGATCAGCAGGCGAATGTAATCGCGCCTGCGGCCGCGGTATTCGTCCGGCACTTCATGCGCGCCAAGGAACGTGGGTGCCGTGCGCAGGCTGCCTTCCGCGCCCAGTTCACGGATTACGCGCAGGATCTTGAGCTCGTCAGCGGTCGTCAGCCCGTAGCCCGACTTGGCTTCGATGGTAGTGGTCCCGCCGCGCAGAAACCATCCGCGATAACGGCGCGCCGCGGCCAGCAAATCCGCCTCGCCGGCTTCGCGCGTGTGCCGCACGGTGGAGCGGATGCCGCCGCCGCGCGCGGCGATTTCGGCGTAGGTGGCACCTGCGGCGCGCTGCTCGAATTCATCCGCACGATTGCCGGCGAAGACCGGGTGCGTGTGAGCGTCCACGAAGCCCGGCAGCACGACGCGGCCGCCGGCATCGACGATCTCCGCATCTGCCGAAGCCAGGCGCTCGATTTCCGCGCGCGTTCCCACTTTCAGGATGCGCCCGTCGCGAGCCACCAGTGCGCCATCCGCAATGATCGCCAGCTCGCGCATCTCCGCGCCGGTGCGCGCCCGCGCCGGCCCCGCCAGGGTGACCACTTGGCGGCAATTGACGACGACGAGATCACTCATAACCAATTCTGAGCCACAGATGAACACAGATGAACACAGATAAGATCTAAAAACCGTCGCTCTCAAACTCTTTTTTCTTATCTGTGTTTATCTGTGTTCATCTGTGGCCAATCCTGTTTTGGTCTTATTTCGTGGCTTCCGTCAATCGGCTCAGCCGCGCTTCCACCGCTGCTTTGAACGCAGCATCCGCCATGCTTTCGAGGTTGATACGCACGTTTTCCAGCGCGCCGGTTCTAGCCGCCGCGGTCAGCGCCTTGGCAACCGCGAGGTCGGAGGAAAACCGCGCCGGCACCTCCATCTTTTCCAGGCGTGCGTTCAACGCGGCGGCGCGCTCCAGCACTTCGAGCGGCACCAGCGCGGCGCCGTGCAGCGCTTCTTCCACAAATGGCGCGCGCTCGCCCTTGGGCCGCCTGTAGGCCGTCATCACGTGCTGAAAAGCTGCGGCGTCGCGCTCCACGGCCGCCGTGAAGAAGGCGCGGTCGTCTTCGTACGTTCCGGGGTCGAGCTTGGCCAGCCGCGAGACCATCGCGCCCAACGCCGCGCCCATGGCGGCCGCGGCTGCCGCCGCGCTGCCGCCGCCGGGCGTGGCCGTGCCCGCCGCCAGCGCATCCAGGAATTCCGGCAACCCGCCGCGCACCGCCACGGCATCCGCGATGCGGTTCTCCAGTACCAACTGCGGACTGAAGTTTTCCGCCCGCAGGAAATACTCAGCCGCCAGCTCGATCGCCTTGCGCGGAATCAGCCCCACGATTTCGCTGCCCACCACCGGCACGCCGTACCGCTCGGCCTCACGGCGCACGGTTTCGAAAACCTGATGCAACGGGGTCTGCTCAAAATCCGTCAGGTTGATCGAAACCTGCGCCAGGTTGCGCGAAGCCAGCATCACGCCCATCGATTTGACGAAGCGGAAACCGCCGCTCGAAAAGCGGATGGTTTTGGCGATCCGCTTGGCGATGTCCACATCCGCCGTGCCCAGGTTGACGTTGTAAGCGATGAGGAACTTGCGCGCGCCCAGCACGATGGCGCCGGCCGTGGGATGGCACACCGGTTCGCCGATATCCGGCGCGCGCCCGGCTTCCGTACCCATCTCTCTTAACAGCGCTTCGAATTGCCCGCGGCGAATGTTCTCCAGGTTGACGCGCTCCGGCCGCCGCGCCGCGGCTTCATACAGGTAAACCGGCACTTTGAGCCGGTTCCAGATTTCGCCGCCCACGCGCTCGGCAAGGCGCACGCATTCTTCCAGCGTGACGCCTTCAATCGGAATGAACGGCACCACGTCGGCTGCGCCGATACGCGGGTGCGCACCGTGGTGCTGCGTCAGATCAATCAGCTCGACGGCCTTTTCGACGCCCCGCAAGGCCGCATCCGCCACCGCGGCCGGCGGCCCAACGAAGGTGAGCACGGAGCGGTTGTGATCCGCATCGGCTTCGCGATCGAGCAGCGTCACTTCGGGCACCGCCGTGATCGCCGCAACGATGGCCTCCATCTTGGCCGCGTCGCGGCCTTCGGAAAAATTCGGAACGCACTCTACGAGTTGTCGGGGCATACGCTTTAGGCACCAACGAAAAACGCACCGGCGCTACGGCTGCATCGGAATCTTCACGCCGTGCTCTTTGGCGAACCGCACGGCTTCATCGTAACCTGCGTCGGCGTGGCGCATCACGCCGGTGCCGGGATCGGTGGTGAGAACGCGCTCCAGCCGGCGTTCCATTTCCTCGGTCCCATCCGCCACCACCACCATGCCGGCATGTTGCGAGTAGCCGATGCCCACGCCGCCGCCGTTGTGGATCGACACCCAGCTCGCCCCGGCGGCGATATTCACCATCGCATTGAGCAGCGGCCAATCGGCAATCGCGTCCGAACCGTCGCGCATGCCTTCCGTTTCGCGGAAGGGCGAGGCCACCGAGCCGGCGTCCAGATGATCGCGGCCGATCACAATCGGCGCCTTCAACTCGCCCGACCGCACCAGCCGGTTGATGGCGACGCCGAATTCGGCGCGCTCGCCGTAGCCCAGCCAGCAAATACGCGCCGGCAGCCCTTGAAATTGGATGCGTTTCTGCGCCAGCGGCAGCCAGCGCGCTAGCGTTTCGTCGCGCGGAAACAGTTCCAGCGCCAGCCGGTCCGTGCGTTCGATATCGGCCGGGTCGCCCGATAGCGCCACCCAGCGGAACGGGCCGCGGCCCTGGCAGAACAGCGGGCGTATATATTCGGGCACGAAACCTGGGATGTCGAAAGCGTGCTCCACGCCGGCCTTCTTGGCGTGGGTGCGTATGTTGTTGCCGTAATCGAAGGTCACCGCGCCGCGCTTCTGGAGTTCCAGCATGGCCGCGACGTGCGCACCCATGGACGCGGTCGAGCGCTCGACATATACGGCCGGATCGGCGGCTCTGAGCGCGGCCGCTTCCGCCAGCGTCATGCCATGCGGCACATAGCCATTCAGCGGATCGTGCGCGCTGGTCTGGTCGGTGAGAACATCCGGCACTATTCCGCGCCGCGCCAGTTCCGGCACCACGTCGGCGCAGTTGCCCACCAGGCCAACCGAAATCGCTTCGCCGCGCGCCTGCGCCTCGCCGAGCGCCGCCAGCGCAGCGTCCAGGCTGCGCTCCATGCGATCGCAGTAGCCAGTGTCCAAGCGGCGGCGGATGCGGTCCGGGTCGACGTCGATGCCCAGGAAGCAGGCGCCGTTCATCACCGCCGCCAGCGGCTGCGCGCCGCCCATCCCGCCCATGCCGCCCGACACCACCAGCTTGCCCGCCAGCGATCCGCCGAAGTGCCTGCGCGCCACCGCCGCGAGGGTCTCGAAGGTCCCCTGCACGATGCCCTGGCTGCCGATATAAATCCACGAGCCCGCCGTCATCTGCCCGTACATGGTGAGCCCCAGCCGCTCCAGCCGGTTGAATTCGTCCCAGTTCGACCAGTGGCCCACCAGGTTGGAGTTGGCGATCAACACGCGTGGCGCTTCCGGAGTAGTGCGAAAAATGCCCACCGGCCGCCCCGATTGCACCAGCAGCGTTTCGTCGTTTTCGAGCGTACTAAGCGCGCGCACAATCGCGTGGAATGCCTCCCAGCTTCGCGCCGCGCGGCCGGTGCCGCCGTACACGATCAACTGGTCCGGCTTTTCAGCCACTTCCGGGTCCAGATTGTTATGCAACATGCGCAAGGCGGCTTCCTGGTGCCAGCCCTTGCAGGTGAGTGCGCTGCCCCGCGGCGCGCGGATGGCCGTTCCGGCGTTCATATCAGCCCCAATCATACCGCCCCGCGCCGGCGGGGCAGCATTCATCCTGTCAACGCGGGTGCGCGACGCAGAAATGGCGAAACTCTCCATTCCTAATGAATTCGCATGAATCTGAGTGTAGAGGTACGCATGCTTTGCTTTATCCGGAGGCTTTGTATCGCACGGCTTCAGCCGTGCCGAAGGATCGAGAGAGAGGTTTGGGCTTCAGCCCCTGCGCCCGCGGGAGAGTCCCAGCGGCTAAAGCCATTGGCTACCGATGTGCTGCGGCACGGCTGAAGCCGGTGCCCTGATACAAAACCAGCCGCCCGGTTCCCACTTACATGTCGCGCGCCCCTGTCATCGCCGGCGGTTTCGGCGCGCGCCAGTTCGCCCTTACTGGTGCACGGCCGTGTATAGCTTCTGCGTGCCGGGCACACCACCCAGCGTGAACGTAAGCGGCACCAGATTGTTATCCGGCACTTGCGGCACTACGACGTTGAACTGATACAGCCCGACGGCGTCCGGCGCCAGGCCAGCGTAGGGTACTGACGGCGGCGCGGTCTGTCCGAACAGGAACTGCAACGGCTCGGAGAGCTGATTGCTCGCGGATTCGATCTCGCCCGCCGGTAGATTCGGGACGACCGATCCGAAACCAATTCCGTAGATCACGATCGTCTCGCCGGGCTTGGCCGGCCGCGAAGTGACGCCAGCGATCGCGCCGGCCGGAGCCACATACGTTCCGTCCGCCAACTGCGCCACTACATATTGGTTCGCGCCGACCTGGAACGACGGCGGAGCCAACAGCCCCGGCTCGGTTGCGTTCACCGTGACGTTGGCTGTCCCGACGACGACGTTCCCGCTCGAGACCGTCAGCGGCAAGCTGCCCGGGCCGATGCCCGAAGGCAACTGCGCATTCACCTGGGTCGGCGAGACGTAGTCGATGAACGCCGCTTGCTCTCCGATCGTCACCTGCACGCCGCCGAGCGAAGTGGGCGCGTTGTTGCCGTTGAAATTCGCGGTGGTCCAGGTGAGTGTGGTGGACGCCAGGCCCGACCCGTAGATCTCGACCCAGCTCCCCGGCGCCGCGGCGGAAAACCCGCCGAATGCCCCCGCGCTGATCACGCCCGTGATCCCGGGCTGCGTCAAACCGAACACGTACGCGGCTCCCTGGGAGGCATACTCGCCGGCGGCACCATGCGAGAAACCCTTGTTGTCAGCTCCAATCACCGCCGTGCTTCCGCTCACCGACACGGAATTGCCAAATCCGTCGCCGGTCACTTCGTCGGAAGCGGTCAATTCCTGCTGCTCCGTCCATACTCCGCCGCTGCGCTCAAACACGTAGGCCTGTCCCCCGCCCGCGTTCCCGCCGAAGAGCACCGCGGTGTCGCCGCTCACTGACACGCTGATACCAGCACCCGAAGGGGTCAACTCCTGCTGCAGGTTCCACGATCCATTGCTCTGAACATACAGGTAGGCGGCTCCGTTCCCAGGCGCCCCAACCACCGCCGTGGTCCCATCCACCGAGACGGACCGGCCGAAATAATCGTTCGTCGCACCATCGGCGGCAATCAGCGTCGCCTGCCGGTACCAAACTCCAGCGCTCTGCTCGAACACGTATGCGGCTCCCTGGCTGGAGTTCGCATTGACGGTCTGCGTATCTGCCCCCACCACCAGCGTGGTTCCGTTCAGAGCAACGGAGATGCCGAAACCGTCGCCCGGGCCGCCGGTTAACTCCTGCTGCAAATTCCACCCTCCGCCGCTCAGCGTAAACACGTACACGGCTCCGCCCCCCGTGTGCGTGGGCGCCCCGATCGCCATCGTGGTCCCGTTCACGCAAACGGCGATACCGAAGGTGTCGTACGCCGCGCCATCGGGAGCCGTCAGCTCCGCCTGCAGGCTCCATACTCCGCCGCTGCGCGTAAAGATGTATGCGGCTCCCTGAAGGAAATTCTTGCCATAAGCCCCGACCACCGCCGTGTCCCCACTCACCGACACGGCCGCGCCGAAAGCCTCGGCACCGGGAGCCGAGACATCGGGATCACTCAACTCCTGCTGGAGGCCCCACACTCCGCCGCTCTCGACGAACACATACGCGGCTCCGTTGAAAGCGGGACTGGGATCAGTGTGGGAATTAGCCCCGATCACCGCCGTGGTCCCGCTCACCGACACGGAACTGCCGAACAGGTCGGTCGGCGCGCTATCGGGAGCAGTCAGCTCCTGCTGTTGCGCCCAGACCGAGGCCGCGGTCAACGGGTACTGAACGGCCTTCTTCTCGCCGGCACCCGCCAGCGCGGCGAGCGGAAACACCAGCGCCAGGGCTCGGCAAAGCCCGCGGGCGCCCGCGGGTACGTAACTGCGCATCGTCGTCATCTCCTTATGCCTTTCCGTGCGTTTCGCCGAGGTTCCTATCAGTCTGCGAGAAGGCAGCGAAAAGCGACTCACGGCAAAGCGGGACCATACCGGCGCTCCCGGCAGCCCCAATCATACCGCTTTCCGAATGCGGGTCCGCCTTCCGTGGAAGGGTACATAATAGTTACACAATGGCCGTAACGATGAAGGACATCGCCCGCGAACTCGGGGTGTCCGTGGTGACGGTCTCCAAGGTCGTTCGCAACCACAGTGACATTGGAGAAGAGACGCGGCAACGCGTGCTCAAACGCATCAAGGAGTTGAACTACGAGCCGAATATGGCCGCCCGTGCGCTGGTCACGGGCCGCACCTATGCGACCGGATTGATTGTTCCGGACCTGGTGCACCCGTTCTTCGCGGAAGTGGCGGGCGGTCTTTCCGACGTTCTGCGCCGCAAGAATTATAGCCTGCTGATCTCCTCTTCGCAGGGAGACCCGGACCTGGAACGGCAGGAGATCAAGCGGCTGCTCAGCCGGCGGCTGGATGCGCTGATGATTGCCTCCACCGAGTGGAGCGCGGAGAGCTTCCGCCGCATTGAAGCGCAGAAGGTCCCGTATGTTTTGATTGACCGCGGTTTTCCGGGGATGCCGGCGAATTTCGTCGGCGTGGACGACGTCGCGGTGGGCCGTCTGGCAACCGAACACCTGATATCGGCAGGGTGCCGGAGAATTGCGCACATTCGCGGTCCTGCCACGAGCACGGCGGTTGGGCGCCTGGAGGGCTATACCCAGGCCCTCACTGGATCCGATTTGGCCCAATTCCAGGACTACGTGGTGATGGGGCGCTCGCCCGACGTGGATAGCTGGATCAGCGGCCATGAGGCAATGAAGAAGCTGCTCCAGCTCGACCCGCGCCCCGACGGCGTGTTCTGTTACAACGACCCGATCGCGATCGGAGTGATCGATGCCATCCTCGAGACCGGATTGCTGGTTCCCCAGGATATCGCTGTGATTGGCTGTGGCAACCTTCATTACGACAAGTCCCTGCGCGTGCCCCTGTCGAGTGTCGACCAGCAGAGCAGGGCCATCGGCGAGCGCGCCGGGAAACTGGTGCTGTCGCTGATCGAAGCCAAAATCCCGCCACAGCCAAGGAGCATCATGCTCCAGCCCGCCGTGGTGCCGCGAGAATCCACGCGAAGGAGCGCCTGACGGTAGGGCATGCTTTTAGCTTGCCCTTATGTTTGATTGTCTTTATTTGATTGTCTTTAGCTGAAACGTCTCCCAAGCCTGCCATGCCGAACCGAACCGATTGGGATTACCTCATCGTTACCGCCGCCAATGCCCCCCAGGCAGTGGCCTACCAGGCGCAGATTCAGCTCCGCCGCGAGATCGGCGAACTGCCGCAGGTGAGGCACGTCCTGGCGATCCCGGATCAGGATGGCCGCCGCGTCGGCAGCGGCGGCAGCACCCTCGAGTGCCTGGCTGAGGTGCTGCGCCGCGAATCGCAGCCGGGCGATGACGGGAGCACCCTGAATTCCGCGGAGGCAATCCTGCGCCGTCTGCGCATTTTGATCGTACACGCCGGCGGCGACTCCCGGCGCCTGCCCGCGTACTCGCCTTGCGGCAAGATCTTCATTCCGCTTCCCGGCGATTCCCGCTCCGCCTTGGGATCCACGTTGTTTGACCGGCTGGCAGCGGCTTTCCTCGGGCTGCCCGCGGGCGCGCCCGGCGCCGGTCAGGTGGTGATCGCTTCCGGAGACGCGCTCATCCGTTTCGATCCGGCGGCGGTCCGCTTCCCAGCGCCGGGGATTACCGCGCTCGGGGCGCCGGCATCTCCGGCCGAGGCGGCGCGCCACGGCGTGTTCTGCCCCAACGCGGATGGCTCCGTGCGGCTGTATCTGCAAAAGCCGGACGTGTGCGCGCAAAACGAAGCGGGCGCCATCGGCCTCGACGGCCGGACGGTGCTCGATGCCGGCGTGATGAGTTTCGATGGCAGCGCCGCGGCCAGGCTCCTGCGGGCGTTCCGGACTCCGCCGGCACGCGAAGCGATTTTGTCTCATGGCATCGATCTGTACCGCGAGGTCTGCTGCGCGCTGGGAACCGAGGCGACGCTCGCTCACTACGTGAAGACGGCGCGGGGAAGCGGATCGACGTTGGATGAAGCTCTCCTGGCCAGCCTGTTCGCCGAGTTGCACCAAATTCCCTTGCACGTCCAGGTCCTCGATGGATGCGGCTTTCTGCATTTCGGATCCACCAGCCAATTGATTTCGAGCGGTCTGGAACTGGTCGCCCAGGACCAGGGTGCGCCGCCCGCCACCACCATACTCGCCATCGACAACGACGTTCAGGCCAACGGTGGAATCGACGGCCGCGAAGTCTGGGTTGAAGGTTGCCGCTTGCATGCGCCGCTGGGCCTGCGGGGCCGCAACGTGGTGGTTGGCGTCGACGTTTTCGATCCGCTCGAGCTGCCGGAAGTAGCCTGCCTGGACATTTCATCGGGCTTGGATCGAAAGGGCTGCGAGGTGTGTTTCATCCGGTGCTGCGGCGTGGATGACACGTTCAAGCGCCCGGTGGCGGAAGGCGCTACGTTCTGCGGAAAGCCGCTGGCGGAATGGCTGCTGGCGGCCGGCGCACCGGTCTCCGGCATCTGGGACGACGAGACGCCCGAGGCGGAGCGCACGCTTTGGAATGCCAGGATGTTTCCGGCCGAGCGAGAGCACGGAGCTTTCCGGCAGTGGCTTTGGATGTTCGACGTGGCCAGTGCCACGCCGGAGCAGAAGCTTGCGTTTCGTTCCGCGGATCGTTACAGCTCAGCCGAGATCGCCGTGCGGGCCGACCATGCTACCTTCTATGCGCGGCGCACGGCCTTACGCGCGGCGGCGAAGTAGCCGCGATGAGCCGGACCAGGGCGTCCGCCCACAGAGTTGGATTAACCCTGGCGGCGTCTGCGGATGAGGGCCAGAGCGATTAGACCCGCTCCCACGCAGGCTAACGGCGCAGGCTCGGGCGCAAATGTGGTTCCCTGGAAAGTGAAGTTGTGAAACTCGGTGCCGCCGCTGGCGCCCGCGGTGAACGAGGCTGCAACCAGCGAACCGACGAACTGGCCGCCATCGCCCGTCACGGCGGCATCGGGAGCCAGAACGCTGCCCATGGAGGAGCCCCCCAGCGTGATGGCGGTCGCCTGGTCGAAGTTGAACAGCACGTCTTGCGCCCCGCCTGGGCTATTGTCGCCATTATTGCCGGCGCCATTGATTTCTATGTCTCCCGACAGCGTGCCGGTGGCGCCGGAGACGTTGATGATCACCCAGCTCGTACTGGAAACGCCGTTAATATTGAGCGCCTGGCCCGATGCAACGACGGAGTCTGCGACGTTGATGATGTTCAGGCCGCTAGCCGACACGGTGCATGTCGTGACGTTGCCGGAGGCCGTGCAACTATCGCCCTTGGTGGTGGAGTCGTTGGACAGTTGGGTAGACACGCTCGTGAACTGCTGGAAGGCGGTCGAGAAAGTGACCGGATTTGATGAGACCGCATTCCCTGTGCCGTTGTTGTAGAAGGTGGAGTCTGTTCCGGAGAAATACCAGTTCCCGTTGAAAATCGACGCCTCGCCGGTTGCTCCGCCGGCGGCAATAAATGCGGTGCCGGTCGTGCCGTTGGGACCGGGGAATGCGGTGAGAGACTCCCCATCCAGGGCGTCGGCGATGCTGAAACCGTTCATCGCGGCGACGCCGCCTACGGCCAGCCCGCCGCCGACATCGGTGTTTGCGTCGGTGAAATTGCCGCTGACGACAACGTTATAGGGGGTCAGGATGCTCGCGGCGGGAGCGGTAGAGGCAAGAAAAAGAGCGGCAGCGAACGCAACTGGACTGTATCGGGTGTTTCCGGGAATCACTATCCCGAAGGTACCACTGCGGCCTGGAAAGCGGCCAGTACCGAAGGTTCCAGCCAGGTACCTAAGAGTTGTAGCTTCAATGCTTCAGAGAGGCGTACTGGGGAAGTGCGGAGCGCACCACTCGGCCGTGCCGGTCCCCGTTATTGACCCACGTCTGTAAACGGGGCAGGGCCCCCCGAGCGCCTTCAGGCTTCTCCCTTGCGAGGCCCTGAGGGCGCCGCCGCCAGGAGCTTGCTCACCAGCGCGTTGTAATCGAGTCGGGCCCCTATTTTGATAGTGTTGGATCAAAATAGGCGGACCGACACCTGCTTCGCAGGAACGCTCCACCCGAATTATACCGCAAGCCCGGCGCCTTCTGAAGTGAATTCCCACACCTGCCCTTGTATTCGCCTTGCAATGGACATAGCATGGAATCGAGGATGCGATATTCAGATGAAACTATCTGTTTTGGTCTCGCTGCTGCTCGCGGTCGGCATGGCAGTCTGGGCTGAGCAGCCCATGCCGAAAATGGTCACGGTGGATCCGCTGAACGGAAAGGCGGGAGACGTGATCGTCGCGACCGGAGAGAACCTCCAAAAAGATGCGGTTGCCAAGCTGTACCTTACCGATGAAAAGAACGACTTCGCCTGTGAAATGCTCGAACAGACGGACACCACCATCAAGTTCAAGATTCCCGCCAAGGCGCCTCAGGGAGCGAGGCTGACGGTGATGGTGCTGACCACGGGCAAGGACGCCAAGTTAATCGAGCAACCGGTCAAGGTTGAGATCGACGAACCATAGCGGGGCGCGCGCTTAGCCGGCGCGACGGCGGTAGGGCGTCTCCAGGTATTTCCTGGCCTCCTGCGCGCCGTCGGCTTCGGGCGCATAGGCAATCGCCTTGCGATATGCCTCCAGGGCCTGCGCGCGGTGCTGCTGCAAGTCGTAGATCTGGCCAATCCTCAGGTATGTATACACGCCCGTATTCAGGTCCACCTCAGGGGCGGCCGCAACCTGTTGCAGGTGGCCGAGTGCGTGGTCGAGCTCGCCGTACCAGAATTCGATGGTGCCTTGCTGATAGTAGATTTTTTCCCACGGAACGCGATCGTAGCCAGGGGCGTGTTTGGTCTTGAGCTCCACCACTTTCCCGACCGCCGCCAGCGCGTTGGTCTTGTCGCCGGCCATGCTGTACATCTGGGAGAGTTCGAGCCGCAGCAGGTAATTGCGCGGGAAGCGGCGGATCAGGTCCTCGACGATTGGCACCGCGCGCCGCGTCTGGTTTTCCCGCCGGTAGAGCGCGCCCAGGAAGACTTCGGCTTCGATCCGGTTGTCGCTCCCGTGCGCCGCCACGTCCTGCACGATGCGGATGCCCGTCTCCTTATCGCCATGCATCCCGATCAGAAAGCCTAGCGTGCGCCAGGTCCAGGGAAGGCTGCCGATGATGTAATCGTGCAGCCCCTCCACCAGGCGCGCGTCCACGTTGTCGGGTTCGAGCGCCTCCACCCGGGCGTGCAGGCGCCGCGCCGTCGTGGCGTCCTTGAGCGAATCGTGCCACGCCTTCTTCACCACCCAGTAGTAGTTGGACCGCAGGCCGTATGAGATGCCCAGCGCGTACAGCGCCGCGGCGTCCTTGGGATTCTTATCGATCCGCGCCTGGGCCAGCGCCATGGCCTTCGCCACCTCGTCCAAGAACCATTGCTCGGTCCGCGCCGAAGGGTTCAGTTTCGGCCACCGCAGGAAGGAGTTGTTGCCCGAGACCATCTCGCTTTCGAGCGCGCCATCGCGGCACATCTCCTGAAACACGATGGTCTGGGCCAGGTGATTGTGCAGTTCCGGATCGTTGGGATGAAGCGCGATGGCGCCCTGGAAATCGGCGATCGATTCGTCGAAGTCGAGATTGTAAAAGTGGACGTACCCGCGCTCGACCAGCGGATCCCCGGCCCAAGCCGTGAATATCAGAAGCGAAGCCAACACGAGCAGCCGCACACTTTCATCGTATCGCGGCGGGGGTTTCAGGTTGTTGAACTGCGGCGGGAGCGCGGGTGACCGACACAGTAATGACGAAACCCTCAGTTCCTGGTGAACTCGCATGAATCTGAGTGTAGGGGTACGCACGGCTTTGCTCTTTCAAGAGGATTTGTATCAGGGCACGGCTTGAAGCCGTGCCGAAGGATCGGAGAAAGGTCTGGGCTTCAGCCCCTGGGAAACGCAGGAAGGCCTCAGAGGCTAAAGCCTTTGGCTGCCGATGCGTTGCGGCACGGATGAATCCATGCCCTGATACAGAGCCAGCCGCCGGGCTCCACTTCCATGTCGCACACCCGCAGCGCACGGCGCGGGAGGGAAGCGCCCACAGGCCGGGCGCCGGAGAACGGAAAGTGACATAATTATGGCATGAGTGTCCGAACCACGATCGATATTCCGGACGATCTTCATGCCGCGCTCCGGCGGCGTGCGGCGGCGGAGCGCACCTCGATTCGTTCGCTGATTACCGGCGCCATCGAGAGCAGATTCCAGCCGCGGCCATCGCGTCGTGTGACGGCGCCGCTGGTGGGGAAGAAGGGTAAGCCCGCCGCTGGCAGTCCCGACCGGGAGAATCCGTACGACGTCCTATTTGCCTGATCTGAACGTCTGGCTCGCCTTGAGCTGGGCCAACCACATGCACTCCGATGCCGCATGGGCCTGGTTTTCCCGGCAGGAGGACAATCGGTTCTTCTTTTGCCGGTTCACGCAGCTCGGGTTGTTGCGGCTGCTGGCGACGTCCGCGGTGATGGGCAAGGATGTGCAGACCATTGGCGAAGCCTGGAAGGTGTACGACCGGTGGCGGGAGGATTCGCGAGTCGGAATCCGCCAGGAGCCGTTTGAGCTTGACGTGGCCTTCCGCTCGGCAACCCGTTCGGTTTCCCGTCTGTCGTCACCGAAAGCGCTTGGCGATTGCTACCTGCTTGCGGTCAGCCAGGTCACTGACTCGACGCTGGTGACGTTCGATCGGGGTCTCGGCTCCATGTGCCGCAAAGCCCGTCAACGCGTAACGCTGCTGGAGCCTCGCACCCTGGCCGGAGGTTGAATGAGCGCGCGTCGCGCCACACGCACCGAATGCGATCATTATGAAAAAGGAACCGGCAGCCAAACTCAGTGACGACTTGAGGCCCGAGTATGACCTTTCACGATTGAAGGGCGGCGTTCGTGGAAAATACTACGCGCGCGCGGCTAAGGGAACGAACCTGGTGCTGATCGATCCCGATCTCGCGAACCTCTTTCCGGACGCCGAGGCGGTGAATCGTGCGCTGCGGGTGATCGCCGGTGCCGCTCTATCCGCCACCGCTTCCAAGCGCCGGCGCACGCGATAACTGATCCTCTCAAGAGACGTGGTCAACGCGCCCGCGGTGTGGGTGAAGGTGTGCTGTCCTCAACCAGTTTCCCCAGCGCCCACCGCGCGTGCTCGGCGACCATCGCGTCTTCCGACGCCGCCAGTCTTTCCAGCGCCGGACGGAACTGCGGCAGGCCGCGGTTGCCCATCGCCACGGCTACGTTGCGCAGGAAACCGGAATAGCGGGCGCGCCAGACGGGCGTGTCGCCGAACAGCTCCTGGAATTCCGCTTCACTTAGCGCGGCCAAGCGCTCGAGCGGCGGCGCGACCTGGCGCGGATGGAACGCGGCATCGCCGGTGACGGGGGCTCGGGCGTTCCATGGGCACACGTCCTGGCAGATGTCGCAGCCAAAGACGTGGCCGCCGTTGCCGGCGCGCCGGTCTTCGGCGATCCCGCCGCGCAGCTCAATCGTCAGATAGGAGATGCACAGGCGCGAATCGACCGCGTGGCGGCCGCCAAAGGGCACGATGGCCTGGGTGGGACAGGCATCGATGCAGCGGCGGCAAGTGCCGCAGCGATCGGGCGGCGGGGCGTCGGCAACGATATCGAGCGAAACCAGCAATTCGCCCAGAAAGAACCACGACCCGCGCGGCTGGTTGATGAGGCAGGTATTCTTGCCGATCCAGCCCAGGCCGGCGAGGCGCGCATAGGTGCGCTCGGCTAGAGGGGCCGTATCCACGCAGATTCTGGATTCGAACGGCGCTCCGGCGCGCTCGCGGAGCCTGGCTTCCAATTGCCGCAAACCTTGCCGCAGCACGCGGTGATAACCCTCGCCCCAGGCGTAGCGCAAAATCCAGGCTAGCTCGGCGTCATTGAACTGGGTGGAATAGGGCTGCGGGGTGTTGTACAGCTTGCCCACGCAAATCACCGAACGGGCCGAGGGCAGCAGCGCGCGCGGATCGTCCCGCATGGCAGCGCGGTGATCGGTGAGATAGCTCATCTCGCCGGCGAATCCGGCATCCACCCAGGCGTGATATTGGTCGCGGCCGTCCGCCGGCGCGGCGCGGGCTACGCCGGCCAGCTCGAAGCCGCACGCGTCGGCCAGGCGGCGTACGTCCGCACTCGTCAAATCTCCAGCCCCACCGAGCGCATCAGCTCGATGGCGTTGCTCTTGCGCACCACCCCCGGCTGCATACGATAGTCGAAGTGAATCTTACCGTCGCCGATTTCGTCTTCGAAATGGACATTGCGGGCGCGTTCAGCCATCGCGTCGGCGATGCCGGCCAGCGCCAGATCGTGGGTGGTGATCAGGCCCATCGCGCCGCGCTCCACCAGGCCGCGCACCAGCGCCTCGGCGCCGATGCGCCGGTCGTGTGAATTGGTGCCGTGCAGGAATTCATCGATCAGAAACAGCACCGGGCGCGTGCCGGCGGTCTGATCCAGGATCTGCCGCAGGCGCAGGATTTCGGCATAAAAGCGCGAGATGCCGCCCTGCAGCGAATCGTTGACACGAATCGACGCGCCCACCGCCAGCGGCGATAGCCGCAACCGCTCGGCGCGCACCGGCGCGCCCGCCTGCGCCAGCACCACGTTGACGCCCAGCGTGCGCAGCAGCGTGCTTTTGCCGGACATATTGGAACCGCTGACCACCAGCAGGCGAAGGTCGCCGCCGAGCGAGACCGAATTGCGCACCAGCTTCGATTCCGGGATCAGCGGATGGCCGATCTCGACGGCTTCGAGCAGCGGCGATTCTTCGGTGAACTCGGGGAACGGATCCTGCGGATGCTCGAAGGCGTGGCTGGCCAGCGAGGCGAGCGCCTCGATTTCGCCCACCGCCGCCAGCCATCGGCGCACCGCCGGTCCCGAGCGGCGGCGCCATTCTTCCACGCGCGCCGCCAGGTGGGGCGTCCAGAAAATGAAGATCTCGGCCATCCGCACGAAAACGTTGTCGCGCGAGTCCAGGTACTCGATCAGGCGTTTGAGCTGCGCCAGGCGGCGCGAAGGCGGCGCTCCCTCGGCCGCCAGCGAACCGCGCAGCGAAATCAGTAGCGGCGCCTGGAACTGTTCGCGCTCCAGCAACACCAGCACCTCGGAAATGAGCCCCAGCTCGTGGCCGGCGCGATCCACCGCCGCCACCACTTCGGCCGCGCTTTGGTGCTGCCGGTAATAAAACCAGCCATTGATGGCGAGCGTCGCCAGGAACAGATCGCGCAGCAACAGGCGCATGCCGCCGGCCAGCACAACCGTCCCGGTCAAATGCAGCAGCAGCGCGACGCCGGCGGCCGCGCCGCCAATTCCCAGCAGCGTGCACGCCCACAGCGCGAGCCGCAGGCCGCGCCCGCCGAGCCGCGGCGGCGCCTCGCCCCAGGCAGCCAGCGAATCCGCATCCACGCCGGTGCGGGCGTCTTCGGTTAACACCGCCAGGCGCTCCCGCAGATCGAGGCGCGGCCGCAGTTCCGTCACCGCCTCCTGCCGCGCGCGCACCACCTGCCGGTCCGCCGGCTCCAGCAGCCAGCTCGCCAGCGTCCGCTCGCCGGCGTGTGTGCGGGCGGTGGAAAGAAGCTCGAACAACGAGCCGATGCCGAACAGGTCCAGGTCCTGCGCGTAGGGATGCGCCAAGTCCAGGAAATTGTCGCCGCTGCTGCCAGTGCCGGGCCAGGTGCCGTCCAGCCGCGCCAGGCCGCGCTCGAAGAATCGCGCCGCGCGACGCTGTGTTTCGAGTTGCCGCGCGAGGCGTGCATGGAACGCCATCAGCGCCACGAATGCGGCGGCCGGAATCAGCGTCCACAGAATCGTGATGCGCGGCCCGGAAAGCGCCAGCCATACCAGCGCGGCCGCCGCGGCCACAGCAGCCAGCCGCCAGTAGCCAAACCGGCGCTGGCGGCGCTCGCCCAACAAGATGGAAGCGCGGCGCTCCTTGTGCAGCGCCGTATAAATGTCGCGCGGTTCTTCGATCACTGCTGGCTGCATAAAGACAAGGTCATAAGCGATTGCCCACCGCTCCCAAAAGCATGGTTGGCAGGCGAAAGCGCCTGCCCCACCCGCCTGCAAAGTGGGACAGACGCTTTCGTCTGTCAACCCCCGGTCTGCTCGATTTCACCGCTGCGGCGCAAACATTGACGCCGCAGTTTTATTCTCGCAGACGGCAGCGAGTGATTTTGCGGAGGGCCTGAGGCGGCGAGTGGTCATGGATTTGATCGGTGATGGCTGGCGGGCTTGCCTCCGCGTCGCAAAGCGTTCGCAGGCCGAGCCTGCGCTACTCGGCATGTTATATTGAGGTCATGCCGGGCGGTTATCTTCCTATTTTCATTTTCCTGGCAGTAGCGGTCGCGTTTCCGGTGGTTGCCATCGGGGCGGCCAAGCTGCTCCGGCCGTCGGCTCCCTCGGTTACCAAGCTCGAAGCCTACGAGTGCGGCATCCGCGCGGCATCGGATTCACGGGGCCGTTACACGGTCCGGTTCTATATCGTCGCCATCCTGTTCGTCATTTTCGACGTGGAAACCATCTTCCTTTACCCATGGGCCGTGCGCTATGGATCGCTGGGATGGTTTGGCGTGGCGGAGGTGGCAGTGTTTCTGGGCATCCTGGTGGTCGGCTACATTTGGGCGTATAAGAAAGGTGCCTTGGATTGGGTCTGAGGCTCGTTGGTTCGGTCAAGTTTCTTCGCCATTTAATTTGACCTTTGCCGGCTGGTGCTGTAGTTGAAACGGCTGTTCGAGGGTCTTAGGATTGGAATGCGCTACGGTTTGCCCGGGCGATTCGCGCGCGGCGAGAGTGGCAGCGTTCCTGGCTTTCATCCGCGTCGGTTAATTTTGCCTACATAAGGAAAGGTGTACTGTAATGGCTCTGAAACTCGTTCGTTCGGTAGTTTTCTCCGCTTTGGCTATGGGAGGGCTCAGTTCGCTCCTGGCTCAGTCCGGGTCCGGGTCGCTGCCCATGCTGCGCCTGGTGAGCGCCACCGTTGGACCGCTTTCGATCGTTCCCGGCTCGAACGGGATCAACCAGACTGTGGAAGCGTATAACGCCGGCGCCGGCTCGCTTGCGCTCTCCGTGAGTTCGTCGGTTTCGTGGATTACCCCCAGCGTCGGCGCGGCCGGCGCCTGCCAGACGACCAGCGCCGCCACGTCGTGCGTCCCGCTGATTCTCGGGCTGAACACCGCGTCGCTGGCGGCATCCGCGACGGCATATACGGGCATCGTCACCGTCACGGCGCCCAACACGGTGGACGCTCCGCAGACGATTACGGTGACCGTCGAGATCGGCGGCGCCGTGCCATCGAGCGTGAATGCTTACGTGACGCCTTACGTGGCGCCGCCGGGCGCGGCCAGCACCGTCGCCGTTCCGTTTTCCCTCGGTGCTGCCAGTTGCCCTTACCTCAACGGCTGCCTTTCCGGTAAGTTCACTACCCAGGATGGAGCGAATTGGCTGAGTCTGACGCTCAGCGGCGCCGGCAGCAATCAGTCCACGCTCCCGTACGCGATCAACATCACTCCGCAGCCGAGCAACACCGCCGGCAACACCTACACCGGCTCGGTGATTACCTCCGGCTCTAACTTCGCCCCGGATAATAAGACCATCGCGGTGACCATGAACGTGACCACGCTGCCGATCGTGGAGACTCTCGCTCCGATCAGCCTGCAAGTATTACCTGGCTCTTCGACTACGCCCTACACACAGTTAGGCAACCTGGGGCAAGGCACACTTGCGATTTCCAGCGTGACCGCATCGGGAACAGGGCTCACATCGACCAATTCGGGAACCGACCTCTCTGGGCAGGGCGGGAACACTCCATGGTTCAGTGTGACCATTGACTCGACTGGCCTTTCGCCCAACACATACACCGGCTCGGTGACTGTCGTCACCAATGCGGCTAACAGCCCCACCGTGATTCCGGTGACCTTCCAGGTGCTGGCCACGGCGGCGCCCACCATTTTCTATCAGGGTGTAGTGGATGACGCTGTGTTCGGCCAGGACGGCCTTACCGTGACGCCGGGCGATGTCATTGCGCTGTTCGGGCAGCAGCTCGACGCGAATGTCGGCGTGGCGGGGCTGCCTCCGCTGCCGACGAGCCTCGCCGACGCGACCGGGGTCACCGTGAACGGCGAGGCGGCGCCGCTGTACTACGCCTCCCCCGGCCAGATCAATTTCCAGATGCCGATGGATACGCCGCTGGGGACGGCGCTGGTTCAGGTCGGCACCGAAGTGTTTTATTCCGCACCGTTAAGCCAAGGTCCCGAAACCAGCAACGTCGTATCGGTCAAGGTAGCAGCGCGCGCGCCACGGCTGCTGCTGCTCTACGGCACTGGCGGCTACGGAGCGATTGTGGATGCTTCGCAGGGCAACGGCTACAACACTCTGCCCATGCCATCGACCGTCTCCGAACCCAACTTCATCACCCAGCCGGCCGCGCCGGGTGACGTGCTGGTGATCTACGCGATCGGACTCGGACCCACGAGTCCCTCGGTGGCAACCGGCCAGCCCGCGCCGGACGGCTCGGCAGGGCACCCCCTGGCGCAGTTGACATCCACGCCCACCGTGGTTTTCGGCGTGGACAAGGAAGGGCTCCAGGTGCAAATCAGCGTCCCGCCGGCTTCAGTCGGCTATGCGGGCTTGTCGCCGTACTACGCCGGTTTGTACCAGGTCAATGTGCCTATTCCGCAGAACTGTCCCCCGGGCACGGTGCAGGTATCGCTGACGTTTCCGGATGGGACCACCAGCAACGCGGTCAACATCCAGGTGCAATAACGCGCAAGTAAAACCGGGCGCGCGGCCTCGCGGATCGCGCGCCCGAACGGAGCCGCCGGACACCGGCCCGGCGCCACGCTACCATATGGGTTGAACCCTTTGAAACCCGCTTCCACCCCCTGGCCTCAGGTTTACCTGTGTGTCGCTTTGACCACCCTGGCCACCCTGCTGCTCGAGCTGTCGCTGACGCGCATCTTCTCGGTGGTGTTCTATTACCACTTCGCATTTCTGGCGATTTCGATCGCGCTGTTCGGCCTCGGCGCCGGCGGCGTTTTCTCGTACGTGGTGGCGGGTTGGAAGGCGCCGCTGTGGACCAGCCTGGGCCGGCTGAGCATGCTGAACGGCCTGCTGGTGGTGGGCGCGTTGATCGTCCTGCTGGCGCAGCATAACAATCCCACCAACTGGGACCTGGCGCTGATCTATTTCAGCACCGCGCTGCCGTTTTTCGTTTCCGGCGCCATCGTCTCGCTGGCCATCGGCGAAACCATCACGCACGTCCACCGGGTCTACTTCTTCGACCTGATGGGCGCCGCCGCCGGATGCCTGTTGTTATACCCGCTGCTCAACGGCTTCGGCGGGGTCAGCGCGGTGCTGGGCGCGGCCATCACCTTCGCCGTCGCCGCCGCCATCTGGCACAGCGTTTCCGGCTCGGTGCGCGGCCGCGTGGGATCGGTGGCGCTGGCCCTGGCGTTGGTGGCGTTTCTGATCCTGAATCAGCGCTATCACGTGATCGACATCCGCCACGCCAAGGGGCAGACCATCTCACACGAAATCTTCCAGCACTGGAACGTCTTTTCGCGCATCGGGTTGGTGGATCGATCGAGCGAAGGCCGCTATAGCATCGTGATCGACGCCGATGCCGCCACCGACATCGCCACTTTCGATTTCGACCATCTTACCGCCGGCCAGCGCCGCGACCTGATGGACCAGGGCCCGGCGCTGCCCTACGCGCTCCGCCCCGGCGGCAAGACCCTGATCATCGGGCCCGGCGGTGGCTGGGACGTGGCGCGCGCGCTGGCCTATGGCAGCCACGATATCACCGGCGTGGAAATCAATCCCATCATCGCCACCACCATCATGCAGGAGCGCTTTCCCGCGCTCAGCCACGGCCTCTACCTGCGGCCCGACGTCCATATTTACGTCGAAGACGGACGCAGCTTCGTGCGCCGCAGCACCGCGAAGTATCAGGTGCTGCAGGCGACCCTGGTCGATACCTGGGCTTCCACCGCCGCCGGCGCGTTCGCGCTTTCGGAAAACAATCTCTACACGGTGGATGCTTTCCGCGATTACCTGCGGCATCTAACCGATGACGGCGTGGTGGCGTTCACGCGCTGGGGCTTCGATCCGCCGCGCGAAAGCCTGCGCCTGATTGCGCTGGCCCGCGAAGCGCTGTCGGAATTGGGCGAGAACCAGGCATGGCGCCACGTGATCGTGGGCCGCTCCGGCTCGGTCCAAGGATGGGGCGCGCAGGATACCGCGATCATCAGCCGCAAACCGCTCACCGCCGCCGATTGCGACCGCGCCCGCGCCCTGTTCGCCGCCGCCAACATGCAGGCCATCTACCTGCCCGACGCCGCCATTCAGAACCCGTTTTACGAGCTGCTGCACACGTCCGATCCGGCGGGCTTCGAGCGCCGCTTCGTCTTCGATATCCGCCCGGTCACCGACAACCGGCCCTTCTTCTTCTACACCGTGCAGCCGCGCGACTTGCTGACGTTTCTGCGGACGGCCTCTCACGATACCGCGGACTACAAAGTGAACAAGGCGGTGCCGCTGCTGTTCGGGCTGGCGCTGATCTCCGGCCTGGCCACGCTGCTGATTATGGTGCTGCCGCCACTGCTGCTGGGCACTCGCCTGCCGCGCCAGCCGGGCGTGCTGAAATTCCTGCTCTACTTCCTGTTCATCGGCGCCGGCTACATCCTCATCGAAGTGGCGCTGATCCAGAGATTCGTGCTCTTCCTCGGCCACCCCACGCCCGCTCTCACGGTGGTGATTTTTTCCTTGCTGGTTTCAAGCGGGCTGGGCAGCGCCGCCGCCGGCCGCCTGACGGCGCACCTGGAGAGCCGCCTGATCAAGATCCTGGGATGCGTGGCGATGCTGGCTACTCTCCTCGGGCTGGTGCTCGCCTCGCTGCTCACCGCGCTGGTCTGGCTGCCGCTGCCTCTCAAGGCGCTGATTACAGTGGCGCTGATCGCTCCTCTCGGATTCGTCATGGGCATGCCCTTCCCCAGCGGGCTCCGCCGCCTGGAGCAGTGGCACCCGCCTTCGGTTCGCTGGGCCTGGGCGCTCAACGCGGCGGCCAGCGTACTCGGATCGGTGTGCGCGCTGGTCTCGGCCATCTATCTGGGCCTGGTCGAAACCATGATCATCGGCAGCCTGTTCTATCTCGCCGCGCTGGCAGTTGTGGCTCGCGTCCACACCGGCGAATCCCCCGCTCCGCAACCCGGCGCCAATCGGGTCGTGCTGGCAAGCTAGGGATGAAGGGAAGTCAGAAGCGAGAAGACAGAATGGCGGCAGCACGCATCGCCGCGGCGCACCTATTCTTGCGTGCTGGGTCGAGAGTCGTCTCGACCTTTTCTTGTTTGGAACACGTCCGCCACGCCTACGTTTGCTGGCGATTTCCCTGGTCCGCATCTTCCTGATAAGTGCGGAATGAACTGCGAAGGATCGTCATCGCTGTGGAGACACCTTGATTGCGCACGGTCTGGCCCGTCACGTGGAGTGCCATTTTGACGGCTTGCGCAGGCCAATCGACTTCGAGTTCGATTTTGGTCCTCGGCGGGATGCCATGAGCGCACTCGAATAGCAGTCCGCTACGAGAGATATTCACCAGGCGGCCGGTTCCCGTCCGGACCACCCTTCGTCCCAGGATCAGCTTGTACTCGATGCCTGCGTGAATCGGATAGCGGCGGCCGGCACGGCGTTCCGGCGGCAACATCGGACCCGGCGTGATTATCGCTCCCACTCCTACACCCTCTGTATCCTCTGTTGTTATGGGAGTGTCAGCACGTAAGGCAAACCCACTAACCTTGCAGCTCAGATAAGGTAATACTACCACTGGCCAGCGCAGATGGGCGCGCAAAATCGGATATTTCGCTCTTGGTCGACCGCTTCGGGTCAGAACGCGTCAGCCGTGGGCCACTGAGGTGAGGCAGTTGCCGTCAAGGTCGCGAATCAAGTTCAGCCATTCGGACCTTGCCGCTTCATCCCTGTGCTGTGGTTTACGTTTCCAAACCGCCCCGGGAGGTGGCATGGCCCATGCCTGGTCCTCCTCACTGGCCAGGGCAACCACCTGGAGATACGGAGAGGCCAAACGGAGCTTCTCCACGAGTTCGTTAAGGCCATGCTCGTCCGGTGGTGCAATCAGCAGGTCAACCGGAAGACGGAGCGTAACCACGATCTCCGCCGCGTCGGTGACTCCTTTTGCGGGCACGGCTACATAGCCGTTCTCATCCAGGATTTGGCCGAGCCAGAAGACAAATCCCAGATCCCTATCGACAATGAGGATAGTTTTCAATCTAGATCCACCCAATGCGCCACGATGCAATTCACACGCCATAGATGACTGATTGATTTCAGGCGGGTTAAAAAGCAGAAATCTCCAATAATAAAGCAGGAGTTCTCCAGTAATGTGGAAAAAATCCCCCGTTTTCAGGATACTCGCCGGTTAACAGCTTCGCTGCCGCCCGCGTCTTTCCCGCAGATTCCATTTCCCGAGGAGGGACAAACGGATGCGAAACGTACTGCAAATTAACGCGCCCGCGGCGCTACTGGCGCTGGCGGGGTCGGCTGGTGGCGCGGGCTGGGAAGCGCCCCTGGCGCTAGCAGCCTCGTTAAGTAATGACCGTCCCTGCCGCTCCCTCACGGGGTGCTCTGTAGGCCCGGCTCCGGCGTGGCGCACGCACTCGTGCGTGCCGCGTCGGCACTCGTGCCGACGCCCGGCGTCCCTCGCGGATGCGTCGAGAAAAGTCTCGACGCGGCACGTACTCGTGCCGTGATGAAGAGTTCATTTCGCGCCACTATTAAACACAGATGACCACCGATAATGACTCTTGTTTTCTTATCCGTGCTTATCCGTGTTCATCCGTGGCCCCGTGTCCGCCGCCGGCCAGCTTGCGGTAACGGCCGGCGAAGTAGAGCAGCGGTTCGCCTTCGCGGACCTGGGCTCGCACCATTTCGCCGACGATCAGATCGTGGTCGCCGGCCGTGAAGCGGTACCGGATGGCGCATTCGATTTCCGCCAGCGTGTCCGGCAGCAAAGGCGCCCCGGTTTCGCCAGTGTGCCACGCGAGACCATCGAAGCGATCGTGTCCCTTGCGCGCGAAGCGCTCGGAGAGAGAGCGCTGGCCGGCGGCCAACACGTTGACCGCGAAAAAACGGGCGTCGCGAAACGCATCCATCACGCTGGCGGCGTGCGCCAGCGCGACCAGCACCAGGGGCGGATCGAGCGAAACGGAAGTGAACGAACTCACCGTGAGGCCGTGCGGTGTGCCCTGCCGGTCGACTACGCTGGCGATGGTGACGCCGGTCGAGAAGCGGCTGCAGGCGCGCCGGAAATCGTCCGCGGTAACGCGTTCGGTGCGGTCTTGAACCCCCTCGCTTGACATGTGGATAAATTCAATCCTATCATATGGTTGACCGATACGGGGCAGCAAGCTGGCGCGCGCCAACAGGAGGATCTTTTGATCAAGCTGGATATTATCAACGAAGTCGTCAACCGCACCGGCATCACCAAGACCAAAGCCGAAATGGCTGTCGAGACCGTGTTTGAAACCATGAAGAAGGCGCTCGAGCAGGGCGACCGCATCGAGCTGCGCGGCTTCGGTGTGTTCAACGTGAAGCCCCGCAAGACGGGCATCGGACGGAATCCGCGCACCGGCGCGGAGGTTTCCATTCCGCCGGGCAAGGCGGTGCGATTCAAGCCCGGCAAGGAGCTGCAGACGCTGCAGTAGACCGCTGCCGCGCGTCGCATTGTGTCTCCCCAGGATTTCCCGCCCGCATCATACCCGCTCTACTCCGTGAGCGGAGCGGCGGAGGCTCCCGGCTTGCCGGAGGCCCGCTTCCGCGACCGCTACTGGGTGAACGCGCTGCTGTTCGCGGTCACGCTGGCTTCGACCACCACCGTCGGAGCCTCGATGCAAATGTTCTTCGACCGCAATCTGCCCTTCGATGTGGACTACAGTCTTACGATGTACCCGGCGCTATGGCGTCACCCTTCGGCGCTGCTGGCCGGGCTGCCGTTTTCGCTCACCCTGCTCGCCATCCTGATGGCGCACGAGTTGGGCCATTACCTGGCAGCGCTGCGGTATGGAGTGAATGCCAGCCTGCCTTATTTCTTGCCGTCACCGTTTCTGGGGACGTTCGGCGCGTTCATCCATCTGCGGTCGCCCATTTGCTCGAAGCGGGCGCTGTTCGATATCGGCATCGCGGGGCCGCTGGCCGGCTTCGTTTTTCTGCTGCCGGCGCTTTCCATCGGCCTCGCGTTTTCGAAGGTGATTCCGGGCATCGCCAATCAGAGCAGCCTGCAATTCGGCGTGCCGGGCCTCGAGTGGCTGCTCGGCAAACTCATTTTTCCGGGCGTCGCGGCCAGCGACATTTATCTGCATCCGGCCGCGCGGGCGGCCTGGGTGGGGATGCTGGCCACCGCCTTGAACCTGCTGCCGATCGGACAACTGGATGGCGGCCACATCGTGTACGCACTCTTTCCGCGGCGCCACGGCACGATCTCGCTGGTGCTCAGCCTGCTCCTGCTGCCGCTCGGTGCGGCCTTTCTGATCGACCAGCGCAAGTTCTGGTTCGGCTGGCTGCTTTGGGGCCTGGCGCTGCTGCTTTTCGGACGGCGCCATCCCCTGGTGTATGACAGCGGCGAGTTGGATCGCGGACGGCGCAAGCTGGCGCTGCTGGCGCTGGTAATTTTCCTGCTCTGTTTCACTTTTGTGCCCGTGGGCACCGGCGGATTGTGAGCGGCGATGAAGATCACCGCGACCATCATCACCTTCAACGAGGAGCGCAACATCGCGCGCGCTATCGAGAGCCTGCGCTGCTGCGACGAAATCCTGATCGTGGATAGCGGCTCGACGGACCGCACCACGGAGCTGGCGGAAAACCTGGGTGCGCGCGTGATCGAAGCCAACTGGCGAGGCTATGCCGGGCAGAAGAACTGGGCGGCCGATCAAGCCAGCCACGACTGGGTGCTTTCGCTCGACGCCGACGAAGCCTTGAGCGAAGGGCTCGAAGCCGAAATCTGGAGCCTGAAGAAATCCGGGCCGCGTCACGACGGTTACACCATGCCGCGCCTCGCGCGCTACATGGGCCGCTGGATTCTGCATTCCGGCTGGTATCCGGACCGCAAGCTGCGGCTCTACGACCGGCGCCAGGCCAAATGGGTGGGCGACTTCGTGCACGAAAGCGTGGCCGTCAAGGGCGGCGTCGGACATTTGCAGGGCAACCTGCTGCACTTCACCTGCGAATCGCTTGCCGAGCACATCAAGACGATGGAGCGCTACACGACGCTGGCGGCGCAGGAACTGGCTTCGCGGCGGATCCAGGTGCCGCTTTCCCGCGTGTTGTTCTCGCCCGCCTGGGCGTTCCTGCAAAGCTATTTTCTCAACCGCGGTTTTCTGGATGGCCCGGAGGGCCTGACGATTTCCTATATGGCGGCGTTCTACACGTTTCTCAAATACACGAAAGCGAGAAACATGAGCTGATGCGCATCCTGCATCTGGATGCCGGGCGCGAGATGCGTGGCGGCCAATGGCAGGTGCTGCGCCTGATCGAGGGGCTCGCCGGCGCGGGAGTGGAATCGACGCTGCTGGCGCGCACGGGCGCACCGCTCGCAGTCGCGGCGCGGGAACGCGGCTGGCGCGTCGAGCCGCTCGGTTTCGCGCGGGCAGTGCTGCTGGCGCGGCGGCACGACCTGATCCACGCCCACGATGCACGCTCCCATACGCTCGGCGCCATCGTGCGCGGCGCGCCGCTGGTGGTGGCGCGGCGGGTCGCTTTCCCGATCGGCTCGCGCTGGAAGTACGCGCGCGCGCGGCACTACCTGGCGGTTTCCGAATTCGTCAAGCGGGTGCTGATGGCGGGCGGCGTTCCGGAGCAAAAGATCAGCGTGGTCTACGATGGCGTTCCCGTGCTGGAGCCATCCGCCGGAACCCGTGTGCTGGCGCTGGCCAACTTCGACGATCCGCAAAAAGGCGCGCCGCTGGCGATGGAAGCGGCGCGGCTGGCGGGCGTCGAGTTACTGCTCACTCAACACCTGGAGCGCGACCTGCCGCAAGCCGCGTCGTTCGTTTACATCACTCACGCCGAAGGGCTGGGCTCGGCCGCCCTGCTGGCGATGTCGGCGGCCGTGCCGGTGATCGCCAGCCGCGTCGGCGGATTGCCCGAAGTGGTGCGCGATCGCGAAACCGGCCTGCTGGTGAAAAACGCGCCCGCCGCGGTGGCCGCCGCGCTCGTCCAACTCGCCGGCGACCCCGCATTCGCCCGGCGGATGGGCCAGGCCGCCCGCCGCGCCGTGATCGAGAACTTTACCGTGGGCCACATGGTGCGCCGTACCATGGAGGTTTATCACGAGGTGCTCTCATGATGGAAGCCTGTCTCGCGCTCTTGTTCGGATTGCTGATCGGCAGTTTCCTGAATGTCTGCATTTATCGCTGGCCGCTCGATCTTTCGGTAGTGCGGCCGCGCTCCTATTGCCCCAAGTGCGAGGCGCCGATCGCCTGGTACGATAACGTGCCGCTGGCGAGCTACGCCATTCTCGGCGGGAAATGCCGTCACTGCCGGGCGCGCATTTCGCCGCGCTACCCGGTGGTGGAACTGCTCACCGGCGCCCTCTTTTTTCTGCTGGTGTACCGCTACGGGCTGACGCCATTCGCAGGCAAAATGTGCGTCTTCACCGCCATGCTGGTGGCGCTGCTATTCACCGACCTGGAGGAGCGCATCCTGCCCGACGAATTCACCGTCTGGGGCACCGTAGCGGGCCTGGTATTCGCAATCTTCGCGGCGACCCCGGACGCCACCGCATCCCTCTTGTTGTGGATGGTCGGCCTGGACTCGGCTGGGTGGTTCGCGAGACTGGCGGCGGCGGCTGTGGCGGCCGCGCTGCCGGCGGGCGTGCTCTGGAGCGCGGGCTGGCTGTATCGGAAGGCCAGACATCGCGAAGGCGTGGGCCTCGGTGACGTCAAGATGGTTGCCCTGTTGGGCTGCTATCTCGGCCTGGAAGCCGGGCTGGTCGCGCTGGTCTTAGGCTCGCTGGCAGGCTCGGTGCTGGGCTTCGCATACATGAAACTGACGCACAAGGACCCATCTACTTACGAATTGCCCTTCGGCACATTCCTGAGCGGATCCGCGCTCGTCGTAGTGATTTTCAGTAAGCCGCTTTTCGGCTGGTAAGCGGGCGTGTGGCCGCACCCTCCTCCGCAGGCACCCTTGCAACGTGTTAGTAATAGACATTCAGGTCCGAACTCCAGGAAAAAATCAACCTTATCAGGACGGCTATGAGTATACGTTTATCCGACGGAACCGAAATCCCCATCGAAATGCACAAGGTGCGTATTGTGCAGAAAACGCGGCTGGCGCCCGCTCGCGAGCGGCTGAAGGCGATCGAAGAGGCGGGGTACAACACGTTCCTTCTCCGTTCCCGCGACCTCTTTCTCGACATGCTGACCGATAGCGGCACCAATGCCATGAGCGACAATCAGCAGGCCGCCATGATGCAGTCCGATGACGCCTACGCCGGTTCGGAGAGCTTTTACCGCCTGCTCGATTCGGTCCGCGAAATCTTCGGTTACGAATACCTCCTGCCCGTCCATCAAGGCCGCGCCGCCGAACACCTGCTGGCCAAAACTTTCGTCAAGCCCGGCGACGTCATACCGATGAATTATCACTTCACCACCACCAAGGCGCATTTCAACCTGGCGGGCGGCAAGGTGCTGGAACTCTATGGGCCTGAGGCGCTGAACACGCAAAGCTCGCATCCCTTCAAGGGAAACATGGATCTCGACCGGCTGCGCGAGGCCATCACCCAGGCCGGCCCGAGCAATGTCTCCTTCGTGCGCATGGAGGCCACAACCAACCTCATCGGCGGCCAGCCGTTTTCCATGGAGAACCTGCGGCAAGTGAAGGCGCTGGTCGAGCCGCTGGGTATTTTCCTGGTGGTGGACGGCAGTCTCATCTCCGAAAACGCCTACTTCATTCGCCAGCGCGAAGCCGGGTATGAGAACACGTCCATCCGCGACATCATCCGGGAAATGATGAGCATCGCAGACCTTTGCTACCTCTCCGGCCGCAAGAGTTGCAGCGTGCGCGGCGGCCTCATCGCCACCAACCGCAAGGACCTCCATGACGCCATCCGGCCCTGGCTTCCGGTGTACGAGGGCTTCTTCACCTACGGCGGCATGTCCTCGAAGGAAATCGAAGCGATGGCGGTTGGCATCCGGGAAATGACCGATCTCGAGGTCGCCGGCTCCTCGGCGGACGCAGTCAAGTACTTCGTCGGCCTACTGCTACAGAAGGGTGTCCCGGTAGTCACACCCGCCGGTGGGCTGGCCTGCCATGTCGATGCGATGCGATTTATCGATCACGTGCCGCAATCGGAATACCCCGCCGGCGCCCTGGCGGCTGCGTTCTTCATCGCCTCCGGCGCCCGCGGCATGGAGCGCGGCTCGGTGTCGATGGATCGCGACGAAGAAGGGCGTGATGTTCCGTCGGACCTCGAACTGCTCCGCCTCGCGGTGCCCCGCCGAGTCTACACGATGTCTCACTTCCAGTATGCCGCCGACCGTTTGCAGTGGCTCTACAACCACCGCCGGCTGATCGGCGGCCTCGAGTTCTACGAAGAGCCGCCCGTGCTCCGCTTCTTCGCCGGCCGCATGAAGACCAAGGGCGATTGGGGCACCGCACTCACCGAAGCATTCGAGGAAGATTTCGGTACGGGCTGCTGAACGTGGCGCACGCACTCGTGCGTGCCGCGTCGGCACTCGTGCCGACGCCGGGGTAGGAACACAGGGAAACGAAAAACACCGGCGGCAAAGACCGCCGGCGTTACCGTGTCGCGCTTCTTCGTAACACCGGCGGCTGCTTTCCCGTGCGCGAGCAGGTGTCGAGAAGAGTCTCGACACGGCACGCACGAGTGCGTGCGCCACGTCGGCCGCCGGGAGCTGCTCCCGCTTACTGGCCGAGGATGTTGAACGTGGTGGTGCCTTCCACGCGAACCTTGGAATAGGCTTCCACCCAAGTCTTGTGATAAGGGTCCTGCGCGTATGCCTTCAATGCGTCGGGTCCGGCCATCTCCATGCACATGCCGTACTCGCGAGCCGCGGGTCCTTCCATTCCCATCTGGTGAAGAGGCGACTGTAGCTTGCCATACCAGACCTTCGTGATGCCCTTGATTTTGGCGGGCAGTGCGTCGCTCGCCTGGTAGAAGGCTTGCCAATCGGCTGGCGTGGCGTCTTTGATTGGCGTCCACGCGAAACAATGCATCAGGGTCTTTTCGCCGGCACGCGCTCCCGGTGAGACCAACAGTACAACGGCCGCGCACGCTACGAGGTGCGCCATTCTGAGGAACTTCATCGGCTGTTTCTCCTTGGGGCGGCTTGTCCGCCACCCTTGGATCTTAGCACCGCAGCCTGGGAAAAGACGCGCCCGCAAGCGAGCGTTGAAGCTTCTACACTTTTAGCGTTAGGCGGCACCTAGCCGTGCCAACCCGATACGTGGTGTCTTGTATCAGGGCACGCCTTCAGCCGGCCGAAGCCGTGCCCTGATACAAAGCCTCCTGAAAGAGAGAAGCCACGGCGTACCCCCTACGTTCAGATTCGTGCGAATTCACTAGGAATGGAGAGTTTCGCCATTCCTCGGTCGCGCACCGGGTGCAATGAGCGTGAGTTCTTCAAGCCATAAAGTGGATTATCATAACCATTGGCGTGCTAGCGCCATTTCGAGGGAATTATGGCAGACGAACCGAAGCCTAAAGAACGCAAGAAGCCGGTCGAACCGGGATCCAAAGAAAGCGGCGTAGCAGCTAAAGCAAAACCTGCGGGCGCCGCCGCAGGCAAGAAAGCACCGGTGGCGGCAGCCGCCGAACCCGCTCCACCGAAGCCGCAGACGAAGTCGCAGAAGGTACCGAAACTCCAGAAAAAGAACAAGTCCCGCTTGCCGCGCCGCGAGAAGAAGGCGCAACAAAAGGCTGCAGCGAAACAGAGCGCGGCCTGAGTGACCAGCAGCCGCCGGACGCAATAGGACGGTGCCGATCATGGCCCCCCAGTCGGAAGAAGCCTTTAGCGGGGAACTGCCGGCGTGCGTTTCCTCCCTTGCTCGCCCCCCTCTGTGACGAGTCTTCCTCGGGGTGGGAACGATCATTCCCACGATTCGGAACTAACTCGTTGAAAACGCTAAGAACAGTTGCTAAATTGTGGGCCCGATCGTTCCCATTTTCGGCCCGCTCGCCTTATCGAAGCAGATTCGGGCCGAGCGTGCCCGGCCGCTACCGGTTTCATTGTGACACTGAGGCTGGGCGGAAGCGGTGTGCGGAGCGGTGAGAAGTGGCAGTAAGTTTCGTGGGGGCTGGGGGTTGGAAATGTTTGGCGGATGTGTGACCGGGGCGAGTGGGCGATCAGATCAGCCAAAGCGGCGTGACGGTTTGGGTGCAGTAGGGGAAGGCGCGCTTTTGAAGCTGTAAGAAACCGCCCGCAAGCGGGCGGGTGGCAAGCTAAAGCATGCCCCACCAACGTCAGCGCTTGCCGGCGGCTTCCAATTCGGCTAGGGCTTCGCCGGTGGCTTTCTCTACGTCGGCGTGGAGGCTGTTGCCGTGGGCGTCCATGGTCACGATGGCGGGGAAGTCCTTGGCGCGAAGGTGCCACATGGCCTCGGGGATGCCGAACTCGATCAGGTTCACACCGAGCACCTCGGGCAGCGCGCGCGCGTAGAACTGTGCGGCGCCGCCGATGGCGTTCAAATAGACCGCGCCCGATTCCTTGAGCGCGGCCAGGGTCTTGGGTCCCATGCCGCCCTTGCCCATTACGGCCCGCACGCCATAGCGTTTGATGACATCGGCCTGGTACGGTTCCTCGCGAATGCTGGTGGTGGGGCCGGCGGCTTTCACCTGCCAGCGGCCTTCTTCCTGCAACATCACGGGGCCGCAGTGGTACAGCACGGCGCCGTGCAGATCGACCGGCGGCGGGTTCTTCATGAGGTAGGCGTGCACGTTGTCGCGCCCGGTATACATCTCGCCGCTGATGAGCACCACGTCGCCGACTTTGAGCGAGCGCACCTGCGCCTCGGTGAGCGGCGCGGTGAGAATCACTTCGCGCCCGGTCAGCGGGAAACCTTCGCCGCGCGCCATGCGCTCCACTGGGCTGGCGGGGTCGCGATATAACCACTCGGTGATGGCGCCGGTCGAGGCATCCAGGCGCACGCCCAAGCGGCGGAACGCCCAGCATTCATAGGCCACCGAAACGAAAAAGCTGGCGGGCAGGCGATTGGCAGCCACGATCTTGCATCCGATCAGAGAGGCTTTTCCGCCGAAACCCATCGCGCCGACGCCCAGACGGTTGGCCTCTTCGAGGATTTCCGCTTCCAGCTTGGCCAGCGTGGGGTCGGGATTGACGTCGTCGAGGGTGCGGAAGAGCTGGCCCTTGGCGAGATCGTAGCCGTGGGCGCGGTCGCTGCCAATGCACACGCCCAAGGCACCCGGCGCGCAGCCTTGCCCCTGCGCCTGCCACACGGCGTGCAGAATGCACTTGCGCACGCCCTCCAGGTTGCGGTCGGCGCGGCCCAGGTGGTCCAGGTTGGCGGGCACGGAATATTGAATGTTCTTGTTTTCGCAGCCGCCGCCCTTGAGGATCAGCTTGATTTCGACCTCGTCTTGCTCCCACTGCTCGAAGTGCATGACCGGCGTTTCGGTGCCGAGATTGTTGCCGCTGTTCTTGCCGGTGATGGAATCCACCGAATTGGGACGCAGCTTGCCCAGCCGCGTGGCTTCCGCCACCGCTTGCAGAATCGCCTGCTTGAGAACGATCTGATTGAAGCCGACCGGCGCGTGCACCAGGAAGGTTGGCATGCCGGTGTCCTGGCAGATGGGACCGGTGTCGTCGAGGGCCATGTCGATGTTGGTGAGAATGATGTTAAGGGCCTGCGAGGACTGCGTCCCCGGCGTTTCGCCCTCCGCGGCGATTCCCATTGCGGCGCGCACGTCCGGCGGGAGGTTGGTGGATGTCTGGACAATCAGTTCCAAAAGGCTGTTGGCAAGGAATTTCATAGGTGTAACTCCATTTTAGGCTAATGGGAGAGGGCGGCGAAGGAGGAGCAGGAACAGTGAACGAGGCGGTTGGCAGGTCGGGGACCGGCCTCACTTATTTGGCGAAGACGCGGATGTTTCTAGGGGTGACACCGACGGTGTCGCCGATGCTGAGGCGCAGTTGGCGGTAACGGTCGCGGGTGATTTCGGCTTCCAGGGCGTGGCCGGTGTCTTCGCGCAGCAGCTCGAGACGGACGGCAGGGCCGGCGGCGGCGATGTGGCGCACCTTGGCCAGGACGGCGCCGTGAGCGGTCTCGGCCTGCGGCGTAATTTCCAGCTCATACGGGCGCACATAGGAGACGGAGGTTTCCGCGCTCTCGGCTCTTCCATGAAAGAGATTGACGTCGCCGAGGAACTGGTATACGAATGCGCTGGCGGGGTTGTCATAGACCTCGGCCGGAGTGCCCATCTGGACGATTTTGCCGTGATCCATGATGGCGACGCGGTCGGCCACTTCGAGCGCCTCCTCCTGGTCGTGAGTGACGAAGACGCTGGCGATGTGCAGATCGTCATGCAGGCGGCGCAGCCAGCGGCGGAGTTCCTTGCGCACCTTGGCATCGAGGGCGCCGAAAGGTTCGTCGAGCAGGAGGACGCGCGGCTCGACGGCGAGGGCGCGGGCGAGCGCGACGCGCTGGCGCTGGCCGCCGGACAACTGGTTCGGATAGCGGTCGCCGAGCCAATCGAGCTGAATCAGATCGAGCAGCTTGCGCACCCGCTCGCGGATGTCTTGCTCCGATGGGCGGGTCGCGCGCGGGCGCAGGCGCAGCCCGAAGGCCACGTTTTCGGCGACGGTCAGATGGCGAAAGAGGGCATAATGTTGGAAGACGAATCCCACCTGGCGCTCGCGGGCGGTGGAGTTGGTAGCGTCTTCGTCGTTGAGGCTGATGGAACCGCTGTCGGGAATTTCGAGGCCGGCGATGATGCGCAGCAGGGTGGTCTTTCCCGAACCCGATGGCCCGAGCAGCGCCACCAGCTCGCCCTTTTCGATGCGCAGGCTGACATCCTGCAACGCTTCGAACGCGCCGTAGGACTTGCGAATGCGGCTGATTTCGATGCTCATCTTGCCCCTTCCTTGACGACGCGAACGGGCCGGGCATGCCCAACCCCTACGAGTGCAAAGCACCGGCGGCAAAGGCCGGCGTTACCGAAGAGAAACGCTGTCGTCATTTCGATGCGCCTTCCTTGGTCTTCCATTCGAGAAATTTCTTGAGCGTCAGGGTGATGACCGCGATCACGCTGAGCAGAGACGCGACGGCGAAGGCGCCGGAATAATTGTACTCGTTATAGAGGATCTCGACGTGCAGCGGCAGCGTATTGGTCTGGCCGCGTATGTGGCCGGACACGACCGATACCGCGCCGAACTCGCCCAGCGCGCGAGCCGTACATAGCACCACGCCGTACAGCAGGCCCCACTTGATATTGGGAAGCGTGATCTTGAAAAACATCTGCCAGCCGGTGGCGCCCAAGGTGAGCGCGGCTTCTTCCTCGTCGCTGCCCTGCGACTGCATGAGCGGGATCAGCTCGCGGGCGACGAAGGGAAAGGTGACGAAGGTGGTGGCGAGGATGATGCCCGGCACGGCGAAGACGATGCGGATATCGTGATCGATCAACCACGAGCCGAACCATCCCTGGGCGCCGAAAATGAGCACGAAGATCAAGCCGGAGACGACCGGCGAAACGGCGAACGGAATGTCGATCAAGGTGACCAGAAGGCTTTTGCCTTTGAACTGGAACTTGGCGATGGTCCAGGCCGCGGCTACGCCGAAGACCAGGTTGAGCGGAACCGAGACGCCGGCAGCCAGCAGCGATAGGCGGATGGCGGAGAGGGTATCCGGCTCGCGAATGGCCGCCAGGTAAACCGGCAGGCCTTTGGCGAACGCTTGCACGAAGACGGCCACCAGCGGCAGCACGATGAACACGCCCAACGCCAGCAGCGCCAACAGGGTGAGCCCCCAGCGCACCAGCGGTGGATCGCGCCGGATGCTCCGCGGGATGGCGGAGGTTCGTTTGCGCGGGAGTTCTAACGCCACGGTCGCCATCGCATCAACCCATCGTCATGAATTTACGAGTGCGCCTTTCGAGCGCGTTGATCGCCAGCAGCAGCAGAAAGGAAGCCGTAAGCATCACCGCCGCAATCGCGGTAGCCCCGGCGTAATCGTATTGTTCGAGCTTGGTGACGATCAGCAGCGGAGTGATTTCAGTTTTCATCGGCATGTTGCCGGCGATGAAGATGACCGAGCCGTACTCGCCGAGAGCGCGGGCGAAGGCCAGCGCGAAACCGGTGAGCAGGGCGGGCCGCACGATGGGGAAGATCACCAGGCGGAATACCTGCCAGCGGTTGGCGCCCAGGCTGGCAGCGGCCTCTTCGAGTTCCGCATCGGCGTCCGCCAACACCGGCTGCACGGCGCGCACCACGAACGGCAGCCCGATGAAGGTGAGCGCAACCACCACGCCCAACGGAGTGAATGCGACTTTGATGCCGAGCGGCGCCAGGTAACGGCCCAGCCAGCCGTTTTCGGTGTAGAGGCTGGTGAGCGCGATGCCGGCCACCGCGGTGGGCAGCGCGAAGGGAAGGTCCACCAGAGCATCGGCCAGGGCTTTGCCGGGAAACTGATAGCGCACCAGCACCCAGGCCACGAGGAACCCGACCACCACGCTGATCATGCCGGCGACGAGGGACGCGCCGAAGCTCAACCGGTAGGAGGCCACCACTTCGGGCGAGGTGACCACTCGCCAAAGATGAGACCAGGTCGATGTGACCGACTTGAGGAACACCGCGCTGAGGGGAATCAGCACAATCAGGCTCAAGTAGAGGATCGTGTAGCTGAACGCGGGCCAGAAGCCCGGCAGGATGCTCGGCTTTTTAAACGGCAGCGACATCAAGATGAGCCCGCCCCCTTCGGGAAGATCGTTTCGAGCCACAGATAAACACGGATGAACACGGATAAGACTTTCGGCTTTTATCCGTGTTCATCTGTGTTTATCTGTGGCCTTCATTCTTTTCGTGGCTCCGAACTCGCCCGCAAGCGGGCGTTGGCAGGTCGGGGACCTGCCCCACCTACCGCAAATATATCTGGTCGAACACGCCTCCATCGTCGAAGTGGCGCTTTTGCGCTTTCTGCCAGCCGCCGAAGACCTCATCGATGGTGAAAAGTTGCACCTTGGCAAAGCGGCTGGCATATTTGGCGGCAACCTCGGGCGAGCGCGGCCGGTAGTAGTGGCGCGCGCCGATTTCCTGGCCCTCGGCGGTGTACAGAAATTCGAGATATGCCTTGGCCACCTGCGTGGTGCCATGTTTGGCGGCGACCCGGTCGACCACCGAAACCGGCGGCTCGGCCAGAATGCTGAGCGATGGCGTGACCACTTCCACTTTGTCCTTGCCGAGCTCGTCCAAGGCTAGAAACGCCTCGTTCTCCCAATCCAGCAGCACGTCGCCGATGCCGCGCTGCGCGAAGGTGGTGGTGGAACCGCGCGCGCCGGAATCGAGCACCGGAACGTTCTTATAAAGGCGGGTGACGAACTCCTGCGCCTTTTTGTCGTCGCCGTTGTTCTTCTTGAGCGCATAGCCCCAAGCCGCCAGGTAGGCCCAACGCGCGCCGCCGGAGCTCTTCGGGTTGGGCGCGATCACCGACACGCCCGGCCGCACCAGGTCGTCCCAATCCTTGATGTGCTTGGGATTGCCGTGGCGAACCAGAAAAACGATGGTAGACGTGTACGGGGTGCTGTTGTTGGGCAGGCGCGTCTGCCAGTTGGCGGGCAACAGGTGCGCGTGTTCGGCAATCGAATCGATATCGTAGGCCAGCCCGAGGGTGACGACGTCGGCTTGCAAGCCGTCGATGACCGACCGCGCCTGCTTGCTGGAGCCGCCGTGGGACTGGCTGATCTCGACATCCACGCCGGTCTTGGCCTTCCATTGTTTGGCGAATGCGGCGTTGATGTCCTGGTAAAGCTCACGCGTCGGATCGTAGGAAACGTTGAGCAGCTTCACCGGGCCGGCCCCGAACAGCACGGAGCCGGCGAGGAGTGCCAGCGCGCGTTTGAAAAAAGTGGTCGGCTTCATTGGCGGATTACCCGTTTCGATTCGTCAGATGAAATTGATCTGGAACCGCAGGAGAATGATCCTTTCCGGCAGCTTGTTCGAGTTCAGCGCGCCGCCGCCGAAGTCGGTCTTTCCATAGTCGGCGGCGACTTTGAACAGGCGGTTCAAATAGCAGTTCACGCCACCCACCCACTCATGCAAGTGGCGCGGCGAAGTGGCCGCACTCGCCAGGCCGTAATTGTAAATGCCCTTCTCGGCCTCCCAGTCGCCCACACGGGCGGCCAGTTCCCAAGCTCCCCAGCCGCCGTGCAACGGATCGAAGGATTTCCTGGGGGTGGGACTGGCGTAACTCTTTTTCTCTCCGGTGAGGATGTACGACACCTCGATCTGGTAGGCGCGGAAAGCGATTTCGCGGCGTACACCGCTCTTCTGAAAGCCCTCCTCGTTGAGCGCGTATTCGGCCAGCAGGCCGAACGGCCCGAGGTAGTAATAAGCTTGCGGATCGAGCCGCGTTCGGTGGCCGGCCGCGGTGACGCCGGAAGCGAAGGTGAAAAAGGTCTGTTGCCCGAATGTCTTGAAGGCCGGCAGGGCTTCGCCATCGGTATTGCCGCCCGAGGCGCCGAAGCCCACGCCCAGGCCGCTGAGCGCGTTTTCGTCAGGCAGGAAGGGAGTCAGAAAAATGCGCGCGGAATAATCGCGGTGGTCGCTGACGGCCGCATCGGTGCCGATGGAGGCATCCGGCACGCCATTGAAGACGCCCACGGCATAGTTGGCCCGCTTCTTGAAAAGGTCGGCCGAGAGCTGATAACCGATGTCGCGCTGCGGACCGAGGTCCGATGGCAGGCCGCGCTCGTTGAATGTGGTGTCATCGTCGGATTGCAGCCGCTCCAGGCCGACGGGCGGTTTGAATTTGCCGACGCGTAGGTTGGCCCACGGAAGATAGTTGAGCTGGGCGTAGGCGTCGTAGATGGCGGTTGTGCCCTGGCCGAAATCGGGGCGAAACATGAAGTCGATGTAGTGGTAGATGGTGCCGGAGAAGGTGGGCCGTACGCGGCGTGCAACCAGCGTATCGATGGCCGACCCGGCGCCGGTGCCGAGATAAGTGCGATTGTCCAATTGCAGGTCGGCGCCGATCTTCAGCAGATAATTGCCGCCGGGAGACCGGATGGTGAAGCCGCTGGTATCGGCGGTGACGGTGGCCTGCGTCTTGGCTTTCTCGGCGGCGGCCTCTTCGGCCAGTTCCTGCTTTCGCTGGGCGACTTTCACCGCCTGATCGAGCTCGTCGACCTTCTGCTGGAGTTGTTCCAACTTCTGGTCGGTGGTTTGCGCGGCAGGCTGCTGGTCTGGGGTCTGCGCCCTTGCCGGAGCGGACAAGATTGCCAAGGCCAGGGCGGACGACATTGCGCCGCGCGCGATAGCGGAAGAGAAGAACGCTCGCGCCGCGCGGCCTTTCGCGCGAGCTTCCAAGAACCGGCGATGAAACATGTCGATCAATCGCTCCTCAAAAAACGAACTGGATGGGCGCCATCGGAAGAGGGCTCCAGCAGACGCCACAAGACTATACTGCTTTAATAGACATTATGCTAGGTAGATCTGCCAGTTGTCAATAAAATCATTGTAATGATTACAATAGCATATTGGTGTATGCCTATCGTGAAACAGGCAAATGTAGACATTGCAACAGCTTCCGCTGGCTCGCCGGCGGTCCGGGGCGGATCGAACGGACAAGCTAAAGCGTGTCCCACCCGGCTATGATGGACGCATGAAAAGCATTCGATGGCTTGCGCTGGCGGCTCTCTCGACGTGCACACTGTTTGCGCAGTTGCCGGCGGATCTGGAGAAGAAGCTCGACGAAAAGATCTCGTCGACGCTCAAGCTGGCCGGCGCGCCGAGCGTTTCGGTGGCCGTGGTGGAGGGCGGAAAGCTGGTTTACGCCAAGGCGTTCGGCACGGCGGATCTGGCGGCGGGGCGTCCGGCGAGCGTCGAGACGCGCTACGCGATGGGGTCGATCTCGAAGCAGTTCACCGCCGCCGCGCTGCTGATGCTGGAGGAGCAGGGCAAGCTCTCGCTGGACGACCACGTCTCGCAATATTTTCCGGGCCTGACGCGGGCGGGCGAAGTCACCATCCGCGAACTGCTGTCGCACACTTCCGGCTACGAAGATTACGCTCCGCAGGATTACATCATTCCGGAATGGACGCGGCCCACCACGCCCGAAGCGGTGGTGGAGCACTGGGCGAAGAAGCCGCTCGATTTCGACCCCGGCACGAAATGGCAGTACAGCAACACGAATTTCGTGCTGGCCGCGCAGATTTTCGAGAAGGTTTCCGGCCGTTCGCTAGTGGAATTCCTGCGCGAGAAAATCTTCGTGCCGCTCGACATGCGATCGGCCTCCGATTGGCCGCCGGGCCGGCCGGCCGATGCGACCGCCTACACGCGCTATGCGGTGGGCCCGCCGCGGCCGACCCAGCGCGAAGCCGCCGGCTGGTATTACGGCGCGGGCGAACTGGCGATGACGCCAACGGACCTGGCGAAATGGGACATTGCGTTCCTCGGCCGGAAGATTCTCTCGGCGCGCTCGTGGGACGAGTTGACGCGCGAGGTGCATCTAACCAACGGCGACTCGACGCATTATGCGCTGGGCCTGGGAGTGGGCGAGATCAATGACATGCCGGTGTTCGAGCACGGCGGAGAAGTCTCCGGGTTCATCTCTTCGAATACCGTTTTCCCGACGCGCCAGGGTGCCGTCGTGGTGCTCTCCAACCAGGACGTCATCAATATGGTAGGACCGCTCGCGCGGCAGATTGCCACGTTGGTTTTCGCGCCCGAGCACCAGGAGTTTTCGGCCACAGACACAGCCCAGGTGCGGGCCATTCTGGCGGCATTGCAAAAAGGCAGGATCGACCGCGCGCTGTTCACCGAAAACGCCAACGGTTATTTCAGCGAAGCCGCGCTGCGCGATTGCAAGACGTCACTCGGGGCTTTGGGGAAGCTGCAATCGGTGACGGCGGTTTCCGAGGGCTTGCGCGGCGGCATGGTTCACCGCGGCTATCGCGCCCAGTTCGCGAGGAAGACGGTGTCGCTGAATATCTACCTGCTCGCCGACGGCAAGTACGAGCAGTTTCTGGTGGAAGATCAGTTATAGCCGGCATCTTGGGCCACGGATGAACACCGATAAACACCGATAAAACAAAAATAAAAGCAAACGGAAAACCCTTATCAGTGTTTATCCGTGTTCATCTGTGCCCATTGTTCTGGGGCGGGCATGCCCGGCGCCTACAGGCTCTCCGCCATTTCCAGCAACTTGACGACGGTGTTCCAGTTTCGGCCGGTTCCGGGGATGGCCAGCGTACGTTCCACCAGCGGCCAGGACAGCTTCGGGCGGCCCATGCCATTGGGGAAATAGGTGTACAGCTCGCGGCCATCGATGTGCAGCTCTTCGGGATCGGCTTTAATGGCGAGGAGCTTGGTGCGCGCTTCGGCGCCGGGTTCGCTGGCGAGGAAAGTAACCAGGAGCTTGCCGGGCTCGATGCCGGGGCGCGATGCGAAGGGGTTTCTTGCAATCACGTCTCGCAGTTCGGCCGCCGTGCGCAGGATGACAGCGGGGCGGAAGCCGAACTTGCGTTCGATGGCCTGCTCGATGCGGCGGCCCAGCGGGACGAGATCCCGATCATCACTGCGGAAAACCACGTTGCCGCTTTGCACATAGGTTTGCGGGTCGCGCAATTTGAGAGACGCGCAGAGCTCGCGCAAAGCGTCCATCTTGATCTTGTTGTGGCCGCCAACGTTGACGCCACGGAGCATGGAGATGACGACAGGCATGGCAAGCATCAGGATATAATCTTCGGGTCAGGATGCGCACTATGCTACGAACGTCGGCGCTGTTGGGCGCGGCGCTTCTCGGGCTGACCGCGGCGGAGCCGATCCGGCTCCATCCGAAGAATCCGCACTACTTTCTGTTCCGCGGCAGGGCGGTCGCGCTGGTCTCGAGCGGCGAACACTACGGCAGCGTGATCAATGGCGCGATCGACTACAAGCGTTACCTGGCGGCGCTCGCGTCGGATGGCTTAAACTATACGCGAATTTTCGGCGGCACGTATGTCGAGGTGCCGGCGCACTCGTTCGGGATTCATCGCAACAACCTGGCGCCTGGCCCGGGGCGGTTCATCGCGCCGTGGGCGCGTAGCGAGACGCCCGGATACGCAGGAGGCGGAAACAAGTTCGACCTCGACCGTTGGAATCCGGAGTATTTCGAGCGGTTCCACGCGTTTCTCGCCGAAGCGTCGCGGCTCGGCATCGTGGTGGAGGTGACGCTGTTCAGTTCGCACTACATGGAAGCGCACTGGAGGCTGAGCCCGTTCAACCCCGCCAACAACGTGAACGGAACCAGCGGCATCGACTGGAAGAGACTCCACACGCTGGACAACGGCAACATTCTGGCGCACCAAGAGCGGTACACGCGCAAACTGGTTCGCGATGCGAATGGGTTCGACAATGTGATTTTCGAAATCCAGAACGAACCGTGGTCGGACCGAACGGTGCTGGCTGACGTGGTGAACCCGTACCTGCCGCTGCCGGATCGCGACCGGTATCCGAACTCAATCGACGTGGCCGACGAGGCATCGATGGCCTGGCAGGCGCGGGTGGCAGGATGGATTTCGAGCGAGGAGGCAACGCTACCCAACCGGCACCTGATCGCACAGAACTACAGCAACTTCGGCTTCCCGGTGCGCGCGGTGGCGCCGGGTGTGAGCGTCATCAACTTCCACTACGCCTACCCGGCCGCGGTGACCCTGAACTACGGGATGGGCGTGGCGCTTTCCTGCGACGAAACGGGCTTTCGCGGCAATGCGGACGCTTTCTACCGGCGGCAGGCGTGGAGTTTCCTGCTGGCGGGCGGAAGCGTCTTCGACAACCTGGATTACTCGTTCACGGCCGGACACGAAGATGGCAGCGACACCGAGGCGAACGGTCCCGGCGGCGGCAGCCCCCAGTTGCGACGCCAGCTTCGCATCTTGAGCGAGTTTCTGCGCTCTCTGCCGCTGGTGGACATGGCGCCGGATACGATCGCGGTCGAACACGCCGCCGGAGTTTACGCGCACGTTCTGTCGGTGCCTGAGCAGCAGTACGCGATGTACTTCGACGGCAGCGGGCCGATTGCGGTGACGCTCAGTCTGCCGGCAGGCGCGTACTCCGGCGATTGGATCAACACCGAGACAGGCAGCGTCGCGAGGGCGGAGAAATTCCATCACGGCGGCGGGCCGCTGACACTACAAACGCCGGAATTTCAGGACGGCATCGCATTCCGCTTGAACCGGACGGGCCAGTGAAATATTCAACCGCGCACAGCCCTAAGGGCTCGTCAAGAAATAAACCTACCATTCAGACGTGGCGCACGCACTCGTGCGTGCCGTGTCGAGACTTTTCTCGACACCTCTTTTTCCAAGGGGAGCCGGGCGTCGGCATGAGTGCCGACGCGGCACGCACGAGTGCGTGCGCCACGTCGTTCGCCATGATTTGGCATGGTTGTATTCTGAGGGGCCTTATGCGCCGCCTACATCTTGGGTGCGTAGTAACCGGCGCGCGCGCGGACTACCAGGTCCTTGCGGCCTTTCACGCGCAGGTTGACGGTGTGCCACTGGCCATCGGTGAGGAGCGGCTCGGGGCGGTACAGGATGTTGTACTGGTGGCGCAGCTCGTTGGCGATGTTTTCAAACGATTGCTCCATGTCCTCCACCTGGAAGGGGAAGAAGGCGCGCCCGCCGGTTTCCGAAGTGAAGTACTTCAGCACCTTGTCCCCCTCGGTGTCGGAGCGGGAGCTGTTGGTGGAGATGGCGTAAATCACCACGTCGGCCTTCTGCGCCATTTCGAGGGCCTGGTCGCGCGTGTAGTCGCTCTGGTTGTCATCGCCGTCGCTGACAATGACGATGGCGCGCCGGAACTTGGTGCGCGGCTGATCGAGCGCCAGCTTGTCGCGGCAGGCGTAGAAAATGGCGTCATAGAGCGCTGTGCCGCCGCCGGGCCGCAGACCGCGGATGCCGGCTTCGAGCAGGTGCGGATCGTCGATCAGGTCCGTCACCAACTCCGCCCGCGTATCGAACCGGACCAGGATAGCCTTGTCCAGGTGCGCCCGCATGACCGTCCGCAGGAACTCGGCGGCCGCGTCCTGCTCGAAGCGGAAGCGGTCGCGGACGCTGTTGCTGGTATCGATGAGGATGCCGAGCCGCAATGGCAGGTCGCTTTCCGCGGTGAATTCCGCAATGGTCTGCGGCTTCTTGCCTTCGACGACTTCGAAGTCCTCTTTCGCCAGATCGGTCACGAACCGCCCCTTCTTGTCGGTTACCGTGAACAGCATGTTCACGCGCGTGACGTCCACCGAAATGCGCGCCGGCTCATCGGCCTGCTCGACGGGCGGCGAAGCCGTCTTCTGCTGGCCGGACGAAAGCGCGGCGCCGAGCGCGCCCAAAGCCGCTAACAAGAACCAACGCTTCATGACGCCTCAATTATAGCGTGGGGCCACCCTGCCGCCCGCGCCCTACGCCTTGACATTCGGGGCGCTCCCCGGCTTACTGGATGATATGCCTCTGGTGAAAGCGGGCCGCGTCGCGGATCTGCCGCCCGGCGAAGTGATGGAAGTCTTGGTGGGAGAGCAGCCATACGCCGTCTGCAACTTCGAAGGCGTCATCTACGCTCTCGACGGCGTCTGCATTCACCATGGCGGTCCGCTCGGGCAAGGGCGGCTCGACGGCGCGCATCTGGCCTGCCCGTATCATCTCTGGGAATTCGATTGCCGCACCGGCGAGTACGATCGCGATCCCTCGCGCCGCGTCGCAACCTATCCGGTGCGGATTGAGGACGGGCAGATCTTGATCGAGGTGCCCTAGGTGCCGGAACTGCCCGAGGTCGAAACCGTCGTTCGGTCGATCTTGCCGCTGGTGGGCCGGCGGATCGTGAGCGCCGAATTCCGCGCGGCGCGGATTCTGCGAGGCGGCGACCCGGAGCGCATGGCGGCGCGCCTCGCCGGCCGCCGCATCGCGGCCATCCGGCGCTATGGCAAGTTCATTCTGGTGTCCCTTTCCGGCGGCGGTTACCTGCTGCTGCACCTCGGCATGACGGGCCGCCTGCTGCTCGGCGGCGCGGCGGGCAAACACACCCACGCCATCTTCACGCTGGACCGCGGCGTGCTCCAGTTTGACGACAGCCGCCAGTTCGGCGCCATTGAGGTGCACGAGGATTTCCCCGCTCGCGTGGCCCGCCTCGGCCCGGAGCCGCTCGAGATCGCCGCTCTGGACTTCGCCCGCGATCTTCGCCGCCGCCGAACCCGCGTCAAGGCGCTGCTGCTGGACCAGACTTTCGTCCGCGGCGTGGGGAACATCTACGCCGATGAAGCGCTCTTCCGCGCCGGGATTCACCCCATGGCGATTACCGCCAGACTGCGCCAGGATCGCGTCATGCGTCTGCACCAAGCTCTCGGCGAGGTGCTCACCGAAGCCATTGCCGCCGGCGGCTCCTCGATCTCCGATTACGTGGATGCCGAGGGGCGCCAAGGATTTTTCCAGGTCAGCCACCGCGTGTATCAGCGCACCGGCGAGCCCTGCGTAAATTGCGGCACTGCCATCCGGCGGGTGCTGGTCGCCCAGCGATCCTCGCACTTTTGCCCGCGGTGTCAAAAACGGTGATCCCCAACCCACTCGCCACCGCATCCTTGTAACCCATTGCCGGGGTGTCGCGTCGTTAGTGATGCATACGATTCGCCATCTTGCGTATGATTAAGGATTGACGATTTTCCCGCGGCTTTCCGCCCTCTATCAAGGGCGTGCGCGGATTCTGCGAAGTTGAAGGAGATTTCACACGTGAAACGCATCTTCCATTACCTGCCGCTGTTCCTGTTGCCGGCGTTTTCCATCCCGCTTGCCCACGCCCAGTATGGGTTCGATGTCGGAGTTGGCTTCGGCACTATGCAGGACAAAGCGTCCGGGAACGGCCTCGATTACAACAACAATCTTGCCTCGTGCACAGTCGGTTCGGCAGACCCCAGCTGCGTGGCCACCAGCAGCCTCAGCGGGTTCAGCATGGGCGTGAGCGGCAATGTCATGGCCTGGAAACATTTCGGAATCGGCGGCGAAGTCAATTTTCAGCCTGGCAAGCAGAATTACCTCGAGCTCCCATCGAGTGTCGGAGTCAACTTCCAGTCGCGCATGATCCTGTATGACTTCGATGGAATTTACCAGCCGGTGCGGACCAAGAAGGTTGCCTTTCAAGTGATCGGCGGCGTCGGCGGAGCCAGTCTCCGTTATTACGAAACCGGCGCCACCGGCAGCGCCATCGGTCCCTCGAATGTTACCCAGTACTTTGGCAGCAACAATCACTTTCAAGTGCATGGCGGCGTGGCGGTTCAGTTCTACCTGACCGATCATGTTTTCCTGCGCCCCCAGTTCGACATCCACTACGTTCCCAACCTGACGCAATTCGGCAGCAACCTGGTGACGTCGGAGACCCTCTGGCTGGGTTACACCTTCGGTTCGCAGTAAGTAAGCTAGCGCCCGGCGGTCTTGCCGCCGGTCTTTGTGCGTGAGTGGCGGCCGGCGGCCAAGACCGCCGGCGCTACCGGTCCTGCACCGCCGGGGCCGGCTCTCCCGTGAGGTCCTCGACCGCAACCGGGGGATTGTAGTACAGCAGCCGCTGGCAGCTTTCGCAGGACAGGATCTGGTCGTCTTTCTTGAGGTCCTGGAAGTATTGCAGCCGCAGCGCCATTTGGCACACGTTGCAGCGGCCCTCCACCACTTCGGCCAGGGCGATTCCCCTGCGCGCCTTGCGTGCCCGCTCGTATCGTTGCACCGTGGTGGCGGACATTTGCGAAACGATCGCGGCGCGTTCCTGCTGCAGTTCGGCTGCGGCTTTCCGGTCCGCCGCCGTCCGTTCGCGCGCGCGCTCCTTTTCCGTCTCCACCTGCACCTTCTCGGTCCGCAGTGCGGCCTCGGCCGCCTTCACGTTCTTGTCCAGCGGCTCGGATTCGCCCATCAAATCCAGAATGCGGTCCTCCAGCTTGCGAATCTCCGCCTGACAGAAATCGATCTCGCTCTGAAAGGCGCGGTACTGCTCGTTGGTCTTGGCCTCGACCATCTGCCCTTTGAGCTTCGAAATCTTCTGTTCCCACACCTGGATATCGCCCTCGCTCTGCTTGCGTTCCTTCTGGTTGGCCACCAGAGCGGCGCGGTCGGCTTCGAGCTTGCGCTCGTGCGATATCAGTTTCTTTTCGATGGCGGAAATGTGGACGGGTAAAGCCGCGATCTCGCGCTGCAAGCCTACCAGGTGGGTGTCAATCTCTTGCAGGCGGATCGCCAGCTTCAGGTCTGCGAGCATGGCTAATCGCAGTGTAACATGCGGCTTCGAGCGTCCGAAGTTCCGGAATGCGGAGCACCCGCGCCAACACATAGAAGACGCCGACGCCGAGCGGAATCGAAACGCCCAAATCCGCCAAGTGCGGCAGGCGACGGCCGTGCACTGCGGCGTGAATCGCCACGCTCGAGATACGGCACGCCGCGCCCATCGCTACCGCCGCCAGCGTGGTCTTGGCCGCGCTCACCGCCAGGCGGCGGCCTTCGATCCCTTCGATGCGCCGGCGCAACGCGGCGGCCAGCGCGGCCGCGCCCGCCAACGCGACCAGCGACGTGGCCAGCGCCAGCCCCGCCTGCCCCATCCGCATCCCTCGCGCCAGGCCGACTGCCAACGGCAGATTCAAGCCGATCGAGGCCAGGCTCACCGCCATCGGCGTCCACGCATCGTCCAACGCGTAAAAGGCCGGCGCCAGCAACTTGATCGCCGCGTAGCCCGCCAGGCCCGCGCTGTAGCACGCCAGCGCCACCGCCGTCTGATGCGTGTCATACGCTCCGAAACGGCCCCCCTGGTACACCGCGCCGATCATGCTTTCGCCCAGCACTGCCAACCCCACCGAAGACGGGATAGTGAGCAGCAGCGCCATCCGCAGCGAACCCGATAGGGTGGCGCGAAACTCGTCCACGCGCCCGAGCGCCGCGCTGCGCGAAATGGCCGGCAGCGTGGCGCTGGCCAAGGCCGCTCCGAACAGTCCCAACGGAAACTGCAGGAATCGGAACGCGTATCCCAGCCAGCTCACCGGGCCATTCAGCGGATGCCCGGCCGCATCGGTGAGACCCGAGGCGAGATTGGCGTTCACCATCACGTTGATCTGCACCGCCGCATTGCCGATCAGCGCCGGCAGCATCAGCCGTGCAATCCGCCGCAGCCCCGGATGCCCAAAATCGAGGCGTGGCCGGAACGAAATGCCGGCGCGGCGCAGGCTCGGCATCTGCCAACCCAGTTGCAACGCGCCGCCGATCACCACGCCAGCCGCCATCGACACGATCATCCCCTGCGGCCAGCGCCTCCCGACCGTCAGCCCCAGCGCCAGCCCGCTCGCGACGGAGCCGATGTTGAAGAACGTGGAAGCCAGCGCCGGCACGCCGAACCGCCCGCGCGCGTTCAAAATCGCCATCGCTTCGGCCGCCAGCGCCACCAGCAGCAGGAAGGGAAACATGATGCGCGTCAGCAGCACGGTCAACTCGAACTTGCCCGGCACGCGCGCGAATCCCGGCGCCAGCAGCCGCACCAACTGCGGGCTGAAGACTAACCCGAGCACACAAACCGCGCCCGCCGCCAGCGTGAGGGCGGTCGCCACCACCTGCGCCAGTTCGGCCGCTTCGAGCGCGGTCCCGGTGGCGAGCGCTTCCGCGAAGGTGGGGACGAAGGCGGAGGCGAGTGCCCCTTCGGCGAACAGGTTTCGCGTCAGGTTGGGGATGCGAAAGCCGGTCAGGAACGCGTCATAGACGGCACCGGCGCCGAACAGCCGCGCCATCGCCGCTTCCCGCACCAGGCCGGTGACGCGGCTCAGCAGAACGGCCGCCGAGACCACGCCCGCCGAACGCAGCAGGCCGTGCTCGCCCGCGGCCTCGCCGCGTGTCATTCCACGCGCCGGACTTCGACCTGGCGGTAGATTTCCTCGGTTTGGGCGAGCGAGGCGAAATTCATTCCCGGCAGCCGCGCCGACGCCGTGCCAGCCGCCACGCCCCAGCGCAGCGCTTCCGCCGGGTTTTGCCCGCGGCTCATCGACCAGGCGAAGACCGCCGTAAGCGCGTCGCCCGCGCCGATCGGGCTCACCGCGTCGACCCGCGGCGGCAGAGCTTCCACCAGTCCATGCTCAAATGCGCCCACCGCCCCGCGGCTGCCCAATGAGAGCACCACCGATTCCGGCCCCATCGCGCGGAGCTGGCCCGCCGCCTCGAGCGAATGCGCGCGCGTCAAAATCGTGCGCCCCAGCAGCCGCTCCGCTTCCTGCTGGTTCGGCGTCGCCACCGTAGGCCGCGCTTCAATGCCTTCCCGCAGCGAATCTCCACCCGCGTGCAACAGCGTACAAACGTGCTTGTGCCGCGCCAGCGCGATCATCTTCGCATAAAAGGATGAGGGCACGCCCGGCGGCGTGCTGCCGCACAGCATCAGCCAGTCCGCCATATCGAGCGCCTGCTGCACCGCGCGTTCCACTTTCGCCACTTCCGCCCCCGTCAGCGCCGGCCCCACTTCGTTCAGGTTCACGGTCAGGCCCTGCTTGTCCGTGATGGTGAGGTTGGTGCGAATGGCGTTCTTCACCGGCACCAGCACGGTGGGGTAGCCGCAGTCCTTGAGCAGCGCTTCGAGGCGCTTGCCCGTTGCGCCACCCGAAATCAGCACCGCCTGCGTCTCGCCGCCAAACGAGTGGATCACGCTCGACGCGTTGAGTCCACGCCCTCCAGCCGATTGCCGGATCGAATTGATGTAGGCGCGGTCTTCGAACGCCAGCCGGTCGACGCTGAGGATTCGATCGATGGCCGGATTGATAGTGAGAGTGACGATCAAAAACTATTGTACCGTTGCCGGCCCGTGACGCCGGGGGCGGAGAGTGCCCTGCACCGCGTGCGCCTCCCAGAGTCCGACCCGCTGAGCTTTCCGGGCTACCGGGTCGGGCGTCGATGCTTAGGACCTCGGGAATCAAAGGCGCGCTCGAGATGCGGAGCGCATTGCTGGCCGCCAGATGGCGCACTCCCGGCCAATATGTGCCCGATTGTTTCCTCAACTGCGCGTAAGCTGAGCCTCTCGGACAGCAATGACGTCACAAGCTGGTTCAGGCTGACGCCCTCCGATTTTGCCGTCTTGGCGAGATGACGATGCAAGCTTCGCGGTACACGCTGTACCCATTTTCCGCTCGGGAGAGGCGCCTCCTTTTCCGGCTCAGGTACAGGATCTCCCGCCTCGATCGAGTCCTCCAGCCACAAGCGCTGCGCCTCCTGGAGGTTCTTTAGCGCCTCTGCTTCGTTTTCACCATGCGCGGAACACCCAGGCAATTCAACAATTCTTGCCACGATGTCGCCGTCCTCATCTGGACGCAGTAATTTCGGGTACGGCAACGCCATGTAATACGCAAGGTCGTGTTTTTCAGTCTTCATACAACCCCAATTCGATCATCGCGTTTGCGAAGTCATCGACTGAGTACGCCTTCACTTGTTTGTCTCCGCGACTGTGACAATTCACCATGAAATCGAGTCGACCCCACGCCGAATAGTCTGCCGTGAGTTGCAACACGTTCGCTGGTGCGACAGCCAAGTTCGTCTAGACGACTCACAACCCACCTGATTTCCGCAAGCGCAACATTTTCCCTACGCTCGGCCAACTCGCGGATGCGTTCCTTGATCTTCTCGATGGCTGCCATCTTTCACTCTTCTGTGGTCCATCGTCGGCGCTCTCCTTCGGCTGGCCTGTCTTGATACTACGGATAGTATCATAAACCGCCGAACAGTTTCTAGGTGCACAGGCGAGTCCGTGAGCGCTGTCTCGACACCACATGATGTCAGTGGTGCGCGGCACCTGGTTATTCTCATTTCGTCAACCCCGCCGCGGCCAAAGCCTGCCCCACCGGCCGGCGCGGTACAATCCTGGGTGATATGCCGTTCCCGATTCACCGCCTCCGGCGTCTGCGCGCCACCGAATCGCTGCGCGGGCTGGTCCGCGAAACACATCTTCACCCAGGGCAATTCATCCTTCCTTTGTTTGTTTGCCCGGGCGAGGGAGTTCGCCGCGAAATCGGCGCGATGCCGGGCAACTACCAGCTTTCGATCGACGAGCTCGTCAAGGAATGTGCCGACGTCCACTCGCTCGGTGTGGGAGGCGTCATCCTCTTCGGCCTGCCGGAAATCAAGGACGAGCTGGCCTCCGGCGCCTATGACGACGCTGGGATAGTGCAGCGCGCCATCCGCGCCATTCGCCAGGAGACCCCGCGCCTGCTGGTGGTTACCGACGTCTGCAACTGCGAGTACACCAGTCACGGCCACTGCGGCTTCGTCAAAGATGGCGATGTCGATAACGATGCCACGCTCGATTGGCTGGCCAAGTCCGCCGTTTCGCACGCCCGCGCCGGCGCCGATATGGTGGCGCCCTCCGACATGATGGATGGACGGGTGGGCGCCATCCGCCGCGCGCTCGACGCCGCCGGTTTCGCCGGCACGCCCATCCTTTCCTACGCCGCCAAATTCGCGTCGGTCTTTTACGGTCCTTTTCGCGAGGCCGCCGATTCCGCGCCGCAGTTCGGCGACCGGCGGAGTTATCAGATGGATCCGGCCAACGGCCGCGAGGCCATGCGCGAGATCGCGCTCGATCTCGAAGAGGGCGCCGACATCATTATGGTGAAGCCGGCCATGCCCTATCTCGATCTCATCGCCATGGCTCGCCAGCGCTTCGATGTGCCGATCGCGGCTTATCAAGTGAGTGGGGAATATTCCATGATCGTGGCCGCCGCGCGCAACGGCTGGCTGGATCACGATCGCGCCATGATGGAGTCGCTCACCTCCATCGCGCGCGCCGGCGCCGGCATCATTCTCACCTATTTCGCCAAGCCCGCCGCGCGCCTGCTTGGCTGACCGCCCGCCGCTAGGTCCGAGCCGAGTGAGCAATTCTGCTCAGGTGGCGGCCCGTCCGCCCGGTGGTAGAATGAAGCAACTTCCGATGCCCGAACACGACCGTCCGCCAGCCGAGGTCCTTCTCGATCAGACCCCGGCTTGCCAATGGATCGTGAACAAAGAGGGTGTGTTCGAGCAGATCTATGGCGACACCATGCCGCTGTTCGGCAAGCCCCCTGAGGAAGTGGCCGGCCAGCCCGCGGCAAGCGTACTGAACCCTGCGGTCCTTCCAATTTGGCAGGAACGGTTCAGTCGCGCGCTCGCCGGCGAGTCCCTGTCGTTCCGCGAGCAGCGGGACGGCCGCGTCTGGATGATCTCGGTTTTTCCGCTCCGCCTGAGAGCCGACACAGCGCACGCCGGCTGCGTGGTGAGGGAAATTACCGACTTCGCCAGGGCCGATCACGAGCTGCGCCGCGCGGTGTCGGGCGCGCTCAAGTCACAGGAGTCGCAGCGCGCCAAGACCGCCCAGTTTCTGCACAACGTGGTGGGTCAGAACCTGGCCGCTTTGGGACTCCAGCTCGACCTGGTCCGCATGGACCTGGACGGCAGCCCCAGCGCCGCGCGCGAGCACATCGAGGAGATACAGACGCTGCTCGAATCCGTCATGGAGCAGGTCCGCAACTTCAGCTATGAGCTCAACCCATCCGCGGTGGAGCGTGTCGGCCTGCGTTCGGCGCTCGACCGGCTCGGCGCACGCATCCGGGAGCACTTCCACGGCAGCCTGCGGATCGACATGGACTCCTCCATCGCCTTGCCGCCGAATGCCGCTTCGGCGCTATACCGGATCGCCGAAGAGGCGGTGGAGAATGCGGCGCATCATTCTGGTTGCTCTTTGATCGAAATCGTAGTAAAGTCCGAGGATCGCGGCGCCTGGATGGAAATCCGCGACAACGGACGAGGCTTCGATCCGGCGGATTTGCAGAAAATGGGGAGAGGGTTGGGACTGCTGGGCATGGAGCATCATGCCGACGAGGCCGGCCTGCGTCTGTCGATTTCGAGCAGCCGCCAGTCCGGAACCATCGTGCGAGCGGCCGTGCCAGAACCCGGGGAGAAGCAACCATGTTAGATATTGTGCTCGTCGATGACCACAAGTTAGTGCGCGACGGCATCAAGGGCATTCTCGAGCGGGGCTCCGAGTTCCGCGTGGTGGGCGAGGCCGAAAGCGGCGCCGACGCCGTGAACCTGTGCAAGAAAACCCAGCCGCACATTGCCTTGATGGATATCGGTCTGCCCGGCATGAATGGCATCGAAGCCACCACCGAGCTGCTGCGCCACTGCCCCACCGTGAAAGTCATCATCCTTTCGATGTACGACGACGAGAACTCCGTCGTCAGCGCCATCCGCAGCGGCGCGCGCGCTTTCGTTCTCAAAAAGGCGTCTTCCGCCGAACTGCTCGACGCCCTGCGCACGGTGGCTCGCGGCGGGTCCTACCTGAGCTCGCAGGTTTCCGACCGTCTGCTGGCACGGATTCAGCGCGGCGATCTGGATACCCACGACCGCAGCCCGCTCGAATCGCTTTCGCCCCGCGAGTTGCAGGTGCTGCGCCTGGTGGCCGAAGGCAAAACCAGTAAGGACATCGCGGTTCTGCTCGACCTCGGCTTGCAGACCGTCCGCAGCTACCGCAAGACCATGATGAAGAAGCTCGGCGTCAACAACGTGGCCGGCCTCACCCAGCTCGCGCTCGCCGCCGGCCTGGCTCACTGGAACACCAACGACGCAAACCCCGCCACTTGAAATCAGTGGGGCAGGTCCCCGACCTGCCAACCACCGCGCTTCTCAACCGCCAGGCTTGCGCAGCCAGAGGTAGCAATGGTTGCCGATGCGGCCGGCGCGCGGAGCCCGCAGCAGAAGCAGATCCAGGTAGCGCAGCGGAAATAACAACCAGCCGAGGACGCCATGCACCAGTCCACGCCACGCGCGCCACGGCAGCAGCAACTTTGCGTACTCAATCGCGAACACCAGCAGGGTCGCCGTGGGGCCGGTTCGCCAGCCTTCGGCGATCGGCTCGAAACCGCCGGCCAACTCCTTCAATCCATCCAGCGTGTAGCGCCGGTAATCCTTCGGGTACTCGTGGAAGGGATGGCAGAATGGCGTCACTACGTGAAGGTAGCCGCCGGGAGCGAGCACGCGTTCGATTTCGGCCATCACCTGTTCGGGGCGGCGCACATGCTCCAGCACCGCATCGCATTCCACGCGTTGAAACAGGTTGCCGCGAAACGGCAGCTGTTCGGCGTCGGCGGCCACATCCACTCCCGGCAGCGGAAACAGATCGAGGTTCACGTAGCCGGCTGGCCGGCTCCCGGCGCCGCCCAGGTAGAGGTTCCAGCGCCCCAGCGGAAAGTCCTTAGGTTCGGCCGGGTTCATCACCAGCGGCGCGGGGGGAGCCAGCAGCCGGCGCAGCCGGTCCTGCCAGCGCGTCGAACGGCGTCGACGGTAAATATCCTCAAGCGAATCGGGCGGCACTGGCCTCAAGCGTCGAAAGAGAATTCATCATAGCAGAGGCCGCCGCGCCGCTCCCCACGAACAACCCGCCAGCTCTCGGGCAATGCTCGATTGCACAGAATCCTGAGAGCATCGGCCTCCCCGAATAACGTTATCATTACCATGTTCTGGTTATTCCATCCCGGCGTCCGGCATCCACTCTATCCCTCGGTCAGGGCCACGCCGGCGCTGTCGTCCTACGGGCATCCCACGGCACTCTCGGGAACGTTTCAACAGCTTGCCCACGCCGGGTTGCGCCGCGTCGAACCGCGCCGCGCGGTTTTTGTATTGCAGAATGAAGGCGACCCTCTGCTCTCCGACGCCCAGCGCGATGAGTTATGGGAGCTGTTCCAGGTGCCCGTCTACGTCCTTCTGCTGGATGCCAACCACAGGGTCTGCGCTTACGAATGTGAGGCGCATCAGGGTTTGCACTTGCCGCGGGACATCGGCCCACATCGAATACCGGCGAGGCTGGAAGCGTCGCCTTGCGGCTGTGGCCGCCCAGGTCCGCGCCTGCGCTACTCCCATGCGCCACACGCCGGTCTGGCCGTGGCGGGGTGAAGGCGGAGGGGTGAGGCGCTCACCGCGCGCGATCGAGCGCGGTCTCGGCGGCGGCCTTGCCGCTTGCCACGGGCTGGTAGCCTTGCTCTGCCAGGGCTTCCTCGAGAGCTTCCAGCAGCATGAGCACATTGTCGGCAGTGGACCCGTACCCCATCAGGCCGATGCGGAATATTTTGCCCGCCAGCGGGCCGAAGCCGCCGGCGATTTCCAGGCCGTGGCGCTCCAGCAGATACTGCCGCACTTTGGCGTCGTCCACACCCTCCGGCACACGCGGCGTGTTCAGCGTCCACAGCCGATGGCCTTCCGGAACATGCATCGCAAGCCCCATCGCCTGAATGCCCGCTACGAACGCCAGGTGGTTGCGCCGGTGCCGCTCCCAACGGTTTTCGCGGCCCTCTTCGGCCACCATCGCCAGCCCTTCGCGGAGAGCGTAGAACATGGTGGCCGACGCGGTGTGATGATATTTGTGCCCGCTGTAATAGGTGTCCAGCAGCTCCAGGTCCAAATACCAGGATTGGACCGGCGTCTGGCGTGCCCGCAGCCGCTCGAGTGCCCGCGGCGAAATCGTCATGGGCGCGAGGCCAGGCGGGCAGCCAAGACCTTTCTGCGTGCAACTATAAGCGATGTCGATGCCATTCTCATCCACCAGCACCGGCATGCCGCCCAGGCTGGTCACGCAGTCGGCGATCACCAGCGCATCCACCTCGTGCGCGGCTTCGCACACCGGCTTGGCCTGGTTGTACATGCCGGTAGAGGTCTCCGCCTGCACCAGCGCCACCACCTGCGGACGTTCGCGGCGGATGAACTCGCGCGCCTCCTGGGCGTCGAAAGGCTCGCCCCAGCTCTTGGCCAGCCGCGTCACCTCGGCGCCGTGCCGCCGCGCCATTTCGCCGATGCGGTCGGCGAAGAACCCGTTGGTGAGCAAGGCGAGTTTGGTCCCCGGCTCGGTAAAGTTGGCGACCGCCGCTTCCATGCCGGAGCTGCCCGTCCCCGACACCGCCAGGTTGCGCAGGTTGGCGGTCGAAAAAACGTAGCCTAGTAGCTCGCGAATTTCGTCAGCCACTTGAAAGAAGAACGGGTCCAGGTGCCCGACCACATTCTGCTGCATGGCCTGGTACACGCGCGGCGCCACCGGGCTGGGCCCCGGCCCGAATAGCAGGCGTTTCGGCGCTTCGAGCGGCGGATAAAGCTGAGGCATAACCTTCAGTGTATCGCCGGGCTTGACCGGGCCGCGCGGCCTCCTCCAGGCCGCACGGTACTCACTGTAAAGTGAACAGCGCAAACGGCCGATAAGAGAGGTGTATGCAGGATCACCGTAGGGAAGCTCGGATGATGTGCGCGGATATGGTGGAGGTGCGTTGGGAGGACGAAGAAAATCAGCCGCAGAAGGCGCTGGCACTGCTTGAGGATATCTCGCCCTCCGGCGCCTGCGTGCAACTGGAAAACGCCATTCCCCTGGGCACCGAAGTTCACTGGGATTGCCCCAAACAGAGCTTCGCCGGCTATGTGCGCTACTGCGATTACCGGGAGATCGGCTTCTTCGTGGGAGTCGAATTCTCGGACGCCTGCCGGTGGTCGAAGAAGGCCTTTAAGCCACTGCATTTGTTGGATTTGGAAAGGCTGGTGGCAAAGACGAAAAAATCGCCGTGAGGAGAATGCATTTGCCGGTTTTTTCGCAGCGTCGCGTCCTGTTAGACTGGTCGCTTCCAAAGGAGAACTCCGTGATCCGTTTTTGCGCGGCCTTGTTTGCCGTCCCCGTTCTGTTCGCCGCTTCCGCCAATCAGCCGCCGGGCCTGCTCAGCGACGTGGTGGATGTAAGTGCCGACTTCCACGATTTCACAAGCACCTACTTCCTGGCCGACCGTCTCGCCGCATTCGACCCAGCGACCGGCGCCGGCTCCCTCACCTGGAGCCGCAACCAGCTCTACCCGCGCATCGCCTTCAACAATATGGAGCCCGTGCTCCAGCCGTTCGAAGGCCTCACCTTCCCCGGCCGCGAATATGCCGTCAATCCGTCGCTGCCTTTTTCCATCCAGTTCGTCTCACCGCGCACGGTTCGCATTCGCATTAAGACCGGGGTCGTAGCCGGCCCCGAAGCGCCATCGCCGATGCTGGTGGGCGAGCCGCCGCACGACAACTCCTGGAAGATGGAGAAAGTGGCTGGCGGCTACCGCTACGCGAGCGTCGCCGGCTCGGTCACCATTCTCGAGAACCCTTGGCACATCGAGTTTCGCGACGCCCAGGGCCGCCTGCTCACCAAGACCCAGCACACTTCCGACTTCGCCACTTCGCTCGATCCCGCGCTGCCATTCTCCTTCATCCGCCGCCCCTCCGATTACTCGCGCAGCCTGGCCGCCGTCTTTTCGCTCTCGCCCGATGAGAAACTGTTCGGCTGCGGCGAATCCTTCACGCGCCTCGATAAGCGCGGCCAAAAAGTCGTCCTCTGGGCCAACGACGCCAACGGCGTCGAAAGCGGACGCATGTACAAGCCGATCCCGTTCTTCATGAGCAGCCGCGGCTACGGCATGTTCGTCCACACCTCGGCGCCCGCCACCTTCGATTTCGGAGCTTCCTACGGCTTCTCGAACCAACTGCTGCTGGGCGACGATGCGCTCGACCTGTTCGTCTTTCTCGGCTCGCCCAAGGACATCCTGGACGAGTACACCAACATTACCGGCAAGGCCGCCATGCCACCGCTGTGGTCTTTCGGCCTGTGGATGAGCCGCATCAGCTATTTTTCCGAAGCCGAAGTGCGCGCCGTGGCCGCCAAGCTGCGCCAGAACCGCATCCCGACCGACGTCATCCACATCGATACCGGCTGGTTTGAGACCGACTGGCGCTGCGACTACAAATTCTCCAAGACGCGCTTCCCGGCTCCCGAAAAGATGATCGCCGATTTGAAGCGCGATGGCTTCCATATTTCGCTCTGGCAGCTTCCTTACTTCGTGCCGCAGAATTCGCTGTTCCCCGAGATCCTCGCCAAAGGCTTGGCCGTGAAGGACGCCAAAGGCAACCTGCCATATGAAGACGCCGTTCTCGACTTCACCAATCCCGCCACCGTGGCGTGGTATCAGGATAAAATCGCCAGCCTGCTCAAAATGGGCGTGGGAGCGATCAAGGTGGATTTCGGCGAAGCCGCGCCGCTCACCGGCGTCTACGCCAACGGCCGCACGGGCTTCTACGAACACAACCTCTATCCGCTGCGCTACAACCAGGCCGTGGCCGATATCACCCGCAAGGTCACCGGCGAAAATATCATCTGGGCGCGCAGCGCCTGGGCCGGCAGCCAGCGCTATCCGCTGCACTGGGGCGGCGACGCGGGCAACACCGATACCGGCATGGCGGCCGAGTTGCGCGGCGGCCTTTCCTTCGGGCTCAGCGGCTTCAGCTTCTGGAGCCACGACATCGGCGGCTTCACTGCCAAGACTCCCGAGGAACTCTACCGCCGCTGGCTGCCCTTCGGCATGCTGACCTCGCACAGCCGCTGCCACGGCGCGCCGCCCAAGGAGCCGTGGGAATACAGCCCCGCTTTCCTCGACCTGTTCCGCCGCACCGACGAAATGAAATATCGCTTGATGCCCTACATCTACGCCCAGGCCAAATACTCGACCGAGCACGGCCTGCCCATGGTGAGGGCGTTGTTCGTCGAATATCCGAACGATCCCGGCGCCTGGCAGGTGGACAATGAGTACCTGTTCGGCTCCGACATTCTGGTGGCCCCGCTATTCGAGGAGAACTCGACCGGCCGCGACGTGTACCTGCCAGCCGGCGAGTGGATCGATTACCAGACCGGCAAGCTCTATTCCGGCGGCTGGCACAAAATCGAGGCGGGAGCCATTCCGGTCGTGATGCTGGTGCGCGATGGCGCCCTAATCCCGCAGATGGAGCCGGCCCAATCCACCGCCTCGCTCGACTGGTCGAAGCTCGACCTGGTAGTCTACGCCGCTCGCGCGCAAGCCGCGCAGGGCCTGGTGTGTCTGCCGTCCGACAACGTCCTGCGCCCGGTGGAAGCCGCCCGCAGCAACGGGACTTTCGCGTTGGCCGCCGACCCGCTCCAAGGCAAGGCCACATCCACCGTGCGCCTCTACTCGCAAGTGGGGCGTTAGTGTGGCGCGCACACTCGTGCGTGCCGCGCCGGCATTTGGTACCACGTCCACCTGCCGCGGGGGGGGGGCGCAGAAATGCCGACGCTGCAAGGCAGGGACTGTTCGCGCCACGTTACGAGTCCTGGGCTTTCACCGATCACTCGTTGACGTGTACCACCTGCGCCGGTGCGAAGCCGTTGAACCAGGTTGACGAGGCGTTGCTGTACGCGCCGATTCGCTCGGAGTAGACCAGGTCGTCGATCTCCAGGTTCGGCAGTTCCTCGGACTGCGTAATGATGTCCATGCCGTCGCAGGTTTGGCCGAACACCGTCGACAGTTCATTCTCGCCGCTCCTGAAGGCGTGGAGACGGTACTGGCAGTGGTCGAACACGATGCCGGAGTACGTGTGGTACACGCTGTCGTCGATGTAGTAGCACGTCTTGCCATCGCGAAACGCTTTGCCGATGATCCGTGCGATCGCCGTGGCGGCGGTAGCCACCAGGTACCGGCCCGGCTCCGCCAGGATCTCCATGTCCTTCGAGAACAGCCGGTCGATCTCGGCGTTGATCTTGCGGGCCAGCGGCCGCAACGGCTTTACGCGATCGTCATAGGGGACCGGGAATCCGCCGCCGATATCCAGGATCTTGATCTCATGGCCGCGGGTGAGAGCCTCCTGCCGCACCGCCGCCGCGATGTTCAGGGCCTGCACAAAGTTGTCGAAGTTGGTGCACTGGCTCCCCACGTGAAAGCTCAGCCCTTCCACCACCAGGCCGGCGCGGAAAGCCTCGACGATCAGGTCGACGGCAACGCCAGAGTCGCAGCCGAACTTCGACGACAACTCCACCATCGAGCCGGTATTGGGCACGCGCAGCCGCAGCACCAGGCCGGCGTGCGGAGCGTAACGCTGGATCTTGCGCAACTCCTCGAGGTTATCGTAAGTCAGCAGAGGCTTGTACTGGTCCAGTGCCTGCAGCGTTTCTTTCGGCTTGATGGGGTTGGCGTAGATAATCTTGTCCCAGATGAAATCCTGCCGTTCCTTCGCCGGCAGGCGCTCGATGTTCTTGTGCACCAGCAGGAACTCAGGCAGCGACGCTACGTCGAAACTGGCGCCGGCCTTATACAGCGTGCGCACGATTTCCGGCGCCGGGTTGGCCTTTACGGCGTAGTAGGCCTGCACCCTCGGCAGATGCCGCCTGAAGTTCGCATAGTTGCGGCGGATCACCTCGTGGTCGATCACCACCACCGGCGTCCCGTGCTTGCGCGCGACGGCGAGAAGTTCCTTCTTAGTCACGATCAGTCCAGCACCGGGTCCGATCCGTCGAGCATCTTCACTTTGTTGTGGGCGAAGTATTCCCGCGTCAGCGCCTGCATCATCTTGCCGCGCTGATCGTAAAGGCGGCGCGATTTGCGGGGCTTGTGGCGCGAGAGCGCGTAGTGCGTGAGGAGCGGCATGGCGATGGTGGTGTCGGTGTAGCACACCACCGCGTCGGGCAGGCGGTCGGGGTCCACTTTTCCCCAACTCACGGCTTCGCTGGGCGTGGCGCCGCTCAGGCCGCCGGTATCCGGGCGAGCGTCGGTCACCTGGAGGAAAAAGTCCTGGCCGAATTCCTTGATGCGCAGCACTTCCTGGATCTGCGGCTCGGTTTGCAGAGTGAAGTTCTTGGGACTGCCACCGCCCCACAGCACCACGCCGCTCCTGCCGCCCGACCGCTTGGCAGCCAGCACGAAGGCGGTGGTCTCATTGACGTCGATGGAGGGGTTCAGGCGCAGCTTGTTGCCGCGCAATTCCACACCGGCGACGTTCATGCCGATGGTGGAATCGCCCGGCGACGACGTGTAGCACGGTACGCCCGCGCGATAAGCCGCGGCGAGCACCGAGACATCCTTCAGTCCCGCCTTGCGTTCCCACTCGGCGGCATACTTCCCCAGCAGGTAATGCAGTTCGGCGGTGCCCATCTCCTTCTGAAATTCCGGCTGCACCAGAATGTCGCGCAGAATCTCGTCGGTGGCCATCAGGCAGTCGCTGTAGCCCAGCAGCACGTCGTAAACGCGCACGATATCGTTGTCGCGCAGTTCGGTGTCGTTCATGCGGAAATCGCCGGTGCGCACCGGATAGTTCAGCGCGAAGTGCATGTCATGGTAAAGATTGGCGCCGGTCGAGACGATCCAATCCACGAATCCCGCCTTAATCAGCGGAACGATCGACGAGCAACCCAGTCCGGCCGGCGTGAGGGCGCCCGAGAGACTCATGCCGATGGTCACGTCCGGCTCCAGCATTTTCTCCGTGAAGAGCTGGCAGGCTTCGCGAAGACGCGCGCCATTGTACGCCAGGAAGGCGCTGTCGATGAGGTCGGCGAGTTTCTCCCGGCCAGTCACGTTCTTGGGCTGAATGCGTTTGCCGGAGAGAAACTTCTCCCGGTTGGGGCAAGCTTTCTTCTTCAACCATTCCGGCATTTCGGACAGGTCTTTGCGATAGCGGTCGTGTGACGGATGAGTGACGTGTTTTTTGGCCATGATGTGGGTTCCCCACGATTCTACCAGCCTTGCGAGAAATGGACACGTCCGGCGCTTCCGATTATCCTCGACTCATATGACCAAATCGCGCCCGCCGGCAGCCAAGAGTCCCGCCTCTCTCGGTTTCTCGATGCCCGCCGAGTGGGAGACGCACGAAGGTACGTGGCTGGCGTGGCCGCACCATCCCACCGATTGGCCCGGCAAACTCAACACCATCCGCTGGGTCTATGCCGAGATTGTGAGGAAAATCGCAGCCGGCGAAACGGTCCGCCTGCTGGTCCGATCAAAGGATGAAGCGAAGAGCGCCGCGCGCTATATGGAGCGCGCCGGCGCGGATATCGGGGCCGTCGAGTTCATCGTCTACCCGACCAACCGCGGCTGGATGCGCGACAGCGGTCCGCTGTCCGTCCGCCGGTCGATAGGCCGCAGGCTCGAAACCGCCATCGTGCAGTTCCACTTCAGCGCCTGGGCCAAATATGACGACTGGCAGAAGGACCGCCGCGTGCCCGAGATGGCGGCCAGGCGCCTCGGCAAGCGGCTCTTCGACGCGCCGATTATCCTCGAAGGCGGCGGGATCGAGGTCAACGGCCGAGGGACGCTGATCACCACCGAGGAATGCTATCTCGANNGCCGGCGACGATACCCACGGTCACATCGATGACATCTGCCGTTTCGTGAATGCCCGGACGCTGGTGCTGATTCGGGAGGACAACCCGGCGGACATCAACTACCATCCGCTGGCGGAAAACTGGGAGCGCGCGCAGGGCCTGCATCTGGAAGACGGCTCCAAGCCCGAGGTGGTGGCGCTGCCTATGCCCGCACCAATCACCTTCGCCGGCGCCCGCTTGCCGGCGAGCTACGCCAATTTCTATATATGCAACGCCGCGGTCCTGGTCCCGACATTCAACGATCCCAACGACCGCGTGGCGCTGGGGATTCTAGGCGAATTGTTCCGCGACCGCCCGGTGGTGGGGATTCACTGCGTCGACATGATCCTGGGCTTCGGCTCGCTGCACTGCCTGTCGCAGCAGCAGCCGGCGGAGTAAAAGGTGCGGGGGACAGAGTGCACTGTCCACGCGGCGCAAAAACGGCGCCTTGGGACAGTGAAGTCTGTCCCCCGGTCTCCTTCACCCAGCCTGTCGTTAACAAGTCAAAGTTGTCCGGTTTTAATAATTAGTGATCTGTCCGCTTTGTGAAACAAAGCGATGCGGCCTTTAGGCCGCCGCCTTGTGGGTTTTGGGTTTGGCCTTTGCTTTGGTTTTGCTCAAAACAGAAGCCGTAGTCGGCGCGGTGGGAAAGTGGGAATCCCGCG
>PLOR01000005.1 GCA_003142185.1 Bryobacterales bacterium
GGTGTGGTCCCCGACCTGCCAACGCCGGAAGCAAACTCGAAGCCGGGAGGAAGAACACTTGGCAGGTCGGGGACCTGCCCCACTATGCCACCGGCACGAGCACGCGTTCGGCCATGGCATGCTTCAGCGCCTCGATTCCCTGCCCGGTCACGCTGGAGATTTCGAAGAAGGGCAGGCCTCGCTCTTCGGCCAGGCGGCGCAAGTGGGCGACCCGCTCCGGGTCCTGGGCGGCATCCATCTTGGCGGCCACCACGATCATCGGCTTCTGCGCCAGTTCCTGGCTGAAACTGGCTAGTTCGCGCATGATAATTTCGAAATCTTCCTCCGGCTGGCGGCCGGTCGATTCCGACAGATCCACCAGGTGCGCCAGCAGGCGTGTGCGTTCGATGTGGCGCAGGAACTGGATGCCCAAGCCCGCCCCGGCGTGCGCGCCCTCGATCAAGCCGGGAAGGTCGGCCACCACGAAGCTGCGGAAGTCGTCGAGCTTGACCACGCCCAGATGGGGTTCCAGGGTGGTGAACGCGTAATCGGCGATTTTGGGCCGCGCGGCGGAGATGCGCGAGATAAGCGTGGATTTTCCGGCGTTCGGAAAACCGACCAGGCCGACATCGGCTAGCAGCTTCAATTCCAGGCGCAGGCGTTTTTCTTCGCCGGGGCGTCCGGGCTCATGCTCGGTCGGCGCCTGGTGAGTCGCGGTGGCGCGGCCCCCGTTGCCGCGGCCGCCGCGGCCGCCGCGGGCGGCCAGGAACCGCTGGCCCGGTTCGGTGAAATCGAAAAGAAGGATGCCGGTGGCCTCGTTGTAAACCACTGTCCCCACCGGGACCGGCACGTCGATCGAACGGCCCTCGGCGCCGGTGCAATCGCTGCCTTCACCGTGCCGGCCGCGCTCGGCGCGATGCTCGGGGTTGTAACTGAATTGAAGCAGGGTGTTCTGGTGAACGGTGGAGACCAGGTAGACGTCGCCGCCGCGGCCGCCGTCGCCGCCCGAAGGACCGCCGCGCGGGACGTATTTCTCCCGCCGGAAGGCCATGCAGCCGTTGCCGCCGTCGCCGGCTTTAACCAGGATGCGCGCTTGGTCGAGAAATAACATGTCGTAGGGGCCGAGCGTGCTGGCAACGCTGTGTAGGGGCCGGGCATACCCGGCCCGCGCGCCCGGCCGCACGAGGAAGGAAATCTTACTGGACGGCGTTGATGCGGACGAACTTACCCAAATGGCCGCGGTCCTTGAACTCCACCACGCCGGTTACTTTGGCGAACAGCGTGTCGTCCTTGCCCCAGCCGACGTTGAGGCCCGGTTTGAGCCTGGTACCGCGCTGCCGCACGATGATCGAACCGCCGGGAACCAGTTGGCCGCCAAACACCTTAATCCCCAGCCGCTGCGCGTTGGAGTCGCGCCCGTTCTTGGAACTGCCTAAACCTTTTTTATGCGCCATACGTCACCTATGCCAGAATTTCGCCGACCTTGATTTCGGTGAAGGCCTGCCGATGGCCGATGGTTTTCTTGTACTGTTTCTTACGTTTGAACTTGAAAACGATCACCTTGTCGCCGCGGCCGTTGCCCACGATGGTTGCCTTCAGCGTGCGCGCCGAGACCATGGCGCCATCCTGGAACGCGGCCTTCACGGGCAACTCCACCTCAGCGCCCACCTCGCCCGGCAGCTTTTCCACGCGGACAACCTCACCCGGGGAAACCACATACTGCTTCCCGCCGGTTTCAATAATCAGTTGCATTTCAACCTCTTGCTTTGGGAGCCGGAACACACGGAGTGCGTCGGAACCACTGGAGTAAACTTCGAGTTTACTACAGATCCGGCGCCGGCGGCAAACGCAGATAGGGCGTGCTTTAGCTTGCCGGTTGTTTTAGCCAAATCACTCAGCCTGGCGCTGCTCACCGGTGGCCGTAGTACCGGTGGACGGGCAGAGGGTTTTTGCGACTCGTTTTCCGGCCAGTTATGATAAGCTGTAGACTGGGTTGTCTGGGCAAGGAGTTTCACCACAATTTGGTAACGCCGGGGCCACCAAGGGCGTCCAACCAAACGAAGGATAGCAGCCCATCCGGGGAGATGGTGGCATAAGACATGGCTGATCTCTCAAATTCCAGTAATTCACTTGGCACCAACCCGAACGATCACCTCGCCCGGTTGCTGGTGGACGATATCGAGGATCCCTGGTACAAGTCTTTCTGGCAGAATGTCAAAGACGCCATTAACCCGCCCAAACTACCTCCGCTCGAGCTCACTTCCCAGCCGGTAGCGGTAAAGGATATCTGGGGGCTGTACGGACGGCAGAAGAAGTCGTTCGTGATGTCGACAGGTTTCCAGGTGGTGGTGGTCCTGGCGGCTTTGTGGGTTTTCTCGATTCCCGCCGTGCAGAAGACGATGCAAAAAGGCGTTGCGGTGTTCCTGCCCGATCTGTCGCCGGCCCCGGAAATGAAGATCGATAAGGGCGGCGGCGGCGGCGGCAACCGCTCCCCGCTGCCAGCCAGCAAGGGTGCGTTGCCGAAGGTCGCGCCGCGGCAGTTCACTCCGCCCTCCGCGGTCGTTCAGAATCTGAATCCCAAACTGGTGATGGATCCCACCATCCTGGCGCCTCCGGACGTCCAAATGCCGAACGTCAACATGAGCCAGTACGGCGACCCGCTGGCCAAACTGGGTCCTCCCTCGAACGGGCCAGGTTATGGCGGCGGCATTGGTTCCGGGCACGGCGGCGGTGTCGGCTCCGGCAGTGGCGGCGGCGTCGGCCCCGGAGCGGACGGCGGCTTCGGCGGCGGCGCCTACAGGGTGGGCAACGGCGTTACGGCGCCGGTGGTGCTGTACAAGAAAGAGCCGGAGTATTCCGAGGAGGCCCGCAAGGCCAAATATCAGGGCACGGTGGTTCTTTACATCGAAGTGGATCCCAGCGGACGCGCCGTAAACCCGAGAGTGGTTCGCAGTCTGGGGCTGGGGCTGGACGAAAAGGCCATGGAAGCCGTGCGCCAATGGAAGTTCAAGCCCGGCTACAGGGACGGCAAACCCGTCACCGTGGCCGCCACGATTGAAGTCAACTTCCGGTTGCTTTAGTGAGGCAGGTCCCCGACCTGCCAAATTGTCAGTCACCGCCCATCTTCCCCACTAACTCAATCACTTACCTTCCAAACCCCTTGACGCACCCCTTATCCTTGAATTGGGACTGTGGCGCCAGGCACCGCTGCTAGTCCTTACTTGCTGGCCAGCAAGCGTTGCATTCAAGTGGTACTGAACTTCCGGCGCCCCTGAAAGGCATGCGGGGTCCCCTACGGGCAGGACTCACGACGGAAGACTTTGGATTCCGGAATCTATAACCGCCGGCGGAAAACGGATAGCTATCATTGCCGCCCGCCGGATAACAGAGAGTAAGGAACGAATCG
>PLOR01000079.1 GCA_003142185.1 Bryobacterales bacterium
GCCGTGCCCTGATACAAAGCCTCTTGAGAGAGCAAGACCTTGCATACACCTAACGTTCAGATTCAAATTCACTGAAATGGAGAATTTCGGCATTTCTGCGTCGCGCACGAATGGTCAACATGCCGTCGAACGGGCCGCCCGCGGATGCGTTAGAATAGCCGTTCCGTTTCGCGAGGAGGCTACCGGCGTGGGAGCCGTCAAAACCCTGTTGCGTCTATTCAGCTATCTGTACCATGGTTTGCTGGCGTTGTTCCTGCTGCTGGTGTCCGCCCTGGCGCTCGCTTCCGGCGCCCGCTCGCTCCATCTCGATATGTTGCCGTGGAGCGGCGCCACCCTGGCCTGGGTCCTGCTCGCCGCTTCTCTCTTCGGGTTGGCCGCAGTGCTGCTGGCCATCACCCGCTCGGTCCCGGTGCCGTTCTTCTTGTGGAGCCTCGTCGTGGCCGCCATGCTGCTCAAAGGGTACGTCTTCAGCAGCTTTCGCTTTGCCGCCGGCGTGGGCGTGCACACCGCCATATACCTGGTGCTTGGTTCGTGGCTGGCGCTGCTCGGCGCCTGGTTCGCCTTACGCCTTCCCAAGCCCGCCCGTGTTATCCTGAATTCTTCACGGTAGAGGTGCGGCGGTCATCAGTACGGCGGGTCGGAGTTTCGGTTGCGCTCCGGAGATCCGCCGGAAAGGGGCCGGCAAGAGTTTCCGCCGAAGCCGCGCTGGGGTGGTGCAGTTCCCGGCGGTTGGGGAGTCTGGCTAATACCGGCTCACTGTCACCCGTGTCATGCGTGTCATGGCGGGTGGAGCGCTATCGGGATCGAAGACGCGCTGCGGTTCGGGTGCATTCTCCTTCTCCTTGCCTCCCCTGTTGGTGAATTGGATGGACGTATTTGCACTAACGCGGGCACTGGTCGATATCGAATCGATCACCAACAACGAAGAGCGAGTTGCCCTGTATATCCGCGACTGGCTGCGGGCGCTGGCGACGCAGTATGGCGGCCACGTCGAAACCATGGAGGTGGAACCGCGCCGGTACAATCTGTTCGCGCAGTTTGGCGAACGGCTGGACGTCACGCTTTCCACGCACCTGGATACGGTGCCGCCGTTCGTCGCCTCGCGCGAGGACGACGCGTTCATTTGGGGACGCGGCTCGTGCGACGCCAAAGGCATCATCGCGGCGATGATTCACGCGGCCCAGGCGCTGCTCGAATCGGGCGAACGCAATTTCGGAATTCTCCTGGTGGTGGGCGAAGAGCGCAACAGCGCGGGCGCGTTCCAGGCCGCCCGGACGCCGCGCGGGTCGCGGTACGTCATCAATGGCGAGCCCACCGAAAACAAACTGGCGCTCGGTTCCAAGGGCGCCCTGCGCTATGAACTGGTGGCGGCCGGCAGGATGGCCCACTCGGCGTATCCCGAACTCGGCGATTCGGCCATTCACAAGCTGGTGGATGCGCTGGCGCTAATGCGCGCGATCGCGCTGCCGGTCGATCCGCTGCTCGGCGCCAGCACTTTGAACGTCGGCACCATCCACGGCGGCCGCGCGCCGAACGTGATCGCCGACGAAGCCAAGGCGGAGATACTCATCCGCCTGGTGGGCGATTCGAGCGAAACCAAGCAAGCCCTGGTCAGCGCCGCCGAGGGCCGCGCCGAACTGCGCGAGGTGATCGAAATCCCCGCCATCCGCCTCAACCCGCTGGACGGCATTCCCACCACCGTGGTCGCGTTCACCACCGATATTCCGGCGTTGAACGGCCAGTGGGGCGAACCCTTTCTGATCGGCCCCGGTTCCATTCACTCCGCGCATACGAACGATGAGCGCGTGGCGAAGACGCAACTCAGCGAGGCCGTCGAAATCTACATCCGCATGGTGAAGGAATTATGCAAACGCGCATCGAAGTAGGCATCCTGGGCGCCACCGGAATGGTGGGCCAGCATTTCATCAAATTCCTGCAGGGCCACCCGTGGTTCGAACTGAAGTGGCTCGGCGCGAGCGACCGCTCCGCGGGCAAAAAGTACAAAGACGCTATGACCTGGCACCTGCCCGGCGGCGTGCCCACCACGGTGGCCGACTTGATTGTCGAAGAATGCCAGCCGGGGAACGCGCCGCGGCTGCTGTTCTCCGCCATGGATGCCTCGGTCGCCACCGAAATCGAGCGCGCCTTCGCCCAGGCCGGCCATGTGGTGGTGTCGAACTCGAAGAACCACCGCATGGAGCGCGACGTGCCGCTGCTGGTGCCCGAGATCAACCCGGATCATCTCAAGCTGGTACCGGAGCAGCAGCGCGCGCGCGGCTGGAAAGGGCAGATCGTCACCAATCCGAATTGCTCGACCATCGGGCTCACCATGGGCCTGGGACCGCTCAAGCCATTCGGCATCACCAAGGTGATCGTCACCACCATGCAGGCGATCTCGGGCGCCGGCTACCCCGGCGTGGCTTCGATGGACATCATGGGCAACGTGATTCCCTTCATCGGCGGCGAAGAAGAAAAGATGCAGGTGGAAACGCAGAAGATCCTGGGCGCGTTTCGCGGCGATCACATCGAGCCGCTGGCCGCCAAGGTGAGCGCCCAGTGCAACCGTGTAGCCGTGGTGGACGGGCACACCGAAGCCGTCTCGGTGGAGTTTTCCACGAAACCGTCCGAGCAGGACTTGCGCCGCGCCTTCGCGGAGTTTTCCGGTGTGCCGCAGGAACGCAAGCTGCCCAGCGCGCCCGCCTCGCCGGTGATTTATCTCGAAGAGAACAACCGGCCGCAGCCCCGCAAGGACGCCGACCGCGGCCGCGGTATGACGGCTTCCGTCGGCCGGCTGCGTCCCTGCCCGGTGCTCGATTGGAAATTCGTCGTGCTCAGCCATAACACCATTCGCGGCGCGGCGGGCGCGGCCGTGCTCAACGCCGAGCTGATGCATTCGGAAGGGATGCTCGACTGATGATCGTGATGAAATTCGGCGGGACGAGCGTGGAATCGGCCGCCGCCATCGCCCGCGTCGCCGCCATCGTCAAAGCGCGCGAGGATCGCCATCCGGTGGTGGTGGTCTCCGCCATGGGCAAAACCACCAACAAGCTGCTCGCCATCGCCGCCGCCGCCATTAAAGGCCCTCGCGAGGAATACCTGCGGCAGATCCACGACCTGCGCGATTTCCATTCCCGCGAGGCGCGCCAGGTGGTGCCGCTCGAGGATCGCGCCGCGCTCGACCGTTTTCTCGACGAGCATTTCCAGGAACTGACCGAACTCGCCAAAGGCCTCGCCGTGCTCGGAGAACTCACGCCGCGCTCCATCGACGCCATTTCCAGCTACGGCGAGCGGCTCTCCAGTTTCATCGTCACGCAGGCCTTCCGCCATTCGGGCATGGAAACCCGGCACCTGGACTCGCGCGACCTCATCGTCACCGACAAGCGCCACACGCAAGCCGCACCGCTGTTCCCGCAGACCTACGCGCGTCTCGCCGCCACTATCCCGCCGCTGGCCGCCAAGAGCGTGATCGTGATGGGCGGCTTCATCGCCGCCAGCGAGGACGGCGTCACCACCACGCTTGGCCGCGGCGGTTCCGATTTCACGGCCTCGATTGTAGGAGCCGGCATCGGCGCCGAGGAGATCCAGATCTGGACCGATGTCGACGGCATGCTCACCGCCGATCCCACCATCCTGCCGGGCGGGCATCGCGTCAAGACAATTTCCTTCGCCGAAGCCGCCGAGCTCGCCTATTTCGGCGCTAAGGTGCTGCATCCGGCCACGGTCCTGCCGGCCATCGAAAAGAGCATTCCGGTATTGATTCTGAATTCGCGCCGGCCGGACGTTCCGGGTACGCGCATCGTGGCCGAGCGTGTACACTGCGAAAACGCGGTCAAATCGATCGCCTGCAAACGCAAGATCACGGTCGTCAACATCCATTCCACGCGCATGCTGATGGCGCACGGGTTTCTGCGCCGCATCTTCGAAGTTTTCGACCGCTTCGAAACGCCGGTGGATATGGTGGCCACTTCCGAGGTCAGCGTCTCGCTCACCATCGACAATCCGGCGCGCATCGAGGAAGTGCTGGCCGAGCTGCGCCAGTTCGCCGAAGCCGAAACCGAGCGCGACCAGGTGATCGTCTGCCTGGTGGGCGAAAACATCCGCTACACACCGGGCGTTGCACGCCGCGTGTTCAACGCGCTCGAGGGCATCAACGTTCGCATGATCTCGCAGGGAGGGTCGCTGCTCAACATCAGCTTCGTGGTGGCGGAAAAAGATCTACGCGCGGCGATCGAAGCGCTCCACGCGGAGTTCTTCAGCGAGCTGGACCCGGCCGTGTTTGAGCGCAATGAGGCGGTGCATGCCTGAGCCTCGCGGCTTGGCGATCGTCGGCTATGGCAAGATGGGCAAGCTCGTCGAGCAGCTCGCGCCGGAATTTGGGTTTCGCGTGGCGCTCAAGCTGGACGAATTCAACAACGCGAATTTCGAAGGGCTGACGGCGGAGAATTTTCGCGGCGTCGATGTCGCCCTCGATTTTTCGATTCCCTCCGCCGTGCGCCGCAACGCGGAAGGGATTGCCGCGCTGGGCGTGAACCTTGTGATCGGCGCCACCGGCTGGCTGGATCATCTGGAAGCCGTCAAGCGGGCGGTGGAGCGGAACGGCACCGGTGCTGTGTGGAGTCCGAATTTTTCGATTGGGGTGAACGCATTTTTCCGCCTGGTGGCGGAAGCCGCGCGGCTGCTGGCCGGCCAACCCGAATATGGCGCCTGGGCGTGGGAGATTCACCACTCCACCAAAAAGGACGCGCCTTCGGGTACACTACTGAAACTGGTGGAAGAGATGAAGAAGGCCGGGTATGGGCGCTCGATCGATACCGCCTCCAACCGCGCCGGAACGCATCCCGGCACGCATGAGATCGGTTTCGATTCCGCCGCCGACACGATCACCCTGCGCCACACCGCGCGCAGCCGCGAGGGGTTTGCCCGCGGAGCGCTCCAGGCCGCGCAGTGGATCGCCGGCAAAAAAGGATTTTACGAATTCAGCGAAGTGGTGTTTCGATAAAATCCGAAAGAGAACTTTGGGGATGAAATGAAGTTATTGGTATCCATTTTTTGCTGGACGGCCTGCTATTCCGCGAATTGCCTGGGGCAACAAACTGCCGCAGAGCTTTGTGTGAATGACCTGAAAGCGATTCCAGGATTCCTTCTCGAAAACGATACCGGCGCAAAAGATCATCTCGCCCAGTTCGGGCAGAAACATTTTGACGATGCCTTGGCCGAAGCAAAAGTCGCTGCCCTGCGGGTTTCAGATGCCGATGGCTGCGAGGAAGTTTTGAATCAGTACCTCAGAGCATGGCGAAAAGGGCATCTCGCAGCCGCCCCGCGGCCGTTGACCAAGCCAGCCGCCGGCAGTCCATCCGCGCAAACCGCCGCTGCGCCGCTCAAGCATGAGCCCAAGTTCGAGATACTATCCGACAAAACCGTCCTTCTCACGCTGAGGAGTTTCGGATTTGAGAACCGCGAACCGCTCATTGCATTACTAAAGCAAAACCATGCAGCATTGGCAAATCATCCCAATTGGATTATCGACGTGCGCGGAAACGGAGGCGGCAGCGATAGCGCTTACGAACCCGTACTCGCGTGGCTGTTGCCGGACGAAACGGTTTCCGTGGGCCAGATGTGGCTTGCAACTCCCGCCAATTTGGAGGGACACAGACATTTTTGCGCGATCTTTGCCCCTGGAGACACCGAGTGCGAGAAAGACTTGAACGATGCAATTGTCCGCACACGCAATGCCCCCACGGGGAGTCTCGTTCCACAGGATGATAGCGGCGGCATCAGTTTCGATCGCCAAAAGCCGCTGGAGCCGCAACGGCCTTCGCGCGTCGCGATTCTCATCGATGGAAGCTGTGCAAGCTCCTGTGAAGAGTTTCTCCTCGCCGCCCGCCAAAGCTTCAATGTGAAGCTGATCGGCCGGCGCACCTTCGGCTCCCTCGACTTCTCCAATCTGCGCCCCTACGCACTGCCGTCCGGACAGCGGCTGCTGTGGTATGCGACATCGCGGTCGTTGCGGATTCCCGATCAGCCGGTAGATCTTGCGGGCATCCCACCGGATATTTATCTGCCGCTTGCGAAAGGAGACCACGTGGCGGAAGAGGAAGAAGTTGGACGAGTGCAGCGTTGGTTGGAGGGTGGCTCGCTAGCCCCGCATATGACAGGGGCTGACAGCAAACCTCTTGTTAGTAATTGAATTCATGTTTCGCTGTTTTTCGGCAGACGTTTTAGCCTGGGGAGGTGGTACATGTTTACAGGATGCGGCACGGCGCTGGTTACGCCGTTCAAGAGTGACCTGTCGCTCGACGAGAGCACTTTGCGCAAGCTCGTCCGCCGGCAGATCGACGCTGGGATAGACTTTCTGGTTCCGTGCGGTACCACCGGCGAAAGCCCCACGCTCGCGCGCGCCGAACACCTGCGCGTGATCGAGATTGTGGTCGATGAGGCGAAGGGGAAAGCGCCCGTGCTTGGCGGCGCCGGCGGCTACAACACGCGCGAGGTGATCGAACTCGCCCGCGAGTTGGAGCGCATCGGCGTCGAGGGTATTCTCTCCGTCACGCCGTATTACAACAAGCCCACGCAGGAAGGCCTCTATCAGCATTATGAGGCGATCGCCGGCGCCATCCGCCTGCCGATTATCGTCTATAGCGTGCAGAGCCGCACCGGCGTCAACGTGGAACCCTCGACTCTGGCGCGCCTGGCGCAAATCGAGAACATCGTGGGCGTCAAGGAAGCTTCCGGCAACATTTCGCAAATGGTGAACGTGCTGCACGAAGTACCGGCGGATTTCACCGTGCTCTCGGGCGATGACGCGGTTACGATTCCGCTGATGGCGCTGGGCGGTCGCGGCATTATTTCGGTGGTCTCGAACCAGATTCCGGGGCCGATGGCGCAAATCGCCCATGCGTGTCTCGCCGGCGATTTCGCCGCCGCCCGGCAAATCCACGCGCGCTACCTGCCGCTGATGAATGTCAATTTCATCGAAGCCAACCCGATTCCGGTGAAGGCGGGGATGGCGTTGATGGGCCTGCTCGAGCCCGTCTGGCGCCTTCCGCTGTGCCCGCCCGCCGCGGCCAATTTGGCCCGGATCGAAAAAGTGCTGGAGAGCCTGGGCCTGCTGGGGAGCGTGCCGGTTGCAGGCTGAAATCGAACGGCTCTACGACGAGAAGGCCGCCGCTTACACCGACGCCCATTTGCGCCTCTTCGCCGAATTTAAAGCCGCACTGAATGAAGGCCGCGCGCGCGCGGCGGCGCCGGACCGCGACTCGCCCACCGGCTGGCGCGTCAATGCCTGGGTGAAGAAGGGCATTCTGCTCGGTTTCCGCATGGGCGGAGTCATCGATATGTCGATCGACGCAAGCCGTCAGCCCTATTTCGACAAGTCCACCTACCCGGTCAAGCAGTTCACCGCGGCCAGCGGCGTGCGCATCGTGCCCGGCGGCTCCAGTATTCGCGACGGCTGCTACATCGGCAAGGGCGTCACCTGCATGCCGCCCATGTTCATCAACACCGGCAGCTACGTGGATGAGGGAACGATGATCGATTCGCACGCGCTGGTCGGCAGTTGCGCGCAGGTCGGCAAGAACTGCCACATTTCAGCCGCCAGCCAGATCGGCGGCGTGTTGGAGCCGGTGGGAGCGATGCCGGTAATCGTCGAAGACGAGGTGCTGGTGGGCGGCAACTGCGGCATCTATGAAGGCGTCATCGTCAAGCGGCGGGCGGTGCTCGGCACCGGCACCATCCTGAACGGTTCGACGCCGGTCTACGACCTGGTACGCAACACCGTGTATCGCGCCACCGCGGAACAGCCGCTGGTGATTCCGGAAGAGGCCGTGATCGTGGCGGGCTCGCGTGCCGTCACCAACTCACCCGGCAAGGAATGGGGCATCTCCGTCTACACCCCTGTGATCGTCAAATACCGCGACGCCCGCACCGACTCGAGGATTCAGCTCGAAGACTTGTTGCGATAAGTTCGTGGCGCGGCCCATCAGGGCTGCAGAGCCGAGAGTCCTCTCGGCTTTTCTTCCGCGATCCATTGAACACTACCGCGCCCGCTTGCGCCCGTACCTTATTGGTTCGCGCTAGACTTTGAAGTACCCGATGCCCGCGCGCCCCGATCCCCTGCGAATCGTTCTACAAGTCCTGCTCTATATAGCGCTCTATTACCTGGCCCTGCTTTCGTTGGCGACGGTGTCCCAATGGCTGGGCCTGTACCTGGTGGGTGAGACGGCTTCGATGCTGATCGCGGCGGCGCTGGCCAATTGGATTTCGCTGCGCATCCACCACGGCCACCGACTGTGGGATGCCGGGCTATGGTGGCGCCGGGCCTCGGCTGTCAATCTGGGGTTGGGCCTGGCCGGCGGCGTGGTGGCCGCGTGCCTGGTGCTGGTTCCACCGCTGCTGGTGGGGGCGGCGCGGATCGAGCGCACGCCGGCCGATCCCGGTTCCTGGGGCAGTGCCGTGCTCCTCACCATCGTGCTGGCCATGGGCGCGGCGGGTGAAGAGCTTTTCTTTCGCGGCTACGGATTTCAGGTGTTGGTCAACACGCTCGGGGCCTTCGCTACGATTCTTCCGGTGGGCGTGGTGTTCGCCCTGCTGCACGGGGGCAACCCGCACGCCACCTGGTTCGGCATCGCCAATACCGCCGGATTTGGCATTCTGTTCGGGTATGCTTACTGGCGCAGCCGCGACCTGTGGTTGCCCATCGGCCTGCATTTCGGATGGAACCTCACACTGCCGCTGTTCGGCGTGAATCTGAGTGGGCTTACAATGAATGTGACGGGCCACGCGATGGTGTGGTCTGCCGGCAGACTGTGGAGCGGCGGCGATTACGGTCCGGAAGCCAGCGTGCTTACCTCCGCCGCCCTGGTGGCGCTGTGCGTGTATCTGCGGAAAGCGCCCGTGCGCCGGCAAACCTCGCCCTTCGATGGCCCACCGGCGGAAGGTACTCTATGCGAACCATCGCGGCCCTTGGCATCCTGACGCTCGGCGCCGCGCTGGGCGCCGCCGACAAGCTCACCTGGCAGGATCGCGTCGAACTCGACCGCGGGCTCGTCTTTGAATACGCCAATGTCAAGGTGCTGCTGCCGCGTTCCCGCAAGCCGCTCGAATTCAACGCCGATGGCACCTGGGACAAGGCCGCCTGGGCGGCCGTCGCCAAGCAGATCGGCCCTGCCGCGCGCGAGGGCGACGTGGTGCAGATCACCAAGGTGACGATCGGATCCGACCGTCTGGTGCTCGACATCAATGGCGGCTTCGAGGGTGGCCGTCACTGGTACCGCAACGCGCAGATCGGCGGTGGTCCTTCCAGCACTCCCACCATGGCCCCCATCGCGGCGGGCGATTCCAACGCCAAGAGCGGAACTTACGTAGTGCTGCTGTTTCACAAGCCGCTGGAGCCGATGAAGGCGTCCGAGGTGAAGAAGATGCTGGCGCCGGTGCTGGATTTCGAAAAGCACAGCGCCACCGAAATCTATTCGGAAACCCTCCCGCCCGTGGTGCAGGCGGCCATCAAGGACAAGCGCGCGCTGGAAGGCATGACCCGCGACCAGGTGGTGATGGCGCTCGGCCGCCCGGCCCACAAGTCGCGCGAAACCACCGACGGCGTGGAACTGGAAGATTGGGTCTACGGCCTTCCGCCCGGAAGAATCACCTTTGTCACTTTCAGAGGCGACAAGGCGGTGAAGGTGAAAGAAGAGTACGCCGGTCTGGGCACCATCGCTCACGAGCCGCAGCAGTAAAACGGCAAGCCCCCCAAGTCGTCGAGCCGGACTGGAGGTAGGACAGACGATCGGCTTATGTCGTCTGTCAATGCGTCGCGCGAGCGAAGCATGACAGGCCACAAGAAGCGATGGCCTGTCCTACCTACTTCTCAGTCGCATTACGGGTAGTTCCCCGCGTGAAAATCCGGCGATTGACCCAGTAGTGCTACGGCGAGTTCGCTCTCATCATTTGCCGCCCAGGGGCGATGAGAAGGCAAGAGAGCGAGATGAGACCAACGCGCATTTTCTTGCAGTCCGTCCTGTTATCGGCTCTGCTCGGCGGATCCGCCGACGCCCAGGCGTTGTTGGGACCTCTGCACCGCCCGGCGAGCGCCGAAATCGAAACGCCCTCGCCGATGCCGGCGAGCTTCAAACTCGGAGTTTCCACTCCGGGCCCATACCGCCTCGGCGCCCTCCGGAAGACCGAACTGGACGCCGTGGTGCGACAGCCGCAACTGCCGCTGGTGGGGATCGAGCGGTCGCTCGATGCCGCGCCGCAGGCCGGCGGGGAATGGCTGGCGCTGGATGATGGCAAGGCCGTGTGGAGAATGGCGATTCAGTCCGATGGCGCCTCCGGCGTGCGGGTTCATTTTCACGATTTCGCGGCGGCCGGTGGCGCCGTCTGGGTGTACAGCGAGGACCGCAGCCAGGTCTTCGGACCCTACACCGGCTCCGGAATCGATGAAAGCGGAGACTTCTGGAGCCACATCGTTTTTGCCGACACGGTGGTCGTCGAGTACCTGGCGGACCAGCGTGCGGAGGTGGTCCCATTCTCGATTACTCGGATCGCTCACCTGATGTCATCCGAGCAGACCATGTCGGCCGGCACTTGCGAGCTCGATGTCACTTGCTATTCGCCCTGGGGTGGCATGGCGAGCGGCGTGGGGATGTACATTTTCGAAAGCGGCGGCGCCAGTTATCAATGCTCCGGGGCCTTGGTCAACAACAGCAATAACGACGCCAAGCCTTACTTCCTCACCGCCAATCACTGCATCTCCACCGCGGCCATGGCGCAGACGGTCGAGGTGTTTTGGAAATACCAGACTGCCACGTGCAACGGAACGCCGCCCAGCCTGTCGGGCCTGCCGACTACTCTGGGCGCGACTTACCTGGCCAGCGCGCCGATCCCGAGCGGCGACTTCAGCCTGATTCTGCTTTCCCAGTTGCCAAACTCCAGCCTGACGTTTTACGGGTGGAATGCGAGTTCGACCGCGTTGCCGATGGGAGGCTCGGTTGTCGGCATGCACCATCCGGAGGGCGACTACACGCGGATTGTGTTCGGGTCGCGCAACCCCGATGCCACGGTTCAGGTAGGAACTGTCGTTGCGCCCGCCAGCATGTTCTATCAGATCCAGGCTACTGCCGGCGTCATCGAGCCGGGATCTTCGGGCTCTCCCCTGTTCACGCCGGACGAATCCATCGTCGGCACCTTGACCTATGGCCCGACAGGCAACGCCTGTTCGATCAGCCCATTTGTCGCAGGCTATGCCCGCTTCGCCGTCGCCTACCCGAGCTTGAGCCAGTATCTCTCTCCCGCGCCGGCGCCAGCCGTGGCTGTGACACCGGCGCCGGCGTCTCTCACCGTGAGTTGGACCATGGGGACTCCCGCTCCGGCCGCGCAAACTATTCAATTGAGCACCACGTCGGCAGCGGCGGTTTCGCTCACCGCCAAGGCGAGCCAATCCTGGATCGGGCTTTCGGCGACGAGTTTGAGTGTAAGCCAATCGAAGCCAATTAGCTTGTCGATAACCTTGAGCACGGCATCGTTCAGCGCGGCTGGAACGTACACCGGCAGCATCGCTTTGACCGGTACGGGCGTATCGGTATCCATCCCGGTGCAGGTGAATGTCGCCGCCGCCGCGGTGGCCGTGACACCTGCGCCGTCTTCGCTCAGCGTGAGTTGGACCATCGGAACTCCCGCTCCGGCGGCGCAGACCATTCAATTGAGCACCACGTCGGCAGCGGCGGTTGCGCTCACAGTCAAAGCCAGCCAGTCCTGGATCGGGCTTTCGGCGACGAGTTTGAGCATGAGCCAGTCGAAGCCCGCCAGCCTGTCGGTAATCTTAAGCAGCCAATCGTTCAGTGTGGCTGGGGCGTACAGCGGCAGCATCGCTTTAACTGGCACGGGCGTCTCAGTCGCCATCCCGGTGGTAGTGAACGTCACTGCTGCCGCCACGGCCCTAACCGTGACGCCTGCGCCGGCGTCTCTCAGCGCGAGTTGGACCATCGGGACTCCCGCTACGGCGGCGCAAACTGTTCAATTGAGCACCACATCGGCAGCGGCGGTTGCGCTCACCGTCAAGGCCAGCCAAACGTGGATCGGGCTTTCGGCGGCCAGTTTGAGCGTGAGCCAATCCAAGACCGCCAGCCTGTCGATCACCTTGAGCACGGCATCGCTCACCTTGGCCGGGACGTACACCGGCAGCATTACGTTGACTGGCACGGGCGTGTCCGTCGCGATTCCGGTGGTAGTGAGTGTCAACGCCGCGCCGACGGTGGTGATCGGCGGCCAATCGACGCTGATTCCGCTCATTGAGGATGGCGCTGGCGTCGCCACCAGCTTCACTTTGCTGAACCCTTACGCGTCGCCGACGGTGGCCTCGCTTTCGTTCTTCTCCGCGGCGGGAGCGCCCATCTCCATTGCCACCGGGACGGCCGCTGCCGCTTCGTGGCAGAACCTGACGATCCCCGCCTACGGCGCAGTCACCATCGCCACTACCGGAAGCTCGAGCCCGCAGAAACAGGGCTTCGCGATGGTCGAGACCGGCGATGCAACCAAGCGCGTGCCGGCCATGGCTCAGGTTGGACTGGATCTGATCTCGCCGTCCGTCGCTCTGACGCCACCGTTCGTCGTGCCGTTCGACGCCACTTCGACGGCGACCACCACCCTCTACATTTACAATCCGGCGTCGGCCGGCTCAGCGACGCTGGAACTCACGATCTATAACAGCGCGGGAACCACGCTCGGTACCGGCCAGATTGTCGTTCCAGCTCTCCAGCAAGGTACCGTCACAATGTCGAAGAGCGCGGCGGTCTTTGGAGGCCAGAAGGGGACGCTCTACGTCACCGGGTCTGCCCCGGTCTGGAGCATGGGTGTCCGCGTAGACGGCGGCGGCCGCATCGACATGGTTCCACCGAGCGTCAATCATTAATTCCCGCAGCGCGGGGCGCGTGGGCTCTGGCATACTGAAGTTCGGTTTCCATGAGCCCCGCTCCATCTCCCACTTTCCGCGCCGCCACGTTCCGCGCCGCCGGCTGGCTGGCATTCGCGTCCGCCGCATCAATCGTCTTCTCCATCGCCGCCTCGCAGATTCTGCTCGGCGCTTCGCTGGCGGCCTTGCTGATCTCTCGTGAGCGCCTGCGCCTGCCCGCCATCAAATGGCCGCTCGCGCTGTTCCTTTTCGGCACGCTCCTGGCGTGGGTGTTCTCGGGCCATCTCGCAGCGGGCATGCCCCAGATCAAGAAGATCTACGTGTTCGCCGAATTGCTAGTGGTCTTCTCCTCGCTGCGCAATGCGAAATGGATTCGCTGGCTGTTCCTGGTCTGGGCGGGCTTTGCGGCTTTGACGGCGATTTGGGGATGCGTGCAGTTCGCCGGAAAAATCCGCGAGGCGCACGCGCTGGGCCTGAGCCTTTTCAACCGCGGCTTTTACGACTTCTACGTGGGGGAGCGCATCAAGGGCTTCACCAGCCACTGGAACACGTTTTCCGCCGAGGAAATGTTCGCCCTCATCATGCTCGCGGCGTTCCTGCTGTTCGCGCGCGCGCCGCGAAGCTGGATCTGGCTCAAGGCCGCGTGCGTGTTTCTGATCGCGCTGGCGGTGCTGCTGGCCGAGACCCGCGGCGTCTGGTTCGCCACGGCCGCCGCAGGCTTCTACCTGCTGTGGGTTTGGAAGCGCAAACTGCTGCTGCTGGCGCCGGTCGCGATCGTGCTGGCGGTGGTGGCGTCCCCGCCCGCCATCCGGGAACGCTTCCAGTCCATCCTTCAGCCGAAGGAGGTGGACTCCAACCAGTTCCGCATCGTCGTCTGGCGCACCGGCCTCCGCATGATTGAGGCTCACCCCTGGCTGGGCCTCGGCCCGGAGCAGCCCCACATACAGTTTCAGAAATGGCTGCCCAGCGACATTCGACCGCCGTTGCCCGACGGCTACTACGGGCACCTGCACAACGTGTATTTGCAGTATGCCGCCGAGCGTGGCATCCCCACCACGCTGGTGATGCTCTGGCTGCTGATCCAGATCATGGTGAATTTCCGGCGCGGGTTGCAAGGCCTGCCGCCGGGCCGGGACGACCGCCGTTTCCTTTTGCACGGCGGCATCGCAGTGGTCCTGGCGGTGCTCGCCGAAGGCTTCGTCGAATACAATCTCGGCGACAGCGAGGTGCTGACCATGTTCCTGGTCGTAACCGCCTGCGGATATCTCGCGCTGGAGAAAGATATCGCGTGGAGTTAGGAGTCGAAAGACAGAAGACAGAAGACAGAAGACAGAAGACAGGAAGCAGAAGATAGAAGTCATAACCGCCGTGGGGCATTCCTGGTTCCTGACCCCACGTCTTACTCCTGACTCCTGTCTTCTTTCTTCTTTCTTTCTCCTACTTCAGCACCACCTTCGCGACTCCCGTGTTGTTGGCGCTGTCGGCGGCGCGCAGCGCCACCAGGTGCTCGCCGGGGGCGAGGTTGGCGAGGTCGAGCACAAACTTCTCCCGCAGCGAATCGATCACGCCGTCGGCGGCATCCATCGGCACCCAACCGGCTGCGTCCACCGAGTACTCGGCGCGCCGCAGGGGCGACGCGGCATCCGCCGCTTCCCACTCAATGTGCGCGGTGGCGCCGGCGCGGGCCGCGCTCAACACGGTGACGATGGGCGGCGTGTTATCGATCATCACCGGCGCGCTGACCAGTTGCGCCTCGCGTGCGCTGGCGGGCGGGTTGACCTCGCGGTCGGAGGCGATCACGCGGAAGTAATACTGGCCGTCCGCCAGCACATCGGCATCGAAGGTGAGGGAATTGTCGTGCAGGTCGGCCTTCAGCAGCTTCCACTGGGTTTCGTCCGCGCCGCGAAAATAGACGCTGTAAACCAGGCGGTCGCCATCCGGATCGTCAGCCTGCCACACCACGGTGATTTGCTGCTGCGCGGCGCGCGGCAGGGTTTGCGTGGTGGTCCCAGCAGCGGGAGTGGAACTGGAATCGGCCGAATCCGTGACGGTGACGCTGTACGCCGCACTGCTGGACGCGGTTGCCGGCTTGGCGCTCTGGGAAACGGCCGCCGTCTGCGTCACCACGTTGATGCTGCGGACCGCCGGCGGCGAATTTTGCGGCAGGTAAGCCAGCGTGACGCTATTGATCGCCGGCGTGGCGCCGGCGGCGCCGGACATCTCGGTTTTCCATTGCACATAGCGGGCGTTGGGGCTCGTTATGCGCGATCCGGACGGGTCCCGCAACGGATCGGACCAATCGCTCCAGGTACGATCGGGCTTGGCCGCGTTGCCGGAGCGGGTGCGGAACGCGAGCGCACAGCCCGCCGGTTGGTCGGCGCGCCAGCTCAAGCTGCCCCAGCGAGAGGCGGTGCCGGCATCATGCACCGGTGCTTCGTACTCGCCGGCCGCGCCGGGCGTGTCGCCGAGGCGGATAATGCGGCCCATGTTGGCGGTGGCGGCGAGAATCGAATGGTCCGAAGGCAGCAGGCGCGTGGTCTGGCCTTCATTGGTTTGAGTGACCAGCGTGACGCGGCGGTCGGGCGCCAGGCCGTAGATGCGGCCATCCAGGTCGGTGGAAAAGAGAATCTGCTTTTCGAGCGCCAGCACGTCGTAGACGTTCTCTTCCTTCGAACTCCACAGCGTTTCCACGGTGTTGTCCGGATTGATGCGGTAGACCGCCGATTTTTCCACGTTGCTGAGATCGACCGCGGGAGTGAATTGCGTGCTAACCTGCGGCGCTGCCGAGGCAGGCGCTTGCGGCTGGCCCGGCGGCGCGGCGGCGGGCGGCTTGATTTCACCACCCGGCCCGGTGGACTGCGCCTCCACGGTGATGCTGGTCGAGACCGCGGTTCCCGGCTGGCTGCCGCCCAGGTTCTGCGCGGCCTGGTTGGCGGCCTGCGCCAATTTCGCCACCGAGCCCCCTAGCGCGGCGGCATAGACCGAGCCATCCGGCATGGGAACGATGGCGCGGATTTCCGGCAGGCTGGCGTTATACAGCACGAAGGCTTTGTCCTTGGCGGAAATCCGGTAAAGAATGCCGTTGGGCTCGGTGCCCGCCAACAAACGGCCCGCCGCATCGAGCGCCAGCCCGGTCACGTGCGATTGCCCGGTGTCGTAGTACAACTCGCCCTTGCCGGCTGCTTCCACGCGAAAGACCTTGCCCTGGTCGCCGGTGCCGACGTACAGCGCGCCATCGGGCGCCACGGTCAACGACCAGATGTAGCGGGTATGCGGCGCGAAATATTCCTCGGCTTGGCCCTTCCGGATGCGGTACACCTTACCGTCCGGCGAGGAGCCGGCGTAGAGCGCGCCGTCATGACCGACAGCGATGGCGAACACCTCGGGCTGGTCGGCGGTCCACAGCAGGCTGGAGGCGCCGTCGCGGCCGATGCGGTAAACGCGTCCGCGGTTGCCGGTGGCGGCGTAGAGCGTGCCATCGGGCGCTTCCGCCACCGCCCAGATGACCGGTTGATCGGAACTGAAAACGGTTTCCACTTTGGGCGCCAGCGATAAGCGGCCCTCGCGGCTGAGCGAGATGCCCTGGAACCGGCCGCGGATGAAATCGCTCCACGAGCCCATTTCCCAGGCCGTGGTGCTGCTGGCCATGGCGAGGCAGGGCAGCAAGAAGGCGAGCAATGTCAAGACAAATCCGCAGCCGCCGTGACGCAGCTTGCCCATGCACCATCCGGGGCTGTCAAGCCTGCTGTGTCGAGAGTCGTCTCGACATTTCTTCGCTCCGATGAAGGGGCCGTTGGCAGGTCGGGGACCTGCCCCACGTTGAGCGTTGGCAGGCGGAAGCGCGTGCCCCACTTCGAACCCGGTTCCAACCATCATGGTTTCACTTCCACTTGAATGGTTTTGACTCCGGAAATCACCATGTCGCCGGCGTCGATCTCCATCGACGCGATTTTGGAATTGCGCACCTGGGTGATGCCGGCGACGTTCGATTGCGCGCCCTCCAGCACCAGCGCCACCGAAGCGGGCGGAGCGGGCAGATCGGCGCCCTCCAGTTGAAACGCCGCATCGCCGCGCCAAACCCGCACGTAAGCCTTATTGTTGGCGTGCAGGTTATTGGCGGTCGAAATCAACTGGCCCGGGTTGCGCGGGTTGGCGGTGATTGCCGCCCGGAAATCGTTCAGGTTCGCGGTAGCCGCATCCGACACGGTGAAGTATAGCGGCCCGGCTTGCGCTCCGGCCGGCACCTGGTAATCGACGGTGCGCGCCACTTCGGCTCCATTATCGCCGGCGAGCGACACGCGCAGCCGCACCGCCTCGCCGGGCCGCACTTCGCGGCGCGAAGCGGAAACCGAATCGATGGTCCATTCTTTTTTCTGTTCGAAGGTCTCGACGGCGAGTGACACGCTCTTGAGCTTCAGCGCGTCAAAGCCGCTCTGCATCACGAATGCCAGGGGAATCGCGGCGCTCAGCGAGACCTGCTGAGCCGCGCCGGTGTCGCCCGAGAACACGTTTTGAATGCGCAGCGGCGCCGGCGCGTTCTGAAACTCAATTTCGCCGCTAACGCGCATGCTGGAAGCGCCCACCGAGCGCTCGGTCGAATCGATCGCGGAATACACCGCCATTTGCAGCAGCAGCGGCGAAAGCAGCGGGTCGCCCACCATCTGCATGCGATAGCTTTCGATGGCGCGGCCGGCGCGCGAGACGGCAATCGAAACCGGCACCATGGCGGGGAGCTTGCCCAGGTCGCCCGAAATGGCGGTGTCGCCATCCAGGCGGATGGCGCCCATCCACTCTTTCGATGTGGCGAGCTTGAACGAGGTGCTGTTGCTGGCCACCACCGAGACCACTTCGGCGCGCGCGAACGGCAGGGCGGTGGGGCCGAGATCGAGAAACCGATGACCGAACGCGAAGATGCGATTACCTTCGATGAGGGTCACCGTGCCTTGCGCGCCCACGCTGTAATCGCCCGCCAGCAGCAGCACGCTGATCATCGAGCCTGGCTGCAAGTCCGCCGGATTGCCCATCGCGGGAGCCGTCTCGCCGCCGCCCGAAACCATCTGCCGCGGCTCCAGGCCGAGCTGCCGCAACTGCGGCGCGAAGGCTTCGAGCGTGCCCCGGCTGAATCCTCCGAAGCTGAGTGGCGTGGCGATGTCCACCATCCGCGCGTCGCCAGCCATGGCCGGAGCCGGCTTGGTGAAGATATGCGTGAGGTCGGCGTCGGCCAGCGCAACCCGGCCGGCCGGACGCGCGGCGGCCACGGCGGAAGGCCGCAGCATGTCTTCGATGGGCCGGATGGCGGCAATCGGATCCTTGGCGAAAGGAAAAGCCATGGCCACCGCGCCAGCCAGTTTGCCGTCGAGGTAAATCGGGCTGCCGCTCATGCCTTCCATCACCCCGGTATGGTCCAGGGGACCGCCCGAAAGCCGAGCCAAAATCAACGATTGCTTGGGCCCGGCGCCATCGAGGACACCCAGAATCTCAACCTGAAACTCCTCGACTTTGTTCCCCGTGAACACCGTGCGCCCAGTGCCGTGCATACCCGCGCGAACGTCCTTCAGGGGGAAGAACGAGCTCTGTGCGGCGAGGCCCGCGGCGAACGCGAGCATAGCCGGTACTGCGCAACGAAGCACATCCCATTGTAGCCGCGGTCGGACGCTGGCTTGGCGCGAGCGCCGGCCAAAGGGCACGGACAGAAGAGTCGTGGCATCGCCGGTTCGTCAGGGGAAGCCTCTGGCGCACCCTGCGCGAACATGTCCGTCCACGAGATGGGCGTTACTCGGCCAAGTGCTGGTGCGGGAAGCTCGTCGGGCAAGTTTCCTCTAACGCCACTTTTTGTCCGCGACGCCACTCAGTGCCGTAACAGCGTTGAGGACTATCTGTTGGCACACTAGCGGGCGAGGGTGTACTGGAGTGTCCTTTCCGTCGAGCTGTTGCCCTGCGTGACCGTCGCCCTCACTTCATAGCCGCCGGGCTTGTCCGTCAGCTTCAACAGCATCGAGATGCCGCCTGAAGCATCCGGCGCCCCCACGTCGGGCCTGAGCGTGGCGATCGCTCGTCCGTCCTTCAGTAGGCGCACGCGCACTACCGGCTTCGCCCCGTTTCCAGCCTCGGGGTAGATCATGAAAAACACGAACGGCCGCATCCCGACCGGAAAGTTGCTCGTGACGAACGGCAGCACCCGCTTGCCGTTGTATTCGAACGGGTCGGCAGGGTCGGCCGGAGTTGTCAGATTCTCCAGCTTGCGGACCACAGCCAGGTCGCTCAGTCCGACCCCACGCTGCTGCCGGTTGTCGATCTCGAACGTCCCCGTACTCGCCCGGTTGCCTTCGTGATCCACTACCGCAGTCTCCACCGTGTAGCGTGCGGGCGGCAGATTCACGGCCTTTTGGTAGGTCATGAATTCCCAGCGCACTTTCTCGAACTGCTCGTCCGACACCTCCGAGGGCACGTCTTTACTCACTCGATCGACGATCACGCCGTCGGCGTTCTTTACCAAGGCCAGCAGAGATGCGTGGAAGCGGTGCGCGTGCACACCCTCCTCGGCTGTCGCGGTGAGGTTGGAAATCGGCATCTCGAACGCAATCGCGTACTGCGCCTGCCCGCCGGAATCGCGGAATCGATACGCGCGCGAGAGGAAATCGAACGCGTGCGGGCGGGGCTGGGTATCGAGAGCTCGCAGGCCGGCCATTTCCTCGGGTGTGAGAGGCTGGCCGGGATCGGGCACCGCGAAATATCCGTTGCGTGTTTCGACGCGCAATCCCGCCCGCGCCAGTTTCACTTCGATTTTGCGGAAGTGCCCGTCGTCGCGCTCCGATTTCGGCGGGTAGGCAATTTCGTAATGCGTGTCCACTTCCTCCATCACGTGCGAGAGAAGTTGATCCACGTTATTCGTGTTGGCGATCAGGAACCCGCCGGTGCGTTCGGCCAGTTCGCGCAGCGCCGCCTGCATGTTGGCGCTCGATACGCCGAATCTTACGTAGTCGTCCTGATGCGCCTGTTCCATGGTTCGGGCGGTGAGTGTCGGGGGCCCCAGATTTCCGATCTGGCCGGGGGGCGGCGCAAGGTGCTCCTGGCTGGTCGCGCCCTGCTGCGTGCTCAGCGAGACCCCGTAACCCAGCATCGCGGTGGCCGTCGCCGTTGCGTCATGCGCCGCGACGCAATCCGTAGTGGGGTCGTCCTGGCAAACTGCGAGGCCGTACACATCTGCGGCATAGAACGTCACGCCGCCGCCAATGGCAGAACGGATCATCGAATCCCAATATTCCAACTGGTCGGGCGGACGCGTGAACCCATTGCTGAGAAGGAGCACCGTCTTATGAAACGGCAACGGCCCGAGTTGCCCGATCAGGCCTTTCAACGCATCGATCTCGCGCAGCCCCCCGGCCGCCGCGAACGTCATGTCGTGCTGCGATCCGAGCGGATCGTCGCCGCTTCCCCTGCTGCCAAGGCCGGTCACCCCTACCTGCGTGCTCAAGCCGTTCAACATCGCCGCCGAGCCCACACTCATCGCTGGAAGCTGATTGATGCTGGCGAGGTGCACGGCCTTCAGCAGGCGATCCCGGTTGTTCGAAAACGAAAAGATGGGCCGCAGGCCGGTAGAGTCTAGCGTAAAGACGCCAATGAACGTGTTCGGTAGCAGTTCCTCGTCCACAAACTTACGCGCCGCTTCGAACGCAAATGCACGCGTGTCGGCGTTCAGGTCGTTCAAAATCAGACACACGACATTTACCGTGCGCAGGGGATTTACCGGAGGACGTGCGACTGGTGCCGAAGCCGTCGTTGTCGCCGCAGCCTTGGCCTCCGCCGCCTGCCGCTCATCTTCCACACGCACTTCGCTTCCCGCCACCAAGCGGAACGAGCGCACATCCTGGCGGACCCCATCCTCGAAGACCGTTATGTCTTGGGGTTTGAGATTGTTGACCAGCTTGCCGTGCGCGTCGCGCACGACGAGATCCAACAGTACTTCACGGGCGTTGCTCCGGATTACGACGTCCGGCGCTTGAGGCGTTTGGGCTGAACCACTGGCGATCAGCAGGGCCAATGGTAGAAACGTACGGCTAATCATACCTGTCACGACGCACGCTCAGGAGTTAACGGTCCGAAAACAGTATAGCTCTTAAGAGCCATCAGAGGGATTCCGGTCGGGGCGCCAACCACCATCGTTCGAAATCGCCAACGCAATACCCGATGCTTATATGCCGCTCAAAGGTTCTACAGACGAGTGAAGCACCGCCGCTAAGATCCGTCCATCTGTATCCGAATGGCACACCATGCCGCGGATGGGCTTTCCGATAACTCCAGGAAAACGGCGTTACCGGAAAGTGGTCACCACTCGACCTCGTGTCGCGCCATATGGATGAAACGTAGCCAAATCGGAAACTGACCGGCTGCCGCTGGCTAAAAAGGGAGCCGAGGCCGGGTGCTACTCCAACCAAACCGAATCGGCGCAATCGATTATTTTTATTGGTAAACCGGCGTGAGGCCTCCTACAATCGACAATGGCCCATCATCCATTCGGATCGTAAAGGCCGTTTTCCGCCCGCTTTGGGCATTTGAAGGAGAAATCATCCGTGACTCCGAAAGAAGTTCTGGAATTTGCCAAGAAGAACGATGCCAAGCAACTGGATCTGCGGTTCACCGATATTCCGAGCTTGCAGCATCATGTTTCCTACCCCCTCAGCGAGCTGGACGAGAGCAGCTTCGTGGACGGGTTTGGAATGGATGGATCGAGCATCCGCGGCTGGGC
>PLOR01000044.1 GCA_003142185.1 Bryobacterales bacterium
GAAGCCCGGCCACCCGCAACGAACCTCACTCTTTCCCCCGAATCTCTCGCCCGTAGTGTTTCCAATCTTACCTATGAGTCGAAAACCGCGCGCTGGTAGGACGGACGATCGGTTTTTGTCGTCTGTCAGGCGCGCGCCGAACCGCGACCTACGGCTCAGTCTTATACTGTACTTTTCCTCCGCGGCGGATACACATAAGCCGCTACCAGGCTCTCGGTTCACTGTTGGCAGGTCGGGGACCTGCCTCACAAGTCAGTACCGATGCAGCCAGCGGGCTTTTTCGATTACCTTGGCGGCGTTGGGAAGGAAGGCTTCTTCGAGCGGAGGGCTGAAGGGGACGGGAGTATCGGGCGCGGTGACGCGGACGATAGGAGCGTCAAGGTGTTCGAAGACGGTTTCCGTGATGGTGATGGCGAGCTCGCCGGCCATGCCGGCGGTGCGTGTGTCTTCGTGCAAGAGCAGCACCTTGGCCGTCTTCTTCACGCTCTCGCAGACGGTGTCGCGGTCGAGCGGCAGCAGAGTGCGCAGGTCGATCACTTCGACCTCGATGCCTTCCGCGGCGAGCGTTTCGGCGGCCTCGAGCGCTACCCACACCATGGCGCCATAAGTGATGATGCTGAGGTCGCGGCCTTGGCGCGCCACGCGGGCTTTGCCGATAGGAACGGTGAACTCCTCAGCCGGCAGGTCCTCCTTGATGCGGCGGTAGAGAGCCTTGTGCTCGAAAAAAATCACCGGGTCGTTGTCGCGCACGGCGGACTTGATGAGTCCCTTGGCATCATAGGCGGTAGCCGGGCAGATCACTTTGAGGCCGGGCGTCTTGACGAACCACATCTCGGGGTTCTGCGAATGGAAGGGCCCGCCGTGAATGCCGCCGCCGGAGGGCGCGCGCACCACCATGGGGACGGCGGCGTTCCAGCGATAGCGGCACTTGGCGGCAAAATTGACGATCTGGTCGAAGCCGCAGGAAATGAAATCGGCGAACTGCATTTCGGCCACCGGGCGCAGGCCCATCAACCCCGCGCCAATGGCTGCGCCGACGATACCGGACTCTGAGATCGGGGTATCCACCACGCGCCGTGCCCCGAAATGCTCGATAAAACCGGCGGTGACTTTGAACGCGCCGCCGTAAACGCCGATGTCCTCACCGATGAGGAACACATCGGGGTCGCGCTCCATCTCCTCCCAGAGGCCTTCGCGGATAGCTTCCAAGTAAGTGGTGGGCATGACTTATTCGCCGTCGTAGACGCCGCCGAGCAGGGTAGCGGGGTCGGGATAAGGACGCTCGTCGGCCCAGGCGACGGCGGCGTCCACTTCCTGGCGGACTTGCGCGTGGAGGGCGTCGAGCCCGGCGCGATCGTCCCAGCCGTGGTCGATCATTTTTTGTTCCAGGCGGACGATGGGATCGCGCTTGGCCCACTGCTCGAAGAGGGCGGCCGGCACGTACTCGGCGGCATCGTGCGCGGAGTGGCCGGTCATGCGGAAGGTCTTGCACTCGAGCAGGTAGGGCCCGAGCCCCGAGCGCGCGTGGGCGACGGCGCGCGCGGTCGCCTCATACACCGCGAGCACGTCATTGCCATCGACGATTTCCGCCGGCATGCCGTAAGCCGGGCCGCGGTCCGCCACATTGGCGCAGGCCATCTGCCCGCTCAGCGGCGTGGAGTAAGCGTACTGATTGTTATTGCAGAGATAGACCACCGGCAGCTTCAGTACGGTAGCCATGTTGACGCCCTCGTGCCAATCGCCGCGGCTGGTGGAACCGTCGCCGAAGTAGCTGAACGCAACGGCGTTGGTGCCGCGGTACTGGAGCGCCAGGGCAACGCCCGCGGCCACGGGCACGGTGGCGGCCAGGGCGCTGATGATGGACACAATGCCGATGCCGGCGCTCATGTCGCCCATGTGCATGTTGCCGTCGCGCCCGTTGGTGAGGCCGCCCATGCGCCCCATGTACTGGGCGAAGATGCGGCCGAGCGGAATGCCGCGAATGAAAAACACGGCCATATCGCGGTGGCTGGGAAGCAGGACGTCCGCGGGAAGCGCATGCAGCGCGCTGCCGACGGGGATGGCTTCCTGGCCGCGGCCGACGTACACGCCGCCCAGAATCTTGCCCTGACGGTAGAGTTTGCGCTCGATGCGGTCCTCGGTTTCCCGCATCAGCGACATGTAATATAGGCAGCGCCGCGCCAGTCCGGCCTCCGCGGCGGACTCGTCCGAACCGCGCTGCGACTGCGAGGGACAAGTAGGTGCGATGCTCATCGGGCGCGCCTTACGGTACGTTGCAAGCGCTAGTATAGCGAACTTACCGGGTGCGGGCCGCTGAACCCACTACCTGCCACTGGAAATGATGGCAACGAAAAGCCAGGAGAGTCGACAACGGTTCTCTCTTGCAACCTGTATACTGTATATGTACACTATACAGTGTGAAGACGGCGCCGCGGATCCGGATTGACCTCGGCTCTCCCGTTGCGGCGGGACGGCAGATTGTCGATGCGATCCGCGCCCATCTCGTGGAGGGCGAACTGGCGCCGGGCGACGTGCTTCCCTCGGTGCGAAGGCTGGCCATGGAGTTAGGCGTCCATTTCAACACTGTGGCGCAGGCCTATCGCCAGTTGGCCGAGGAAGGCTGGCTCGATCTCAAGCACGGCCGCCGCGCAGCCGTGATCGGGCGCGGCCCGGTGGCGGACGCCGGACCGGACAAGGTCCTCCACTTCCAGCGCCGCCTGCGCGAGATGGTGGCTGAGATGCGCGCCCACGGGGTGGCGCAGGACAGCATTGCGGATGAGCTGCGCCTGTTCGCAGAAAGGCTGAAATCATGATCGCCGTTCGATTGATGTTGTTGTTCCCGCTGGCTCTTACCCTGGTTCTGCTTCACGCGCTTCCGCTGATCCCGAAGCGTTCGCAACTATTCGGCGTGAATGTGACCCGCGAAGTCCGTCACGGTAGCGAAGGCGGCAGGCTGTTGCGAAGCTACCAGGTACGGCTGCTGCCGTTGAGCATGGCGGCCTTGCTGGCTGCCTGGTGGACTCCGGCGGGGTGGCTTTGGCTGCTGGTTGTGGCGCCCGCAATCGCAGCACTGTGGCTGCTGTACCGGGGCCACGCCGATGCGGTGCGCTTCGCGCTGCCGCCGCCGTCCATGCGCGAGGCGTCGTTGAGCGACGATGGCGGCCTCGCCCGCCGGCTGCTCTGGTTCGTTCCCCCGCTGGCCCTGCTGACCGCGGCGGGACTCAACCTCTACATCAATTGGAGCAGCATTCCCGCGCGCTTTGCCAGCCACTTCGATTCGCACGGGAACCCGAATGGCTGGGCCTTCAAATCCGTTCGCGGATGCTTCGGCCCGCTGGCACTTGGTGCGGCGATCGTCTTGTGCCTGATGGCGCTGTACATCGCGATGGAACTGGGCTCCAGAAGAGGCACTCAACGTACGGTGATGCTAGCCTGTCTGGCATCGCCCGGTTATCTGATCGGGCCAATGTTCGCCATGATCGGGCTCTTGCCGGTCCTGGTCCCGCCGTTATGGCTCATTCTCCTCCTCGTCGGCGCATACCTGGCGGGTCTGGCACTGCTTGTGGTCCGCGTAGCATCAAGACCGGCGAGCGGGCCGGCGGAGGTGACTCCCGAAGCCTGCTGGCATGGCAACTTCTATTACAACCCGCAAGACCCGGCCCTGTTCGTGGACGGGCGGGTGGGCTTCGGGCTAACCGCCAACTTCGCACGGCGCCTGGTCTGGCTGCTGCTGGCGGCGATCGCGGTGGTGACGCTGGGGTTGCTCTTGCTTGCCCCAAAGCTGCTTGCGCAGGCCCCGGAAACGCCGGAGGACGTCGCCAGCCGGACCATTGTCCGGCTTGTGGAGGGAAAGTACGACGAGCTCTATCAATCGTTCTCGGCGGAGATGCGCGCCGCGCTCCCGGTCGAGGCTTTGAAGTCTCAGGTCGGTCCGCAGGTGAGGGCACTGGGGAAGCTGATCGAGACTCGCAAACCATCCATCCAGCAAGCCGGCGGCAACACCGTGCTGATCGTGCCGGCGAAGTTCGCTGCCCTGTGGATCGATTTCACGATCTCGGTGAATGGCGACGGCCAGGTCTCCGGGCTCTACATGAAGCCAGGCGCGGCGCCCGCTTCGGACTGGCAGCCGCCCACATACAGCAAGCCGGCCTCGTTCAGCGAGCGCGCGGTGACCGTTGGCACCGGCGATTGGAAACTGCCCGGCACGCTGTCCCTTCCACGGTCCCAGACGCCGGTGCCGGGCGTGGTTCTGGTTCACGGCTCCGGACCCGGGGACCGCGACGAAACCATCGCCGGCAACAAACCATTCCGGGACCTGGCGGAGGGGCTCGCCTCCCGGGGCATCGCCGTAGTTCGCTATGAGAAGCGAACCAAAGAGTTCGGCGCGAAGATGGTGCAAATGCGCAATCTGACGGTGCAGGAAGAGACCGTCGAGGATGCCGTGGTGGCCGTCGGCGAGTTGCGCGCCCAGCCCGGTATCGATCCGAAGCGCGTCTTCCTGCTGGGTCACAGTCTGGGCGGCTATCTGATGCCAAAGATGCTGGCTCAGGCGCCGGAGGCGGCCGGCGGAATTGTGCTGGCCGGGAACGCGCGCCCCCTCGAAGATTTGATGCTGGATCAGTTCGAGTACCTCGGATCGCTGCCTGGCGGCGATACTCCCGAAGCCAAAAAGCAACTCGACGACGCGCGCAAGCTGCTGCTTTCGGTGAAGGCTTTGCAGCCGGGCCACGAAGATGGGCCGCCTATCCTGGGAGCCTGGCCGCATTACTGGCTCGACCTGCGCGGTTACGACCCGGCCGGGCAAGCGGCGAAGATCACGCGGCCGCTGCTGATTCTCCAGGGCGAACGCGATTACCAGGTGACGATGAAAGACTTCGGGATATGGAAGACGGCTCTCGCGGGGCGTTCCAATGTCACGATGAAGAGTTATCCGGCGCTCAACCATCTTTTCATCGAGGGTATGGGCAAGAGCACGCCCGCGGAATACAACACTCCCGGGCATGTGTCCGGCGAAGCGATCGGCGATATAGCCGGGTGGATTCTGGCACACTGAGGGCTGCGGCGCGGAACGCTCGGCCTATTGGGCTGGGGCTTGCGAGGGGACGGACGCGGGATAGTAGCCGTCGCGGGCGCGAATCACCACGCCAGGCACGGTCGGGATCAGCACCTTGATGTGATGGTAGGTTTTGGTTTTGGCGTCGGGAGAGTATTCCGGCACGTAGCGCAGAATATATTGCGTGGTGATGTCGCCGGCGATGCCCACGATGGCGCTGGTAATCGCACCCGAGATTTCCGCGGCGTAACCGCCGGTGCCGGCTTCGTAGACGTAGTTGCCGGCATCCTTGGGCACCGAAATGTACCCGGAGACATCCTTGTACAGGTCCTTGTTCAACGGGTACTCGACGTGGCCGCCGGTCTCTCGCGTGAGCCGCTCCAGCTCGCCCTCGGATGAATTACTGAAGCCGAACGACTGGGTGCTGATGGCATATATGGTCACCAGGTTGCGCTTGGCCAGCTCCAGCACCTGTTCGTAGCTGATCTTCTTGCTGGCGGTGTCGTGGCCGTCGCCAATCACGATCAGGACACGGCGCGGCTCGAAGGGTTCGCCGTGTACGAGCGTGCGGCTGGTGCAGGCCATATAAATGGCATCGTAAAAGGCGGACGCGCCGCCGGGCCTGGATTTGCGCAGCACGTCGGTGATCTTGTCGGCATCCTGGGTGGTGTTGACGGCCACTTCGGCATCGTTGGCGAAAGTGATCAGATATCCGCTGAAGCGGGGATCGTCGGCGGGAAGCAGGTTCCAGACCAGATCCATGGTGGCGTCCTGATAGGTTTTCCAATAAATCCGGCTGGAGTTGCTCAGGTCGACCAGGAAGCCGACGACGATGGGCTGTTTGCCATTGTGGCTGAAGAAAGTGAGGCGCTGCTGCTTGCCTTCGTCGAGCACCTGGAAATCCTTGGCCTCGAGGTTGGACACGAAGCGGCCCTTATCGTCGGTGACGGTGACGGGGAGGATGACCTCGTTGGCCTGGACGGTGAATCGCGCGGCGGGCGGCGGTTCCGGCTGGGGCGCCTTAGGCTGATCGGGCACGGCTTGCTGGGGGATGGCCGCCAGCGGCAACAGAGCGCACAGGGCAAACACCGGCACGATTCGACGAAGCATGATTTTCACGGCTTGTTTTCATTTTAGCGCGCGCGCGTGGCGCAAAGCGCCGACCGGTGAGGTAGGACAGACGATCGGCTTTGTCGTCTGTTAGGGCGTCGTGCTTGGGCGAGGCATGACAGACCACCAAAGGCGATGGTCTGTCCTACCACTGCGCGGCGTAGAATGGGTTTAGACCGGAAAGAAAAGCCGAGACGACTCTCGGCTCAGCAGGCTCGACAGCCTGCGCCACGACTAAGGACACCTCTTGCACCCTCCGATCAAAGTGCTGATTGTGGACGACGAAGCCAGCCAGCGCAGCGGCCTGGCGGGGATGGTTTCGGCCTGGGGCATGACGGCGGAAACGGCGGCCGAAGGCGAGGAAGCGATGCGCAAGCTGGCCACCTTCCACGCCGACGTGATTCTGACGGACCTGAACATGCCCGGCCTGGATGGCTTCGGCCTTTTGGCGCGGCTGCGGGATGCGGGCGAAATGCCGCCCGCGATCGTGCTGACCGCATACGGCAACATCGAAACCGCGGTGAAGACGGTGCACGAGCTGGGGGCGTACTGGTTCCTGGAGAAACCGATCCAGCCGGGGCCGCTGGAGATTCTGATCCGGCGCGCCGGCAGCCACGCCGCGTTGCGCGCCGAAAACCGGGCCATGGAACGAGACCTCGGGTACAAGGGCGCGGCGGGCGATCTGGTGGGGACGTCGCCCAAGATGCAGGAGATTTTCGCGCTGCTGCAACAAGCGGGCCCGAGCCGGGCATGCGTGCTGATCACCGGGGAAAGCGGCACGGGCAAGGAGCTGGTAGCGCGCTCGCTGCACGCGCTCAGCACGCGGCGCCACGGGCCTTTCGTGGCGATCAACTGCGCGGCGCTGCCGGAGACGCTGATGGAGAGCGAGCTGTTCGGCCACGAAAAAGGCTCTTTCACCGGGGCCTCGGAGCGGCGCGCCGGCTGCTTCGAGGTGGCGCAGAACGGCACGCTGCTGCTGGATGAGATCGGCGAAATGCCGCTCGCCACGCAGGCCAAGCTGCTGCGCATTCTGGAAGATTCCAAGGTGAGACGGCTGGGCAGCAAGAACGAATTCGAGGTGGATGTGCGGGTGGTGGCGGCCACCAACAAAGCGCCCGAGGAGGCGGTGCGGGAGGGCCACTTGCGGCAGGACCTTTTCTACCGCCTGAACGTTTTCCACATCCACTTGCCGCCGTTGCGCACGCGCAAGGAAGATATTCCGGCGCTGGTGGAGGCGTTGCTCGCCAGCCTCAACCACAAGCACGAATGCCGCGTCACCGATTTATCGCCCGCCGTGCTGGAAGCGTTTGCGCGCCACGATTGGCCGGGCAACGTGCGCGAGTTGCGCAACGTGCTGGAGCGGGCGGTGATTCTGGCGGGCGAAGGCACGCTGGAGATGAAGCACCTGCCCGCCTTCCTGCAAAACCGCCCGCTGGCCGCCGCGACGGCACCCGACGCGCCGGCCGCCGAGGATCGCGATACGATCCGCCTTCCGATCGGCGCCACCGTGGGCGAAGCCGAGAAAGAGCTCATCCTGCGCACGCTCGAACATACTAATAACAACAAGACGCGCGCCGCGGAGATTCTGGGCATCAGCCTCAAGACGCTGCACAACAAGTTGCGCGAGTACAACGCGAAGGACGACGGCGGAGCGGCAGGATAGGGCTGGCCGCTGAGCCAAGAGCGCGGGGCTGCAGAGCCGAGATGACTCTCGGCTCTGCAGCCTGGACAGGCCGCGCCACGGCTTGCTTAGGCTGGCCACTTACCCCACTCGGCGTCAATGGCCGAAGGGCCACAGGTGGCCTAGCCAGCCGCGGGGCTGGGCGAAGCCTTCAAGCATCCAGATATCGGATTGGTAGTTGACGACGGAAGCGGCCAGCGAAGCGTGATCGCTCGAAAGGCTGAGCGAAAGCTGATTGCCTCCTTGAAACAGGTACTGCGAGCCCAAATCCGCAATGGTGCGTTCGGTTCCGGTCGCGACTTCGATGGAATCGAGCAGCCATTTCGTGCCCTCGCCCTGCGCCAAGGCGTAGAGTTGACGGCTGTCGGGCGACCAGGCAACCGTGGAGCTCCGGGTGCCGACTTTGCGCGTCTGTTTGCCATCGGGCGAGAGCAACAGCACTCCATCGTCGACGGGGCAGGCGATCCACTGGCCATCCGGCGACCACTGCGCGGGATGGCGGCAGAAGTCCTGGCGAAGCAGCACGGGCGGATCGGAGCCTCCCACGCGGGTTTTCATCAAGCCGCCGGCGGTGGAGAGATAAGTAAGCCAGTTGCCGTCGGGCGACCAGCCGGGGGCGAGTTCGAAGTCGTCCGATTTGGTGACGGCGACCGGCGTTCCGCCGGCCAGCGGAGAGATCCAGAGGCGGCCCAGGTGTGTGATGCTGTTGCGTGAGTACGCCAGGCGGGTGCCGTCCGGCGAAAAGGCCAGCGACCCCAGCGCCAGCGTATCGTCGGCGAAATCGCGCTGTGTTACCAGTGGACGATCGGAGCCGTCCTGGGCGTTCCGCAGCCAGATCTCCTGCGGTCCGCTACGATCGGTGACATAGGCGAGCAGCGGAGCCACCGGCGACCAGGCGGGGGACATCTCATTCCGGCTGGTGGCGATCAGCGGGCGGATGGGGCCACCGGCGATGGGGATCTCGACGATGTCGAAATTCTCCGTCATGGAGGCGTACGCGATCTTCTTGCCGTCGGGCGAAACGGAGGGGCGGACCTTGATGCCTTCGTCGGCGGTGAGAGCGTCCAGATCCTGGTCTTCCACGTGCGCCATCCAAAGCTGCGGCTGGGGATGGCTGGCAGTGGGGAAGGACATCACCAGGTGCTGGCTGTCGGGCATCCAACTGAAGGAGGGCGGCCACTGAGCGCCACCCAGCATGGAAGCGAACACGCGGCGCGCATTGCCCTTCGCGGCCGCGCCGTCGGGAAACGGGAGCAGCCAGAGTTCGGTTCCCATGGCGGTGGGCTTGGCGAGCAGGACCTCGCGGCCGTTCGGCGCGAAACGAAGGTAGACCGGGCTGAAGGAGCCTTGTTCTTCGAATAGGACGGGCTCGTATTTTCGCGGAGGCGCGCCCGGAGGAGAGGAGATCCAAAGCTTGGGCTCCTTGGCGCCCTTCTCGCCCTTATTCAGCCAGAGGACGAGCGCCTTGCCATCCGGGGACGGCGCAGCATCGCCGTAATCGCCTTTCAGAACGAGGGTAGCCTCGCCGCCGGCGCGGCTCATCGACCGGACGCCGGTATTGGTGACGTAGTTGAGGCGGGTGCCGTCGGCGGACCAGAACACACTGCGGGCGTCGGCGCGGGCGACCAGGACGGGAACCAGTGAATCGAGGTTGCGCACCATGATTTCGTTGGGAGCGTTGATGACTTCGCGAACGTAGGCGAGACTCTTGCCATCGGGCGACCAGACCGGCATGTCCTGGTCCCGGGACTCGCTGGCCAGAGGCGTGTAACGGTACGATTCCAGGTCCACGCCGCGCGGGGCGGTGAACAGGGCGAAGAGAGCGGCTGCCAGCAGGACGGCGAGCACGGCGACCGCGACCGGAAGCAGAAAGCGCCGGCGCGGCGGAGCTTTCAAGCGGAGCGCGGCACCGGAGCCGGAGCTGAGGGCGGCCGAGCCGCGCAGGGCGAACGCCAGGTCGGCGGCGGATTGAAAGCGGCGCGATGGTTCCTTTTCCAGACAGCGCGTGATGATTTGCGCGACCGCCGGCGGCACGTTGGCGGGAAGGTCGGCCGGTTCATCGCGCAAGATGGAGCTCATGGTTTCGACCGATGTGGTGCGCTCAAACGCCAGCTTGCCGGTGAGCATTTCGTAGAGAATGATGCCCAGCGAGAAAATATCCGATTGCGCGCCGGCTGGAGAACCGGTGACCTGCTCGGGCGACATGTAGCCGACGGTGCCCATCACCAGGCCGGGCTGGGTGACGGTCATGGTGGCTTCGGGCGCGGAGTTGGAGCGCGGTTGATAGCGGGCCAGGCCAAAGTCGAGGATTTTGGCGCGGCCGTCGCGCGTCACCATGATGTTTTCGGGCTTGAGATCGCGATGGACGACGCCGGCCGCGTGCGCGGCGGAGAGGCCGTCGGCGATCTGCGCGGCCAGGTCGAGCGTCTTGCGAACCGGTACCGGACCGCGGCGGATGAGGTCGCGCAGCGGCTCGCCCTCGACCAGTTCGGACACGATGTAGGAGACGCCGTCGTGGTCGCCGGCATCGTAGAGGGCCACGATGTTGGCATGAGCGAGAGCCGCGGCGGCGCGCCATTCCTGCTCGAAGCGGCGGCGCCGGTCGGGGCTCTGGGCGAACTCGGCGGGCAGGATCTTAATCGCGACATCGCGGCCGAGGCGGGTATCGTGGGCGCGGTAGACCTCGCCCATGGCGCCCTCGCCCAGCTTGGCGGCGATCTCATATTGACCCAGGCGGGCGCCCGATTCCATCGACATGGAAATCAATTGTAGCGCGGTATACTGGGCACGAACATGACAGTTGGCATTCGGAAGCTGGCGATCTTCGGCGCGGCGGGCGCCATCGGCCACGCGCTGGCGCCGGAACTGGCGCGCCGCGGCATCGCGTTTCGCGCGGTGGGGCGCAGGCGGCAAACGCTCGCGGATGCGTTTGGCGGACTGGCGGGCGCGGAGATTGTGGACGCCGATCTTTCCGATCCACAGCAGGCCGAGCGCGCGGCGCAGGGCGTGGATACGATTGTGTACGCGGTGGGGGTGCCGTACACAGACTTCGACCAGCACCCGGTGCTGATGCGCACCACGCTGGAGGCCGCGGTGCGGGCAGGCGTGGCGCGCCTGCTGCTGGTGACGGGCATCTATACGTATGGCGTGCCGCGCACGTCGCGGGTAGCGGAAACGCATCCGCGCGAACCGGATTCGCACAAAGGCCAGTGCCGCAAACAGCAGGAGGACATGGTGACGGAAGCGCACCAGCGCCGCGGGTTGCGCACGATGGTGGTGCGGCTGCCGGATTTCTACGGTCCGCACACCGGGCGCAGCATGGCGGGCCGGATCTTCGGCAGCGCGCTCGATGGCAAGACGGCTAACTGGGTGGGCCCGGCAAGCACGCCGCACGAATTCATTTTCGTTCCCGACACGGCGCCGGTGCTGGCGGAACTGGCGGGGCGCCAGGATTGTTACGGGGAAGCGTGGAACCTGGGCGGAGTGGAAACGATCTCCGGGATCGATTTCATGACGCGTGTTTATCGCGCGGCGGGACGCGATCCGGATTACCGCTCGGTGGGCCGCACCATGCTGAAAATGGCGGGAGCCGTCAACCCGATGCTCAAAGAACTGGTGGAGATGCTGTACCTGCAAGAGACGCCGGTGATTCTCGACGACCGGAAATTGGCGGCGACGCTGGGCATACTGGCGAAGACCTCGTACGACGACGGCATCCGGCGCACGCTGGAATGGATGCGGGCGCAGTAGGAAAGCCGCGCGGACGGGTTGACAGACGAAAGCGTCTGTCCCACCTTGCCGCCGGATTCGCTTTGCCGGTGGGGCAGGCGCTTTCGCCCAATGTCGCCTAAATAAACCCAAGAAGTTGAAATGTAGCGGTCCTTGTGGGGCGGACCCCCTGGTCCGCGCGGGACGCCCCCGTCCCGCTGTATGGGCGAAGAATCAGGCACTTGCCTCACGGCGAAAGGCCGGCCAGGGGGCCGGCCGCGGACGAGGGCGTCCGCCCCACGGGTTTCCGATTTGGCGACTCGTCGGCCAATTGGGCCACACGGCCGCCCCTACCTTTCCGGCCACTGAAGCACAACTCGAAACTGCATCCAATCGAAAGTTGGCACGTCATTCTTCAGATGGCGATGCATCCCAGTGATGGTCAGCGTCCCGTGCCCGCGCCCGAGGTTTTCGATCTGACCGAGCATTTTGGCGGCATCCGTGTAGGAGTTCAGTTCTTTCATGAGCTGACGCCAATCCGAGTCGTTCAGAACGAACGCGAAGTCACGCACTTTCTGAGGCGCATTTGCCCCCGGTTCGAAATGCCAACCCGCAATTTCGCCTGGGTTCGGCCCATGCATGGGCGGGGTAGCGACGGCTACGAAATCGTGCTCGTGTACAGCACAATTCTGCTGTACGGCAATCCACCACCCGCCCCCATTTGCATCAGGTTCAGCAAAGAGACAGAACCACAGGTCCCCGGCTAATCTCTTACTGAAGTTCTGGCCGCGATCCACGCGCGCCGAGAAGCTCAAGGTCCCGGCTGAATCAGCGCTTGGGATCAGGACGACACAGGAAATCAGTCCGAGGAGCACCCGGCCGCGGCGACGCATTTGCCTTTAGTATAAGCGCCAGGTCTATGTGAGCGCCAAGCGACCGAGAAACGCGCATCCCGGAGACTGAACCACTATGGCTTCGCGGGTGTCAGCGCCTGGCGCGTTTCCCTGAGTGTATTGGTGAGCGATTCGCGCGGCAGGCTGCGGATGATGGGGTTGATCAGCCAGCCCAGACCTACCGGGACGTCGCGGGTCAACGAAATGGCCTGGCATTCCAGGTACACGCCGCCGTCGCGCTCCTCGAACTTCCAGAACGTGTTCAGACGCCACATGAAACCGTGATCGTTGCCCGGCGGCAGCTCACGCTCGTTGGGGCCAGGGTCTTCGACCTCGGCGATGCGGGTGGTGAATGACTTGCTGTACCAGCGCGCGCGGTCGAGCCGCACATAGCGCACGTCGTGCTCGGTATTGAGGACCACGGTCAGTATCTGCGTCTTGACCACGCGCAGGAAGACGTGAAAGTCGTCGCCGTGGCGGCTGAGCAGGCGCGAATCGGTGACCTCGGGGCGGTAGATGTTCTTGTGGTTGGGGTAGTCTTCGACCATGCTAAGAGTCCGCGCGAGGTTGGCGCCGGGAACGAAGACGGCGCCGGTCCAATCGTGGATCAGACCGCCGGGAACTTCGATATCGCCCGATTGGTTCGAAGGCTCGGCGAGAATCTTCCCTTCACTTACGGCGCGCTTGCGAGCGGCCGAAGCATCCACCCAAAGGAACGGGCCGCCGTGCAGGCTGCTGTCGAAACGCGCCTGGGCCGCCTGCATATACTTATCAAAAGCTTCCACCGTGGGCGGCTTGAGTTGCACTCTGGTTGCGTCCGGCAAACCGGTCAGCAGGCACGCCGCGAGGCAAAACAATGAAGCGTTCGGTAACATCGCTCGTCTACGTATTCAGCATGACACGGAACAGTTGCCCTTCTCGGTGGCCGCCTGATGCTGTGAAGAAAATGCGCCCGCAGGCGGGCGTTGGCCGGCCCCACCTGTGACACAATGGGAGCAAATCATCCGCAATGGTAACCTTTCATCATGAGAATCTCGCGTATTGCTCTTCTTCTGGGGTCGGCGGTGGCCTGCGTGGCGCAAAGCCGCGATGCGATGTTTGACCGGCTGGCCGACCGCTATTACAACGAGGTGGTTTTCCGCTACTCCCCGGAAGCGGGCACGCAGGCGGGCTTCCATCAGTACGATGCGCTGCTCGCTTCCGGCGCGCGCAGCGAAATTCAAGCACAAACCGCCGCGCTGCGCGGTTTCGAAACCGAAGTCGCGGCGTTCGACGCTCACGGCCTATCGGCCTTCGCGGCGGCCGACCGCGAATTGCTGCTCTCCCAGATCCGCGGCCAGCTTCTGGAGATCGAATCGATTCGCTCTTGGGAGAAGAATCCCGACCTTTATTCTTCGGGTGCGGCAAGCGTGATCTTCGTCATCATGAGCCGCAACTATGCTCCACAGGCCGAGCGGCTGAAGTCCGTCGTCGCGCGCGAGCGGCTGATTCCGCGTCTATTTCAATCGGCGCGCGAGAACCTGAGCAACCCGCCACGCGTCTACACCGAGGTCGCGCTGGAGCAAGTGCCGGGCATCGTCGGCTTCTTCCAAAGCGACGTACCGGCGGCGTTCAAACAGGTTACCGACCAGGCGCTGGTGGCCGAGTTTCATCAGTCGAACCAGGCGGTGATCGACGCGCTCCAGGCGTATCAGACCTGGTTGAAGGACGACCTGCTGCCGCGGTCCACCGGCGATTTCCGCATCGGGGCGGAGAACTATCGCAAGAAGCTCCTGTACGACGAGATGGTGGATACGCCGCTCGACCGACTGCTCGCGATCGGCTATGAGAACCTGCGCCACAACCAGGAGTGGTTTCGACGAGTAGCGGGAGAGATCGATCCGAAGCGCACGCCGCAACAGATTCTCGAAGAACTCGAAAGCGACCACCCGGCGCCCGAGAAGCTGCTGGACACTTTCCGCGGCGTACTGGGCGGCCTGCGCGAGTTCATCGAGCAGCACCACATCATCACCATTCCGTCGACGGTCCCGCCAATTGTCGAAGAGACGCCGCCGTTCATGCGCGCCCTGACCACGGCATCGATGGACACTCCCGGACCTTACGAAAACGTCGCCAAGGAAGCCTTCTTCAACGTCACGCTGCCGGATACCGGCTGGCCCGCCAAGGACGTGGAGGAGTACATGGAAGGCTTCAACCGGGGCACCATTATCAGCACCGCGGTACACGAAGTTTTCCCCGGCCACTACATGCAGTTCCTCTGGTTGAAGCAGGTGCCGACCAAGGTGCGCAAACTGTCCGGCTGCAGCTCCAACGCCGAGGGTTGGGCGCATTACACCGAGCAGATGATGCTCGACGAAGGCTACGGCAACGGCGACCGCAAGCTGCGCCTGGGCCAGTTGCAGGACGCGCTGCTACGCAATGCGCGCTTCATCGTGGGGATCAAGATGCACACCGGCCAGATGACTTTCGACGAAGCGGTGGAGTTCTTTGTGAAGGAAGGCTACCAGGTGCGCCCGGTGGCCGAGAAGGAAGCCAAGCGCGGCACCTCCGATCCAACCTATCTGGTCTACACGCTGGGAAAATTGCAGATCCTGAAACTGCGCGAAGATTACAAGAAGAAAAAGGGCGCGCAATTCTCGCTACAGGAATTCCACGATTCTTTCATCAAGCAAGGCACACCGCCGATCAAGATTGTGCGCCGGGCGATGTTAGGCGACGATTCCCCGGTGCTGTAGGGGCGGGGGCTTCGTCGAGGAAGCCGGGCCGGGCGCCCGGCGAGATCATAAATTTTCGAGCACGCGATCGAGCAATTCGCGGCGGCCAACGCTGCCCTGCGCGATGCGGGGGCTTCCGCCGCCGCGGCCGCCCGCTTCGGCGAGCGCCGTCTTGAGCGCCTTGCCAGCGTCGATGCCGGAATCGGCGGAAGCCGCCAGCAGCACGGAAGGCGGATCGCCGACCGCGGCCACGAAGACGGACTTGGACTGCGCGGTGAAGCTCTGCGCCAGGGCCCGCAATTCCTCAAGGCCTCCGCGTTCCAGACGCCGGGTGTGACGGCGCAAACCGTCCGCGCCCGGGGCGGTGGCGGCGTAGAGTTCCCTGCCCTGAAAAGCCGCCAGTTCCGCTTCGAGCTTGCGGCGGACTTTATCGGCGGCGCGGCTGGTTTCGAGATGCGCCGCCGCCAGCGCGGGCAGATCGTCGAGGGGCACGGAGAAAAGCTGCGCGGTATTGGAGAGCGCTTCGAAGTCCGCACGCGCACGGCGGACGGCGCGGCCGCCACAGACAAACTCGACGCGGGTGGTCTCGCGAACTTTCTCGATCTTGCGGATGAGAACAGCGCCGATCTCCCCGGTCGAACGCACGTGGGTGCCTCCGCAGGCGCTGCGGTCCAGGCCCGCGATGCTGACGATGCGCAGCGTGCCCTCCCGCTCGGAGGGTTTGCGCAGGCCGCTGGCCGCCGCGGCATCCTCGAACTCCACCGACATCGCGCGGTTCTCGAAAACGACCGCATTGGCGCGGCGCTCGGCTTCGAGCACGGTGCGGGGTTCGACCGCTCCGCCTTCGAGGTCGATGGTCGCGCTGTCCGCGCCGAGGCGGAAGCTCACCGTGTGCAGTGCGTGGAGCTCCTCAAAAACGGCCGAGAGAAGGTGCTGGCCGGAGTGCTGCTGCATGTGGTCGAAGCGGCGTTCCCAATCGATGGCGCAATCGGCCGCGCCAGCGGTGAGCGGCGAGCTCAAACGGTGAGCGATGCGCTCGCCTTCGTCGACGACCTCCAGCACGACGGACCCCGCGATCGAACCGGTGTCGGAGGGCTGGCCGCCCGAAGCGGGGTAGAACGCGGTGCGGTCGAGGTACACGGTGAGGCCGCCCGCGGCCGCCTCCACCACTTGCGCGCGAAACGAACGCAGGTAGGAATCGACGTAATAGAGACGCTCCGTCATTGGGACACCGCTATTGTGCCAGAAGTGGCGGGCACTCCGCTTGCGCCGATGCCGCCAGGTTGGTTACATTGAATAGGTCAACCCCAAGCGCGCCCGTAGCTCAGTTGGATAGAGCGTCTGGCTACGAACCAGAAGGTCGGGTGTTCGAGTCACCCCGGGCGCACCAAAATAAACCACTAAAATTCAATTACTTACGGGGGATTCGGTCCCCTTTGGCTTTGGCGTTTTCTTCGCGGTATGCCTAGAAGTATGCCCACGTTGAGCTTTTCTCGCCCTCGCCATGGCCTTGAGTGTGTCCTGTTGCTGGGGATGAACATAACGCCTGGTGGTCCTGATGTCGCTGTGGCCAGCCAAGTACTGGAGCGTGAAAACATCCATGTGTGGCGCCCAACGGGTCAGACACGTATGCCGAAAGGTGTAAAGGTCGAAGGGATCGAGCTTCGCCAGCCTACAAGCCTTTGCATGCTGTTTCTTGAGACTCGACGGCTCGATGTGCCCGCTAGCGGTCGGAGCCGGAAACAACCACGGGGAGCCATCGCGGCTTCGATCACGAGCCTTGATGATGGCATCAACTCGAGGGGTCATCGGGATCTTGCGGACTGCGTTTGCCGTCTTCCCCCAGGGGATCTCGAGGTTTCCATGCTGTATATGCACCGGCTTCAGCCTGAAGCACTCTTCTGGACGCAGCGAACAATCGACCAAGACGGTCGCCACATCGCGCAGCAGCGGTGCCGTCTGGCCTAGATACCGCTTCTCTTCCTGGGACGTGAGAACGCGGTCGCGCTGGTTCTCGCCTTTGAGCATCCGGACGCGATCAAGCGGGCGTTCCACGACCTTCCACTCGTAGGCGAGATTGAACATGCGCCGGAGAACCTGGAGTTCCCGATTGATGCTCGATATTTCAAGCTTTACGGCGTTGCGCGTCGCGACGTATGCGGCAACGAGTTCACCAGTGATTTCATCGATCCTCTGGTCCGCTAGCCTGTCAAAGGCGAGAAGATTGTTCAGACCGTTTTCATAGTAGACCTGCGTTTTGGGTTTGGCAGCAAATGTCGCCTTGACAAAGGGCCGAAACCTTTCTTCGGCGAACTCGGCAAGCGTCGGAATGCGCGCCATGTCACGGATCCCAACTTCACCTTTAGCAAGTTGCGTTCGGCGAGCCGCCTCCATCTGCTCAGCGACACGCATATTCGTCTGCTTGGTGCTTTCGCGGATCGGCCTTCCGTTCCAGACGAATTTGTACCACCAATATTTGCTCTTCGGTTGCTTGTATACTGCCATGGGCTCTTCCTCTCGGCCCTCGCCAGTTTGGTCTTCCCCGACCGGTCCTCCCTCAAGAAGTGGGTCCTCTCCCACATTCCGTCGACGGATCAACCCTATTATCGGGCAAAAGCGTTCTTGGTGAGACGCCCCGATTGGAATCGCGGAACGGTCTGGGAGCCGGAAACGGCGAGCAATTTGTTTGACGAAAGTTCTCATCTGTCCTATATAAAGGGCAGCCCTTCTCAAGGAGTAGCAATGTTGAGCACCGCCTCCCCCAAGGTCCAAATGCCGGCAAGTGCCAGGTCTCCACGCGTCGATGCCGAAATCGGCTTGGTTTCAGATTTCGATAACAGCTCAAACAGTACCGGCCTCATTTTAGTCACAGAGTCGGAAGTGTCGCGTTTGCTGCAAGTCAGCTTGGCGAGGCTTCGGAAATGGAGAGTCGAAAAGCGCGGCCCACGCTTCATCAAGATTGGTTCCTTGGTTCGATATCGATTAGCGGATCTCCACCAGTGGCTCTCCTTACAGCCGACCGGAGGGGATGGAACTCTTGCGAGCGGCTCGACGGCGGCGACGTTTCGGAAATAGCTCAAACGTGCCCGACCAATGTTCAGTTTTGCTTCGGAACCTCGCTACCCGTCAATTGCCTTCGGGTGGATGGAGCTATTTCGAATCACCCCAAGCAAGCCTCGAAGCAACATGTTTGGCCGCACTCGTCCTGGCGTCGGCAACGGAGGGCGGTACGGGCTCAGTCATGAGGCTGTTGCTCAAGTGGCAGTTTCCCGACGGGAGTTGGCCGGCGTTTCAGGGAGATTCGGAGGGTTCTTGGACAACTGGTCTTGCGCTGAGCACGCTGATTGCGATGAATGGACCGGCAGACTCCGGAGCCAGAAGCCTGAGCTGGCTGCTCGAAGAACGCGGCAAAGAGGGGCACTGGCTATGGCGTTGGAAATTCAAAACGACCGATCATAGCGTTCGCTTCGATCCCGATAGGTTTGGCTGGCCCTGGACTTCGGGTTCGGCTAGCTGGGTTATCCCAACCGTCTTCAGCGTCATCGCCCTGAAACAGTTCACCGCATGCAATCGCAGAGAGCGGGCGGAGAAACGAATCCGCCTCGGTGTCGGTATGCTTCTGGATCGAGTGTGCCTGGGAGGGGGGTGGAACGCCGGAAATAGCGTCGTTTACGGAGTGCCGCTTCCGGCCCACGTGGAGGCCACCGCAATCGCACTATTGGCACTGCAGGATGAGAAACGGACGCCGGCCATTCAGGCCAGTTTGGGTTGGCTTAAGCAGAGATCCTCCAGCATCGAGTCGGTGGAGAGTCTCGCCTGGTGCATTCTCAGCCTGTTCGTTTATCAAGAGCCGGTCGAGCATCTCAAGGCTAGATTGGCAACGCTCATCGGAGACGGCCATGACATTCGAAACAATGCCACTCTCGCCACCGCCATCCTGGCACTCAAGTGCGGAGAGATGATTCATCCCTTCGAGGTGCTGCGATGAATGTGGATCGGCGACGCTTCCTCGGCTCGGCTGCGGGCATGGCTGCGACAGCAGGCGTGGCGGCCGATTGGTTGTGGCCGAGACATTCGGTGTCCTATCGAAGGCCTCGCTCATTTGTGGCGATTCTCAATGCCGCCGAATACTCCGAGAAAATCGAGACGCTGCTCATGGACGGATTGCGGCTGTTTCGCCTCAACCTGCTTGGCAAGGCAATTCTCCTCAAGCCAAACATGGTGGAAGACCTGCCGGGGCCAGTAAACACGAACGCGAACATTATCGGAGCGGCCGCCCGCTGTTTCCTTCGTCTTGGCGCGGCCCGGATCGCGATCGGCGAGGGTCCGGGCCATCAACGCGACACCGAACTCGTCGTGCAGGCTGCGGACCTGAAACCTCATCTCGCGGACCGGCACATCGAGTTCGTTGATCTCAACCGTGACGAACTTGTGAGAGTGAAGCTGAGGGCGAATTACAGCGGCCTCGGAGAGCTATGGTTGCCGCGCTCGGTTCTCGATTCCGATTTCGTGGTTTCGATGCCCAAGGTCAAGACACACCACTGGGCGGGGGTCACTCTGAGCCTGAAGAACATGTTCGGAATCGTGCCGGGAATGAAGTATGGCTGGCCGAAGAATCTCCTGCACTGGCACGGGATTCACGAAAGCATCCTCGATATTTGCGCGACGGTGCCGATCCATTTCGTGATTGCAGATGGAATCACAGCCATGGAAGGCAACGGCCCGTTGCAGGGAACCGCGCGTGAGCTTCGGAAGATTGTGCTCGCCGACGACCCGGTCGCCGCGGATGCAACCTGCGCTCGCTTGATGGGATTCGATCCGCTTCGGGTCCAGCACTTGTCAGAAGGCGGGCGGTTCCTCGGTAATCTGCGCGCCGACCGGATCACGATGCTGGCCGAACGGGCAGAAGTGCCAATCTGCCCTTTTGCGGTGCTTCCCGATTTCCACTACCTCCTTGCGCGGGCGGATATGTGACTCTGCCTGTCGAGTCGAGCGATGTGCCGCGGGGACGCCTTCGTCAATCAAGTGGAATGAGTAAAAGTGGGTCCAGCTTATTAAGCTGTACGAATACGCACGTGACCGGTCGCCAGTTGCAGGAGCCGGTGACCCGACGCGCGAGGAATGAGGAAAACTGGGTCCACCCAAATGAAAAGCACACGCTCCTGGTTCCGTTCGGCGCGAAGCACGAGGATTGAGTAAAAGTGGGTCCAGGGAAACGACGGCGGTGCCCTGTGTATCCAATCTCACCTCGGCTTGGCATGGTAAGCGAGGAATGAGTAAAAGTGGGTCCAGCAGAAAAATCTGGCGCGGTTCGTCCGTGTAGCTGAGTTGGAAGGTCTTGCATGAAAGAACTTGGTCGGGAGGAGTGCCTAAATATGGGATCGGTCGGAGAATCTTGTAGCGATTCCGCTTTAACATGCCTTCAAGGAGCGCAGGCAAGTGTTCTCCTCGATCGAAGAGTTGTCCGAGAAACTGGAAGCCGCCAAGTACGTCACCGATCCCGTGACGCTGAAGGTGATCTATCTGGCGGCTCAAATGCAGAAGCCGGTCCTCGCGGAAGGNNCCTCCAGGCTCGGGGAAGACAGAACTCGCCAAGGTAGTTGCCATCGCAGCGGATACGACTATCGAACGCCTGCAATGCTACGAGGGCATCAATGAGGACAAGGCAATCGGCAAGTTCGATGAGTCGCTACAGCGTCTCTACCTGAATACGCTCGGCGGCGCTACCCGCGCCGAATGGGCGTCCCTGCGCCACGATCTCCACACGCTCGAGTTCTTCCAGGAAGGGCCGCTGCTGCGGGCGCTTCTTTGCGAGAAACCGTGCGTCCTGCTGATCGACGAAATCGACAAAGTGGGAGAGGGATTCGAGGCGGAACTTCTTGAAATCCTGAGCGACTGGCAAATCTCCATCCCCAAGATCGGCACGGTCAAAGCGAGAAGCCGGCCCTTCGTTGTGCTGACCTCGAACGAAATTCGCCGGATTGGCGATCCACTGCGGCGCCGTAGCCTATATCTTCGGTTCGAGCATCCGACGATCGAGCGGGAGACGCGAATTCTGGAAAAGCGAACGGCCGACGCCCACGCGGAGCTGCATGGGCAGCTTGCCGGGTTCGCTCACGCGCTTCGGGGCTACACGCTAGAGAAGCCGCCCTCGATTGCCGAGATGGTGGATCTGGCGGAGGCGCTGAGAATCTTGGGCGTGCGCGAGATCAGCGCCGAATTGCGAGATGTATTGTTGCCCCTGATTGCGAAGACACAGAACGATCGCAAGCGACTGATGTTGAGGGATGGGTTCGAGAGCCTCGTCTTCGACACACAGCGTTACAGCAGAGATTTTGACGCGGCAGAGCGTGGAGAAGAGGAACCGGCATGCGCAGAGCGTCGGCGCTTTTAGGTATTGTCATCGTGGTAGGCCCTGCGTTTGCGGGCGAGCCGATCAGCGCCCGCGAATACGAGGAGCGGTGCGCCGATTATTACTCACGCCAGTTTGGAGTTTCTCCAGCCCTGGTTAGAGCGATCATTCAAGTCGAATCCGCCTGGCAACCGGGAGTCGTGTCCCCGAAGGGCGCCATGGGCCTGATGCAATTGATGCCTGCGACTGCCCAGCACTTCGGCGTGGCCCATCCGTTCTATATTCACGAAAACATTCGTGGTGGGGTCGCCTACCTGGCGGAGCTACAGGAGTTGTTCCATGGCGACCTTCGTCTGGTTATCGCTGCCTACGCGGCCGGCGAGGGGCCGGTTCTCACTCGGGGGCTCGAATATTCGTCAGCGGAGGTTTATGCCTACGTGCAACGGATCGGACAACAGTATCGCGCTGAATTGAGGGGTAAAGAAAGGAAATAGCATGCGCCATTTAAGCATCTGCATTTGCGCACTGAGCTTGCTGGAAATCGCTTCAGGGCAAACGAGGGAGCGTCCGAAGACGCCAACATCGGCGGCATTGGTTCTACCTGTGGCCAGCGGGGCAAAGCTGGACCCGGTAATCCTAACCCGCGCTAATCTTGATGAGAAGGTCATCACGCTTCGCCTGATTCCACGGGTAGCGACCTCGATTCGGATGCCTGAACCCGTTAATTCGGTAGTCATTGGGGATCCGGAACACTTCCAGGCCGAGCATTCGGAACATGAGCCGGAACTGGTGACCATAAAGCCGGTGTCTGCCGAACCGATGCAGACGAATCTGCTGATTACGACCACTTTGGGGCACCAGGCGAATCTCGTGCTGATCAGTTCCGGCCAGCAGAGCGGCGGGACACAGACGGTAGATCTCCTGCTGAAGTACGG
>PLOR01000095.1 GCA_003142185.1 Bryobacterales bacterium
AGGTATTACGTGATTGGCTTGTATCTTCCGCACTTTTTCAGATTTGGCATCGCCGACGAAGTGCACGAGGCGAAAGCCGCCGACACCGCGCAAGGTAACGCGCTCGGAACGCTCGCCGCCGCCGTCGACAAGACGATCGTGCTCACCGGCACGCTGACTGGTGGCATGGCCTCCGACGTGTTCAACGTCCTGTATCGGATCGACCCCCGGCGCATGGTCTCCCAGGGCTATGAATACGGCGAAGCCGGCATTCGGAGTTTCACAGAAACGTACGGCGTGCTGGAGACCATCACTACGATCGAGCCCCAGGAGAACGCGTGCTCCAAAGCGAAGGTGACCAAGCGGGTGAAAGAGCGGCCCGGAGCGTCGCCGCTGCTCTTCGGCAGGTTTCTGATGGATATTGGGGCGTTCGTCTCGTTGGAGGACATCTCCGCCAATCTTCCGCCATACACCGAAGAGGTGGTCAGTATCCCGATGGACAAACCACTGGCCGAAGCATACGCGCAACTGGAGCAGGACATCGCAGAAGCTCTGCAGGAACACCGCGGCAATTCGTCGGTGATCAGCACGGCCCTCAATGCGTTGCTGCTGTATCCCGACCGGCCGTTTTCGATTGGACCGTTGTGGGGCGTTGCCTATGACGAGGAGACCAAACAGCGCGAGCGGTTCTTGATTGCGGACCCGCCAGATCTCGATGAGTCCGTCCTGTATGCGAAGGAGCGCAAGCTTGTCGAGATGGTTCAATCCGAAGTCAAGAATCGGCGGGCTGTTCAGATCTATGCTACCTACACTCAGAAGCGTGACGTAACGCGCCGGCTCGAATCAGTCCTGAACGCGGCTGGCATCAAATCGGCCGTGCTCACTACACAAACGCCACCGGAGGACAGAGAGGCGTGGTACGAGCGCCAGCTCAAGGCGGGCGTGCAAGCCTTCATCGGGCATCCACGCCTTGTTCAAACTGGGCTCGACTTGATCTTCTGCCCCGCAATCATCTGGTACCAGACCGGATACTCCACCTTCACGCTGAGGCAGGCCAGCCGCCGGAGTTGGCGCATCGGCCAAACCAAGCCTGTGACCGTGCGATTCCTCTGCTACGAAAACACAGCGCAGGTCGGGTGCCTTCGCCTCATGGGAAGGAAATTGCTGGTTTCGATGGCGATCGAGGGCAAATTCGCTGACAGCGGCCTGCAGGCGATGGATGATGGCGCCGATGTGCTCACCACGCTGGCACGCGAATTGGTGATGAACCAGGGCGTCGGCCAATCCGCCGACGAAATCTGGCGTGCTCTCCAGGCGCAACAACCGCAAGTCGAAACACCCGAGCCAATGGCGCCGGAACCAGTTGCGGAGCCGTCGCCAATCTCCGTGCCGCGCTCCATTCCCTCGCTGGTATTTGGGCAGGATGCGCCGGCGGCGGCCGCACGGCGGAGAATCGGCTCAGCACCTTCTTCTGATCAGCTCCCGCTGTTTTGATCTCGCCCAGCGCACGTTCAATCGAAGGCGGCGGCGATTGACTCTGGTCCAAACCTGGCGCGCACATCCGATCGGAGTGCGCGCCTTTGACAGACAAAATGGAGGTCTTTATGGCATGTCAAACTCCCCTGCCGCCATCCCTCACCCTTACGTCGGAGATGACGCTGTTTGAGTTGGACGAATCCCTGTCCCTGCTGATGGAATCCGCCACCGAGGCGGCGGCCGACAACAACGGCGAAATACCGGAAGAGTTGCGCCAGGCCCTACTCGACTACTGTGAGGCCTTCGGGGCGAAAGTGGATAATATTGCGAACTACATCAAGTCGCAAGAATTTGAAGCGCGGAATGCCAAGACCGAGATCGATCGCTTACAGTGCCGGCAGGCCGCGGCCGAGAACAAGGTTGAGCGACTGAAGGGCCTTCTCAAGTACTTCATGGAATCTCGCGGCCTGCGGTGCGTGAAGGGTCGGTTGAACACGATTTCGCTGCGGAAAAACAGCCAGGACTCGCTGGTTGTGGATGGCGCCGATAAGGTCCCGCCAGAGTATTGTTGTGTCTCAATCACACTTCCGGTTCCCGAATTGGAGGAGTTGCTGCGACATCTTCCGGAGGAACATAACCTGCGGGCACGCCTGACGGCGGACAGCAACGGATTGGTGACGAGGGAGCCGGACAACAGCAGGCTCAGAACTGCGCTCGCTTCCGGCGTGCCTGTCCATGGAGCCGAACTTCGCCGTGGTCACCACATCCGGCTGACATAGGGTTTCGGTGGCAGGGCGTGATCTTTCATGCCCTCACGAACAGATATTCCGAGTATCTTTCCCCCCTCGCCAAACCTGAAGGCCCTCATGCTGCCCTCTCTGGGCGAATACTGGTTCGCCGAATCTCAATCGTCCCAATAGTGCGGAACGTCGCCCGCGACACCGGCACGGAGCACTAACGCGCACCGGCCGGTCCGCACAGACCGCGCGCGCTGAATACCGTGGCTGTCGGTCTCGCGCTCGCCGGCACCCTGTCTGGGCCACATTTGCCCGGCCGCGGAATCTGTGGGGCCTTTTTGGCAGCTCGCAGAACTTGCCTTAAAACCGACACAAGAGATCGCACCGCGAACGCGCAGCCAATTTCGCGCCGGTCTTCCAAAAAGGAGAATAGAAATGTTTACAGCCGCATGCAGATTCGTTCGCCCACCCGTGGCGTTCTTAGCCCTGTGGGCCACCATCAACATGTTCGCAACCTCCGTAGCGCTGGCCAAAGAGCCGTCAGTAGAGATGCCAAGCGCTCCATCTGTTCACGCGAGCGCCGAGCCGACCCAGCCCATCGCGGCGCTGGCGGACTCAACAATACCGAGCCCGTGCGCCGCAAAGAGCCAACGCCGAACGGAGCGTCGCAGTCCCTACGTCTACACGGCGCAGGACTTCACCCCAATGACCAGAGATGGTTGTCAGTTTAGAAGGGCGGAGTTACTCGGCACGGACGGGCCTAATGGTGGGTGGTGCTGGCGGATCACCACTGCGTGTGATCAATACCTCCAGGGGGATTGCTGGTATACCTCGGCCTCAGTCGTTCAAGTCCCGGCGCTGAAATCAATAGTGGCGACGCGCTGATTCCGAACAAGCCCCGCCCAAGAGGGTGGGGCTTTCCGATTCCCTGCGCGGCCGCGTACTTGAGGAAGGCCAAACAGTCGCAGCAGGTGTCAATGGTCCACCGTACCCAGGATCGCGCCGGCCCCCGCATTGCGGGTATCAGGCGGGTGAGCGTTCCCGCGTCGGTCCTCCAATTTCAAGGCCGTGCGGCAGCCGACAACGGCGAGACGTCCAATTGGCGTGAGCCGGACTTCACAAGACGGATCCGGAGAATTTACTGCAACACCCAGCGAATCAATCGGTTGCGGGAGAAAGTGCCCTATCCTTCAGCATATGGGATTTCGCAACAGCTATTGCGAAGCTCCCGGCTGCGCCGTCCTGCCAAGGTATCGCCCCCTAGGCATTGGGAAGATCGTCGAACAGAATCGGGCGCAGGATCAACTCGCAGGCACCATCGACCGTGACTTCTTTACCCCCGCACTGCAGAACGACATCGCCTGCCGTCCCTAAAGACACCGTCAGCACTATGGTCGACACTTCCGGGCTATAGGTCGCTGTAATGGTTGCCGGTGGGTGATACTGCAGAGTGACCCGGTCCTTCTCCTGTGCTGCCGTGCCGGCCAACTGGGTTTCGCGTTTCAGAAAGGGTTCGCACGGCTTCGACTTGTCATCATAGATGGTATTCGGCCGAGCGGCGGTCGCTGGGTAAAGGTCGTGATACGCTATCTGCGCCTCTTTCACCCTGCCCTGTAAGGCCGTCCAAAACAGCTCGCCCCCGTCGATCACCGCTTTCTTCTTTCGCTCCGCTTCCGCCCGCTCGTGCGCCAGTCTAAGAAACCACTCCATAGATTTATTTGTTATACTACTTTCGATTTCCATGATCAACCCGCTGAAACGCCGGGGCAAGATCTTCTTTCCGATGCATGGCGTTTCCATGCCGGTCGTGGACGCCGACACCGGCCTGAAAGACGCCATCGCGCAAGTGCGTCGCTCCAAAGAAAAGGGCGTGATCGTCCGTACCGGCAAGGACTTCCATCTCCACACCGTCACCGGGCTCACTAGGGCTTTCGGAACCGGCAACGCCATAAAGCTCCGCGATCTCGCCGGATACCCAATTTACTTGGGCAACCGGACCACTATTGCGGGATCCAAGCCGAAACGTTTCATTTCTTCGGAGGCTCTGGTCCACGATCTCAGACTTTCCGGAAAGAAATTCGGGCTTCTTTCCGCGCCAACCCACCGAGCCAAGCGGGCGACCGTGTACTACCTCGGCGGTGACCGCGTGCAATACGCGGAGCCAGAGCCGAAAGATCGCTGCCCGCGCTGTCGGAAGTTCCCGTGCGAGTGCTAGCGTGCGTCCCGCATGATTGCCAACATTGACAACGTCCGAACGGCTGGCCCCGGCAGGCTCGCTTTTGATGTTCTCACCGACGTCGACGGTGCCGACGAATGCATCAACCTGACGTTGGGTGACCAGCAAATCTCGATCCATGCGAGAGCTGGACCTAACTCCATGTCTGAGTATGTCATCGAGCACGGACAACGCGGTATCCACCTAGTCACGTTGAGTGCGGAATTGAGCGGCACCCATTCGACTCCGGTCTCGCTCAACTTCTCGGAACCCGCCCCCAAGGACATCATTTTCTGCCAGAAGTGCCAGGAGTGGCACAAGCGGGGCAAGCCATGCTGACCGCCCTGCTCGATTCCATCCGCTCACAGTTCGGCTCCAAGAGTTATTGGCTCGGCAGCATGATGCCCCTCATTCTCTTTCTCGCTGCCAACGCTTCAATGGCATACCCCCATTGCGCGTGGATCGGCACACTTTTGACCCAGGCGGACACGTGGGACCAGAAGACGTTTAGGTATTCCGTCGCCCTCCTCATCTTGCTCGCGCTGGCGTACTTTCTTTCCACCCTCAGCTCCGTACTCCTGCGGATGCTGGAAGGCAGAATCGGCCCCCTGTCGTTGTGCTCGTCGTGGCTTTGCCGCGCCCAGTGGAAGAAACTCCGCGGACTGGACCGGCAATACGAGGAGGCTGTCGACGCGCGCGAGACCGTCCGCAAAGCGAAAGACGTCTGGAAAGCTACCCTGCAAAGCTCCCGGCGCGCAGGGCGGGAACAGCCGTCACTGGCGCCCGAGGATCAGAAATCTTGGTCCGCGAAACCCGTCGGCATGAAAATCGATAAAATCCGCCGTTTGCAGTCCGGTTGCCATAACCTGACATTTGACACGCTGGACCAAGCTGTCGCGCTCCTCGCCGTCGAACTCGCCGCCCATCGGACCGGACGCACTGGCGTCCTTGCGGACGCCCTCACCGACCTTCAGTTTGCCATCCAGTACGCGATGGACCGGCGCGAGTTCGATATCCGCCACCTTCTCCAACGGCGCCAGGTGAATTACCCCGGCATCCGTCCCCTCGCCGAAGACCAGCCGGAAGGACCCGTCGCCAACAATATCTTGGCCCCCACCACCATGGGCAACATAGGCCGGACGATCGGCACATACTCGCTGGCGCGCTACTATATGGACCTCGACATTTTCTGGACCCGCCTTCAGAATTCCCTACAGAAGGATGCCAAGGATTACTATGCTGTCCTGCAGGACAGCAAAGTGCAAGTCGATACCATGGTTGCGCTGTTCTGGTTGTCGGTGGTGTTTACGCTTTTCTGGACCGCCACCCTGTGCTTCGTGTTTCGCGATGCAACCGCTTGGCAATTCCTTACCGCCGGGACCGTGGGCACAGTCTGCGCAATTATTTTCTATTTGTTGGCGTGCGAAAGCTACCGCGTGTTCGCCGACGTCATGCGCAGTGCCGTAGACCTTTTCCGGTTCCAGGTTCTGCAAGCGCTTCATCTGTCGATTCCCGCCGATTCCAACGACGAAAAGGCACTGTGGCTGCGTCTGGGCGGCGCCACTGGGTTTCTCGATGTTGAGGACTTCCAATACAAACAGTCAATGACGTGACGAAGCTGTTTCAGACCGTGTGCTTGGCTCTCCCGGAGAAATGGAGAACTTGGTCTAACTCCGCGGGCTTCTTTCTCCTGGTGCACGTGAGAACTATGTTTCTACTCGGCTGGGCCATTCTCCTGGCGGTCGGCGGCTACATCATCCACGAGCGCGTACCGGTCAAGCCAGCGCCAGGCCACGCCGGTGCGGCGGCGGCAACGGGAACGCCGCCGGCGCATTGGACCGCCGCGCACGATTTGCCCCTCAACTGGCGCATTGAGGAGCCGGACATCGTTTCCGCTGGGGCTCTCGACCTCAAGCCTCTGTCGGGAAAGTATCTCCACCGGCCGATCGCCAAGGGCCAGCCCATCGTACCTTCGGATCTGGAGGCCGAACCCAGTGTGCCCGACAGCGGAGCGACGCTGCTGTACCTGCTGCCGCTCGCCGCCGGCGATGAGAGGGCGTTGAACGCCGGCAGCCACATCGACCTCTTCGACGGTGCGATCGTCGTAGTGGGCAGAGCCGGAGTGGCCGCTGTGCGTTGCAAGACAACCTGTGAGGCGATCGTGCAAGTCTCGCCGCTCGATCAGGAGCGGTTGAGAAACTCCGACCCCAAGAAGCTGGAGTGGGTATTGCGCAAATAACATGGAGAGGACTAATGACAAATCCATCATGGCGGGAAATCAAATGGGCCAAGGTTCCGGCCAAACCGGACGGACTATGGACAGTAGTTCTGGAACACATCTCCGGCCCGCGGCTGCTGCGCGTTTCCGTTAAAGACAAGGATGAGAAGAATGCCGAGGTGCCTGTCAAGTGGCGGCCCAGCAAGACCGAAGAATGCGGAGCCAACGGCATTCCGAAAGACCCCTCCAACCCTCCTAGCACCGCCGCCACCCTGATCGCTTCCGCGCCTTACGGCGCGCTGGTAGGAAAACTCGGGGGGAGCACGGCCGACCTCCCCGAGACCGGCGCCAGCGGCCCCTACAGCGGCCGCAAAGCCTTCACCGCCGGAGCGTACTGCGTGGTGACTCTTGCCGCGAGCGATGGAGGCCCGCTCTTTTTGACCATGAATGATGCCCCCGCATCCTTCACCGCCCACTCCGGCGAACTCACGGTCTTCATCGAAGAGGCCCCCCTTTAACCTGCAAGCCCTTAGGCATATACTAAATGGGACCCGGGAGTCCAAGAAGGAAATCCCGTTTCAAAGTCAAGGGAAAGGAGAAAGGCGAAAATGGGCACACCGTCAAGTCCGGCGCTGGCGTCATCCCAATACCACGGCGTGGTTCATTACCAGGCCGGCTACTGCTTTCTGGAAATCCCCAATCTGCCGGCCTGGGCCCTGCTCATGTACGATCCGGCGCATAACCAGCCCTTCGACGCTAACATCGCGGCAGGCACGATGACAAACATGGCGCAGCATTACCAGGAAGGCGACAGCGCGACTCTGTCCGGCGTTATCATCGAGCAAGAGGCGCTGGGCGAATCGAGACCGGTTCTCCATCTGGATTAGTGGAGTCAGCATGCGAATCTACGTCATTCTTGCCCCTGTGGTCCTGGCTGCAACGCTTTTCGCTCAGCCCGCTAGCGACACCGCGAGGATGCCGGAAACAGCCAAACCTCTTCACACGCCGGGCATGCTCGTCGCGCCTCCTAAGGTGTACGACGATTTCTATCTCCAGGCGCTGCTCTCCAGTCTTCAAAGCCAGCTTGCGAGCTTGCATGCCGTCGATCAGGCTACCGTGCTGAGCCACATCGGGAACGTGCAAGGGGGCGAGATGCGCCAGCTAGGGGTAGCCGTTGGCGCTTCCGGTCCGCCTACACTGGGCGCCAGCACGTTCACACCTGCCTCAGGGGTGGACGCCTCTACGGCCTCCACCACGCCTGGAACCACTACCACACTGAGTTCGGTCACACCGGCTGCTCCTACGCCCCCCGCTCCCACTTTGGCCTTGCCGTCCCCCAGCCAGTCCTCACTGGACACGCTGAACGAATCCATGCAATTGGCTTATGAAATTGCCAATCTCCGGCTGCTGCTCGATGGTGCACTAAGCGACCGCCTGCAGACCGGCAATCGTGGGTTGAAGACCACCTATACGCTGGGCTTTCCCATCACGATTGAAGCTCCCGAGAATTCCGACAATAAGATTCTTAAGGACAGCATCGCAGAGATCAGCGTCAGTATCTACGCGCCCAAGGCCGCCGAAGCCTCCGAAGCACCCTCGATTGTGACACTGCTGCCTCGCGAGCGCACTTACAACGTCGCCAGCCTGGTGGACCATTCCTTCATGGCCAGCGTGGGCGCGGTTATCGGAGGCGTGTTCAATGTCGGCGGCGGCATTCTCTGGGGCAAGAAGAAGTTCTACCTGGTTCAGCAACAGGAGACTGTCGCGCTCGAACGTCCGAATCGCTGTCCGCCTAGAGGGGCTGGTGGCGACGACTGCGAGGAGACCCGCGTCGCCAGCTTCGCCTGGCAAATCCACCCGGTGCTTGGCAAGCACTACGTTCGGCCCGGAACCAGTCAAAACTTCGTTCAATTCTCCGTGCCCTCTAAGGTGATCGCCTCGGCCGACGAGTTGTTCGCGACCGCCTGTGTCGAGATTGGCTGGCGCCATACCTACGACAATGGAAATCGGAGCGCGGACCAATTGACCAACGAAAAGGAGTTCTGCTATCCGATCGGCAATTACCAAACCGCTCCCCAGCCGGGCAGCGTCCTGGTGACCGACATCGGCCAAGGCCTCGTCTCTGTCGAAGTTCACGGGACATTCCTGCCCGGCGTCACGGTCCGCATCGGTAAGACCGTGCTTGATCCAGCAACGGTGACTGTCTCTGCCGCGGACCATTCGCTGACATTCACCGCCGCTGCAAAGGACATCGCTGCGGCTGGCGGCGCCAGTCTGATTGGTAGGGATGGCCAGAGTCATCCGCTGCTGTCCAAATTGGGCCTTCAACCGCCAGCGGCCAAGCCGGTGGAGATTGACGCGGCGAAGTTGGTAATCGCCCCCGTTTCCGATGCCCTCTCTGAGGTGAGAATACCGTTCACGCCTCCTTCGGGTCTCAATATTCAGTGCGGCGACGACAATCCGAAAACCACCGTGAACCCATGGATCGTCATCATCGGCGACAAGATCTTCGGGCTCCGCGATGCGCCATTCCGCGCCAGCTCCGTGAACCAACGAACTCTGCTGGCACCTACCGAGCTTCTGCGAAGCGCGCCAGCCGTCATACTGCGGCGCCTGCTTTGGCCCGACCAATACTTCGTCAGTCGGGTCGATCTGGATTTTTCGCACATTATGGCGGTCTCCAAGGTGAGCATCCTCTCCTCCGAGGACGGTCTGAAGCTATCTTTATTGGGCACGGGGCTCGACCAAGCGTCGTTGCTCTATCCGAATCGGAAAGACTGCAAGCCAGATTGCAAGCTCGACCCGGCCGGACCCACCTTCGCCATTGCGACGCTACCGAAACCGCCCACGCCGGCCAAAGAGGCCAAGGATGCTCCTGCGCCATTTGACCCCAGTAAGGATGTCAAGCAGCTCGTCCTCTGCCGCAAGGATCCTAAGAACGTAGACGGGTGCGACGCGCAGTATCCCCCGGTTGTGGTGGACGTGCCGAAGGCGGACGCGGCGAAGATTCCAAAACCCGCTCTTGAGAAAGCCTCGGCGGCGGTTGGGGCTTCCCAGGTTTCCATCCCCGGCACTGGTTTGGACCAGATCATCGCTGTCAGGTACGGGAAAATGCCTCTCGACTTTCGAATCGTTGTCGACAAATCCGCCGAGAAGAAGACAGCACTCGTCCTGACTTTGCCACGCGAGATATATTCCGCTGCAGGAATCTACACTCTCACTGTCACACTCGCAGACACGACCGTGGCAGCTTACGCGTTGACGATCGAAACAAAATAAATAAGACCGAGCTTACTGATCGCCAAGCCCCCAATGCAGTTGCCGCCGGGTGCCCAGCCGGCGCTTCGCGGCGAATCGTTGGGCTGTGCCGGGCTGCGATTCGCTCGGACAAAGGGCGGTTGCAAAGGGGAACAATGTCTGGTTATCGGGCTACTGCTGTTCCTCCAGGTTCAGGGCTTCCGGGCTTCCGAACACCCTGAAACCCTGAAATGACTCCATCGTTAGGTTCCCGCGTGTTCGTATGGGAGCGCGGTGGCCTCCGCTGATTAGTGCTTCATATGGCCACATAAACGTCGGGCCGCTCCGGAACGCGCCGGATTCCTCTCGGGAACAGCCTTAACCCGATAGATCTCGTGAAAAACGCGTTCCCTGAAAACGGGCCGTTCTGTAGAAAGGCCACTTGGGCAAAACGCCAGCCCGTGAAACTGGAACCGGCTGGTGCATGGCCGCCTGCGACTACCCTCTGGATGGGTCGCCCAACGCTCTACTGATGATCCAGTCATCGGTATTTCGTCCCGGTTGACCGCCGGCCCCTCAGGCAGCGTCAAGAACTTCGGCCGCACGCCTCGCTTGTTGGTCGATTGCCGTGTTCAATGCGGGTGGATCTACATCCATCTCCAGATCTGGTAAGACACCCTGCCCTTCGAGGCATTTGCCGTTGGACGTGTACCAACCGAAGACGGGCACGCGTAACCAGTACCCGGCTCCGACTCTCTGGTTCACAGCTCCGAGGACATTGCCGGCGGTCTTGGTGCCGACGATCGTCGCCAGACGGTTTTCTGAGGCGAAGCTCGCGAGCATCTCGGCTGCGCTGTTGGTCCATTCGTTCACGAGAATGGCGACTCTGCCGTGAAACGGCTGGGGCCCTAGCCCTTGGGTAAGGAGCATGACGGACTTGTCGCGAAGGGCGAAACGGGCGAGGGCGAACATGAACTGGCGTGTCGTTTGCGGCATCGGAACACGCGGCAGGGAGTCTCGGGTGTACCCTCTGCGGAGGCGGGTCGGCGTCAGGCTGTGGCCGATCGGGATCCGACCGGCGCACAGGTAACTCGCGAGACGGGCGAACCCCAAACTGCCGCCGATGTTCCCGCGCAGATCAATGATGAGCCGGTCGCAGCCTTGGCTTCTGAGATCCCGAATTGCAAGGTCGAGTGCGTTCGCGAAGCTGATTCCTGTGGGACCAGGGAAGAAGGGGATCTTGAGAAGCCCGGTTTTGGGAGCAGCGACTCTATGAATCGGACTCTTGGGTTCGACGATAGGCGGCCGGTCTTTGGTGCCCTTTTTGAATGGAATGCTGACGGTGATTTCGCGTGGGTTTTCACCCAGCGCGCTTGAGATGGCAATCTTGTGCGTTTCGCCGATTCTGAATGGGGGCATCGCTGGAGGCGCGTAGGGAGTCCCGTCGACGGCGACCAACATATCGCCCGGCTTGATGCCAGCAAGGTGCGCTGGACCATCTTCGAAGACATCCAGGAAGTGCCAGCGTTGCTGACCAGCAGGCCCAAAGGCGCGGACGGTTGCATTGATCGAGTGTTGCGGCAGAAGGCGGTTGGTCTGCTCGTGGTAGAAGACAGTATGGCTGCTGCCAAGTTCCGCCAAGGCCTTGCGTACCCCATCCTCGAACTCCTCGATGTCTACACCGAGCAGGGAAGGCGATCGCTCGTCAAACCGCTTGGCCCACTCGCCGTAGTTCACGCCTCCCACATTGAAGTGCTGCTTGAGAATGCACTTCTTGACCGAAGCCAGGATTTGAGTGCGCTGCTTTGGACCTAGAGTGGTGGTTGTCATGTTGGTTTTAGTCATGATGTGCAACGGGCAGGTTGGCTGCGCCTTCCAATGTGAAACCCGCCCAATAATATGGAACCGCCGCGGCGCCGTACTGCCGCAACATGTCGCGTTTCGCGGCAGTAAGCGCCGCCGCAACCGTCTCATGCGCCGCCAGGTGCTTGTAGAACTGCTTCATCAGGAAGAGCGAAAAGGTGTCATCAATCGACCAAAGGGTTGAGACCACGCTCCGCGCGCCTGCCAGCAAGAACGCACTCGACAACGCGGCAATTCCCTCCTCTCCTTCAATTGGTCCCACAGCCGTATCGCAGGCCGAGAGAATGACGAGATCGGAATTCAGCCGCAGTTGCACAATTTCAGAAGCCTGAAGAGAACCGTCTTCGCCGGCGGCCGGGTCGCTCAATAAGACCAGCGCCGAGTGGTTTCGCTCCGTTGTGCTGGCATAGCCGTGTACTGCGAGGTGGATGATTCGGTATTGCGAATTGGCAGCGCTCTTGAAGGCCGATTCGGTAGCGCGCGATCCGATCAAGAGGAGGTTGCCAGCGCCGGGCAAGGCGGCGTCCGCGGCAATGACTTCGTCCTTTGATGCGGGCAGGTCACTCAGCGCTTCCGGCTCATAGCCACGGGTGACACTGGCATGCTTCAGTTCGGTGGGACTGTACGGAACGCCGCCCACCGCCAATAGGGCGCGCGCCGCTGACGTTGGAGAATGTCTCTGCGACGTGAGCAGATAGAAACTGGTCGCCGACGGCTCGTAAATCACCGTGTGGGTTTCGGCGACGTACCGACCTCCGTTATCGATGAACCCATCGAACGGTACAAGATGCAGCGGGCCATCACGAACCACGACGAGTTGCCCCTTCCGCATCGCCGTCGGGACTGGCGCAAGAAGCGCATCATACAAGGCGCGCGCTTCCATTTTGGCCGGTGCCTTGGCCTTCACTGCCTTCAGATATGCCGTAATCAGGGGATCGATGCTTTTCTTGGCCGCGAGCGGCACGCTGCGAACGTCCGTTCTTGAAATGACGAGGCAATACGAGCGGGGATCAGCTAGCACGTATTCCAAAATGACCGATGAGGGATTGAGACTGTGCTGGACTTGTTCCATGCCGACCGGGTCGTGCGACTGCGCCTTCAGAATATTGATCTCGGGAGTAATCCAGCGGGCCTGCTCCACCAGGAAGATCTGGTCACGAATCTGGCGAACCTCGCTGGTTGATCGCGCGCCAGCCAACTTGAGGCGCAGTTCGGAAATTGCTCGTTGGTCCTTCTTCGCCTGCTCGGGAGCGACGGAACCCGCCATAAGCAGGTCGGTCGTCACACGGCCTCTGACCTGCTCAATGATCGAGTAGGCCTTAGCAGGATCGTTGAATCGATCCGCGACCAGCGCAAAATGTTGCGAGTATAGGTCGCCGGATGCCTTGATGACGGCTGTTTTCTCGAGGACGCTGGAATAGTCGCCAATCAGTGCATCGACGAATGTCGAGGCGCGATCAAAAACGCGATCCGCCTCATCATAGTTGCCTTCTTTGGTATCAAGCATGGCCACGGTGAGCAGTCGCCGTGGGACCGACCATGTGTCGCCGCTTTCCTGAGTAGAAATCGCAGCCAGATTTGCAAACTCGGTCGCCTTCTCCAGTTCGCCGCGGTCCCGGTAGATGTCTGACGCCTGGGCCTGCGCATCCGCGAGTTCTCTGATAAAACCGCCGGATTTGGACAATGCCATCACTTGTTGGAGAGCGCGTAGTGCCGCCGCGTCGTCGTGTCGCTGCTTCGCAATGTTTGCTTCGAGCGTCAACACAATGGCCTGGGCCTGAGGATGGTGTCGCTGCTGCGCCTGTGCCAGAATCTCATCGGCCAACTTCTGGGCAGCGCTTGCCTGGTTCACGTCGATCAAGTTTTCCAAAAGCGCTTCCTTGGTGAAGAACGGGTACTCAGTGTCTGGAGTCGTGCTGGCGATCTTGAGGGCATTGTTGAAGTACGTCGTCGCGTCTTCGTTCGCGTGCGACTCGCGAAGGCCGATCCCAAGCATGGTTAAGAAAACGACCTGTGCGGCACCATCACCGTTCTTGGTTGCCTCGGCAAAGGCGCGGGCGACGTTCTTTCCGGCAGTATTCAGATCGCCGTTGTAGAAGGCGGCCACACCAAGCTGAGCGAGCGCGCGATACTGCCATTTGTTGTTGCCCATTTCCGCTGCGAGCTTCTGCACCTCCTCCCAATCCTCACGCATTGCACGGGCGTCGATTTCGCCGTCAATGTCGCCCTTGACGATCAGACAGAAGAGACGAAGTTGTTTGTCCGTTTGCAGCAGGGGATTCTTTTCCAATTCCGAAGCGATCTGCGCAGAAGTTGCGGGCAGGACTAGTTGGTCGATGGTCGAACGGATCTTGCCAAGCTTGGCATACAAGGCGTTCCGCTCGTCGCCGGCAGCGAGGAACAGTTTCTCAGCCTCGGCAAAATCCTCGCCGGCGTCGTCCCAGTTGTAGAGATCGGCGTAGTGGAGGGCATGATCCAGGCGTTCCTGCGCAGAACGGCGGTCCTGTGGGCGCAGTGGCAATGATCCAACGGTCGTCAAGAACAACACGGAGAATAGAGTTAATCGAATCATTAGGTTCACTCCAAGACCAGCGGGTAAAGGCGCACGGATGAGTTCCGTGATTGAATGGCGACGTTATAGCGGCCAGCCGGAACATCGCGCAGGTCGGTCCTAATCTTCAGGGCCTCGGCTGTCCCGTCCCAGGTAGCGGTGCCAGTTGCCTCGGCGACGGATTCATTGGTGCTCGTCCGGAACTGCACAGTGAAGCCTCCGTCTTCGGTACCGATTGGCAACATTATGGTGAGGTCGAGCCGCGCCCGGGTTAAATGGGGGGGCTCAGTGGGCCGCGGTCGCGGCTGATCTGAGCGGTCAGCCGTCCAGCTCCTGTAGTCCAGCGTCGCGATGAGCACAGGCGCGGACACCTGTTTGGCAATGGGCTCCTTGTAGTTTGGGCCTTTCGCCGGGCCGTGTAGCCAGAGGAATCCGAGCACGAGCAGCACCACACAACCCAACATCGCGGTACCAGCATTGCGAATCCGCAAGCGTTGCCGTTGGCGATTGTACTGCTCGAAGCAGGGAGCACACGTTGCGATGTGATCGACGACGTCGACAAGGCCTGGGAAGTTAAGACGCCGCCGAACGGCGGCCTCGACTGCGCTGGGATCTGGACAGCCGATGCGCTCGGGGTTCGCGGAGTTCTCCCTGAGGGCCGCGCCGGCTATTTTGATGAGCCGTCTTTCGACCCGCCGGGCCGGAAGATCGCGTTTCGGTTCGTCGCTCATCAATCTGACTCCTCGGAGTGACCGGCGCCTTTTGCCTTGCCATTAAGCAACTTCGCACGCACCTTGGCTAGTTCGTAATAGAACTGAGATCTGGCCTGCTTTCCCGATAAGTGGAACACCAGTCCAATCTCCTCCCAGGAGAAACCCAGAATCCGGAAGTTGAGCATGTGACGGCATTGATCGGGCAGTTGGTCGATCAGGATTTGCAAACACAGCTCCCATACCATGGCTGCCTCCCAGTCCGGTGCCGTCAGGTGATGGTTCCGCTCCAACTCGCGGAGGAGACCTTCATACGTGACGCGGTTTTCCTTCCGGAATTGCTCACGCACTTGATTGCGAAATGCGGCGGCGAAATAGCCCGGAAGATTGCGCTTGACGCTCGGTTCGTCGTGCAGCCGATTGGAGACCTTAAGCGCTACTCTCTCCACAAGCTGTGCGGCGCAGGCGGGATCGTGCAGTTCCTGTCGGACAAGCTGGTATGCCCACGGCCAAAGCCGTTCGGCCTCCGCTATAACACGTGGGTCGATTGGCCGGCCCTGTGAATCCCGAGCCCTTATCCAAAGTGGGGGCAGATGCTCGGCTGGCGTCCGCCGCGGGTCGTGTTGAGGCTCCCCCATAATCAAGGCAGTTGTGCGATAGAACCAGTCGCCACCAGAGGGTGGGTGGCACTGCTAACGAGCGACAGCATCCTCTACTTTAAATAACCATTGGCGCGGCAGAAATGCTGAAAGAAAACTGTAGATATTTTCGGCATTATGGCGGAATCGATTGTAAAACTTCGCCATTTCAGTGCGTGATCGACTGCGACCGTACGGCATATCACATTTAGCGGTCCTGCAGATTGGCGCAACACGAGATTGAGATGCGCCTGCGCGGCGAAATGATTCCGCGGATGCATTTGTGATTTAAATCCTAAAACGATAGAAACAGCATTCAGCATTTCTCCTCGCAGAATACTTATTCAAATATAGGCGGACCACAAAGCAGATCAGAGCGGAGTCTTGGCACACCTCGTCGCGGTACCGGACGCTCGTTGTGGAGGGAAGGATGCACGCTCAGGAGGGAGCACAGTCGAAACGGAGTTCGGCGGATGAGTGTCAGCCAGATCGCCCACCGAAGAAACGCGGCGATCTCGCTGCGAAGCTCAATCCCCTACTGAAGCCGCGGCTCTCGCCGGGCCAGCCCGGCCGGCCAAAGGGCGCGAGCAACTACGAATGGACTCCCGAGACCGACAGACTGCTTGGTGATTTGTGCGCAAAATGGGGCGCCGCCAAGGCGAAGAACATCATCGGCCGTAAGCTGCAGGAAGGCCGACCTCCTACTGAGGCCGCACCCAGACCGGACAGCGTGCGCAAAGCCGTTGAGCGCCGCATGGCTAAGTTAGGAATCTCCACAGGACAAAAGCGAAGGAAGCCGGAAGGGAGAAAGGTAAAACGGTGGACAGAAGCTCAGACCACCGCGCTGCTAGGTGCCCTCGGAGCGGATGCAACTATCGAATCAATCGCGCTCCGCACGGGGCACACCGTGAAATCTGTCTGCGCGAAGCTTGCGCGCCTCGACTATAGTGTGCACGAAATTCATGGGTTTGCGGCTTTTACGGCTAACAGTCTTGCGGCCCTTCTTGGTGTTGCACCGCGGCGGATTAGGCGTTGGAAGGAGCGAGGCTGGCTCGAAACGAAGGACCGCAGAATAACTGAAAAGTGCCTTGGAAGGTTCCTGCGGGCACATCCAGATCGAATTCCGTTTAACAGCCTCCGACGGGAGGACCAGGTTTATCTTGTCGATCTTGGATTTCCGAGTCCCGAAGCGACAACCTTCAAAAAGAACGTCCGAGACATTCTGGATGGTATCGGTAGGCAAAGAAAGCCGCGCCGCCCGGTTCGAAGGAGTAGCGCCGGCGCAATGGACTTCGGCCAGGGCGCGGAGACCCCGGGTGACGATGACGAGGCAACGTTCATTGTTGGGACTTCCGGCTGAAATCCAAAAGCCGCCGCCGCCGCTCCCTACTCTTCGAAGTGCGCGTCAGCAGCCTTTCGCCACTCCTCAAAGGTAGGCAGGTGATCCGGATATTCGGCGGGCCAGGCCTCGTGACAATGCAGTGCATAGCTCCGCATCGCCGGATATGCGGGGTAGTGGGTGACGTGGAAACTCAAAGCTGCGAGCAATTGTTTCTGGTCGGCAATTGCGAGCACGTGATCGAGCGCCCAATCGTTAAGAGCGCGAACAGCCGCCTTGGATCCGAGGGCAGAAGAAAAGCTGAATCCACTGTACCTATCGGCCAACTCCTTGGAGACGAGCGCGGAGGTCGGCCCTTCGATATCGAGCACCAATTCCATCCACAAGGAAAACGTGATCAAGTCCGAAAAGCTGTGGAGCAACTTGTTCCATTCCGCATCAGATATCCTCCGGACAGCGTCAAGAACCTCCTGCGCTGGACTAGCGGAATTTGACAGCCGGGCCACGGCCGCAACTTCACACTGCCATTGCGCGAATGGGGGAAACTGTTTCGGGGTCGCAGCACGCCACTGCTGGTCGATGTCTTCCCAGTGTGACCACGCCTTCATCGAACGCAGCGACATCGAAGAATAATAGCGGACCGCATCCAACCAGCCGGCCCGCTTTGCAACGACAAAAATGTTTGTCTCCACCCACCGGCTGACATCCTGCCAAATCCGTGCGCCCGGACCATCCCCATTCTTCGCATCTGCCGCGACGTCCCGACGGGCACGGCCCAGGAGGCGAGGCGTTCTGGACCGCATCTCCTGCTCGACCACGGCGGGGATGCTCCCGGCAGTCTCGACGACGGCGCGCGACCACAGAGCGAAGACCTGCCAGTCGGTGTATTCGTCGGCGGCTTCGGCCAAGCGCTTCCAGGGGACTAGCTTACCCTGCTCCAAGGCGCAGCGTTCTGTCTGCTGGCGAACTCGGTCCATGATTTCGCCGCGTTGATTCTGCTTCACTGGCATGACGATCGGTGCCGAATCGTCTTATTCTGCATCAAAATGCATTCGAGATGCTCGGCCGGTCCATGGCCGACTGGCGAGCGGCACCGCCATGCGAAGTTCTCGATGAGTCGCGTCGAGGGCACGTTTTGATTTTGCGCTTGACACGATATAGGCCAAAAAGGAAGTAGACCGGAATGTTGCTCCATGGCAAAAGCGCGAAAACCGGCTGGATGAAGGAACTGACGGGGTGTTGGAGAGAATTGTTGTTCTGGATGCTCCCGCTGCCGGCTTTCGGAGCGCTTGGGTCGATGCGCCCTCGTAGACAAATCGCCGGGCTAATTGAGACCTGCGCCTTCCGGCTGGTCGCGATTTCCTCTGCTGGCAAGCTGAAAAGCCTCGGACTGGAATTCGCGAGTTGGAATCGAATCGGCAGGAGGGCCGCCGCGGCATGCGTCGCTGCTGGCCTTGTTGCGGGCGGTTCCATTGTGGTTGTCGCAAGCCTTTCGCACCAACTCCTCGGAACCAGGAGTGGGTGGAACGAAGCAGCACAGGCTATCACGCTAGGGCCGGTGCTGGAGGAGGTGATCTTCAGGGGCTATCTATTGACCGCTGCTCTTCTGCTTACCCGACGTCTGTCCCCGTCGAGTTCGGTGGCATCGTCAGTCCTGGGCGTAGCCGCGGCCTTCTCGATCGCGCATCTCACGACAGCCGGCACCACCGCGCTCCAACTCTGCTGCATTCTGCTGACCGGCTGTCTGTACGGCTGTATCCGACTCCAGTACCGGTCGACTGCGGCAGCGGCTCTCGCCCATGGCGCCTATAACCTGGCACTCTACCTCAGCTACTGGACAGGCATTTCGCACTGACGCACGCGTTCTCAACGGAATCTCCGCTGTCGGCCGTGATGCGGAGTATCGTGGCTGTCCACGAACATGCTGATTTCCCCTGGAGCGCGGCAGGCAGTTTGAGAAGCGTATCGCCGGGTTGCGCGGCCCCCCCCACGAACAGGACGGCCATCGATTGGATTGCCGGCACCGCTGCTGGGGCATACACTGAAGAGTCTCAGCAAGTTATATGAGCCTGCCAACCGTCTTTTCAACCTGCCGTCCCCGAGCCGACGTGCTCGCCGGGACTATCCGCGACGACGAGTTCATGGCGGATCTCTCCAGGGTCGTCAACGGCACCGCGACCGCCGACTACCTCGACCCGATCACGTTCTTTGCCAAGAGCTACCCCACCCGCGGCATGAAGGAGCTGCTCAAGGCTGTTTGCCTGCGGCTATCAGGCCGCGGGGGCGAGGTGTCCTCCATCATCCGGCTGGGGACACAGTACGGCGGTGGTAAAACCCACTCCCTCATCGCCCTGGTGCACGCCGTCCGCGGAATGAAAGGCGTTCCAACACCCGAAACCTTTGTCGATCCCGCGATTCTCCCGACTGGGACCATTCGCATTGCGGCCCTCGACGGAGAGAACGCCGACCCCGCCAATGGACTCACGCTGGAGGCAGGACTGCTCGCCCGCTCGCTCTGGGGCGAGATGGCTTACCGCCTGGCCGGTCGCGCCGGCTACGAGCGGGTTCGGGTCAGCGACGAAAAACATATCGCACCGGGCGCGGACACCATCCGAGAGCTTTTCGGTGGCCAGCCCACGCTGATCCTGCTTGACGAGATCTCCGTCTACCTCCGCAAGGTGGAACGCGCGTTTCCGGATGCGTCCAAGCAGTTCGCCGCCTTCATTCACGACCTCTTCAAGGCCGTGGCCTCCACGCCACAGGTCGCGCTCGTCTACACCCTCGCCGTCGGCAAGGACGACAAAGCCGGCGACGCATATAAAGATGAGAATGAGCGCGCCGCCGCCGCCATGTCCGAAGCGGAAAGCGTCGCCGTGCGAAGCACCACGCCGCTGAACCCGACCGAGGAAGACGAGACGCCCAACGTTCTACGTGCGCGCCTCTTTGAAACCGTGGACCTCGACGCTGCAAAGTCGGTGATCGCCGCATACTCCCAGGTTTGGAGTTCCAACCGGGATGCGCTGCCCGCCGATGCTGCCGACCCGGAACTCCGCGACCGGTTCGCCCGCAGCTATCCGCTCCATCCCAAGCTGCTTGAAATGCTGACCGAGAAAACCTCGTCGCTCAGTACGTTCCAGCGGACACGCGGCATGCTGCGGTTGTTAGCACGCACGATTCACCACCTCTGGAGAATTCAGCCGCCGGACGCGGCTTCGATCCACACGCACCACATGGACCCGGCCTTCGAGCCGATCCGCACCGAGATCAACGTCAAACTCGGCCAAGGCCAGTATGCTCCAGCGGTCAAATCCGATGTCGCCGCCGTTGCGGGTGACGAGCCCGCTCTCGCACAGCGCATCGATGCCCAGAAGTACCCCGGCCTGCCTCCGGTAACGGCCTATGTGGCTCGCACGATCTTCTGGCACACGCTGGCTTACGATTCCGCCAGGGGAATCACCGCCGAGCAATTGAAGCTGTCCGTGTGTTCGCCCGCGCTGGAACCGTCATTCATCGAGCAGGCGCGCGTGCAGTTCGTCACCGATTCCATCTATCTGGACGACCGCCCAGGTGCCCCTCTGCGCTTCATGGTGGAGCCGAATCTCACCATGATCATCCGCCGAATCATGCGGGACATCGACGCTGCCGAAGTTCGCTCCGAACTTGCCGAGCGCATCCGCCAGTTGTTCAGCCTGCCTCGCGGGGAATTCAATGCTGTGCTTTCCCCTGCCGGTCCGTACGAAGTGCCCGACGAAGTCGGCGACGGTCGGCCCTTGCTCGTGGTGATGAGTCACGAATCGACTGCGGTACCTCCCGATCTGCGCCAGCCGCCGCCCGACATCGCCGAGATCTTCGAGTACAAGGGGGCGGATCGCAAGATCCGCGAACTCAAGAACAACCTCGTCTTCGTCGCGGCCGACGAGCGCACCATTCCGAACATGCGCGAGCTGGTGCGCCGCCGACTCGCCCTCGGCTTGCTTCTGAAGCCGGAACATCAGCGCGAACTCGCCGACTACCAGCAGGGTAAGGTCAAGGCCGAATACGAGAAGCTGAAGCTGGATGTGGCCATGGCGATTCTCCAATGCTACCGCCACCTCTTCTACCCTTCGAGTTCGCGGATGACCGGTGCCCAGCTCGATCTGGGGTACACCATCATCGAACTTTCTGGCGCGGGCGATACACCGGGCAATGGCCAGCACCAGGTGGAACGGGTTCTGCACGATCAGAAGAAACTGCTCGACGGCGGCGACATTCCGGATTCGCCGCCCTTCGTGCGCGACCAGACCGGCCTCCGGGTGAAGGGAGAAATGACCACCGCACAGATACGGACCGAGTACCGTCGCGCGCCGAAGCTCTCCATCCTACTGCACGATACGCCGTTGTTCGAATGCATCCGTAACGGCATCGATCAGGGAGTGTTCATATATCGCGAGGGGTCGCAAGTGTGGGGACCCGGCGATCCGCGGCCCGTCATCCACATCAGCGACAACCACTTCCTACACACCGTCAAAGACGCGGAAGATAAAAAGCTGTGGCCGCGCGCGGAACCGCTGGGAATCCGTTTCCAGGCCAATCCCACCACCATCGAGCGGGGTGGGTCTTCCGAATTGGTGGTCAGCGTCAAAGGCGGCGTCCCGCCCTACGCCTACACATCGAATGAACCACAGCTTGCGGCCACTGCAAGCGATCAGGCGACGCAGCAGCTTCGCGTGCGGCCGGAGCAGTCGATGACCTACACCGTCGAGGTCACGGACAGCCGTGGCCAGCGGCAACAAGCCATGGCCGTGGTGACCATCCGGGAGAAATCGGGCGAGATCCAGCCGCCGGTATTGCCCGGATTCAAGCCCGCAGAGCCACCGCCGCCGGAACTCACCGCGCAGGGGCCGCTCGCCCAGGCGCTGTCCGATCTGTGGGACAAGGTGCGCAAGGCCAAGGTGGACAGCATCGCGAGTCTCACCGTGCGCCTGTTCGAAGCCGGCGCCACGTGGAAGGTGCATCAGGCCATGGCGACGCTCCAGGAGGCGGATGTCACGTGCCATTTCGAAGTTGGCATCGAAGCGGACGGTATTGTCGAATTCGAGGTAAACTTCACGGGTCGAGTGGATAAGGCAAACGCAGTGAAATCGTTCCTCGATCCGCAGATTCGGAACGCGGTTGAGACAGACTTTAAGGCCAGCTACAGCCTGGCTTTCAAGCAGCCGCTGTCGCTGAAGGACAGCAGCGCCGACGCTTTCTCCAAGAAACTGACGCAGTATGGGGGTGGCGAGGCCTTTGTCGAGGCGGTCGCCGGAAAGGTATAGATGAAGCCCCTGTATGAACTGCGCATGATCGTCGAATCGACGAGCGTGTGGCGCCTGGAGATCTGGCAGGCGACCTCGCCCGCCACCCCGCGACTGAAAACGCCGGAGCACGTGGCCACCATTCAGGGACCGGGCTTGCGTATCGCCGAGAACCGCCTATTGAAGCGGTTGGCTCGGGAGAAGATCGTGCTCGGCTCGCTGAAGCCGGGAAAGTCGAAACGGTGGCCGCTCGATGAAGAGGTGGCGCTCACGTTGGGATTGCTGTTTCGCGTGCTGGCGCCGATGAAGAACCTGGACCGCATCCGCCAGGTGGCCGAGGGAGTGGAGAAAATGTCGCGCGAGGAGGCGGGTTACTGGCTCGGCATGGCGCTGCACCGTGAGTACCCGCGGCGAGTGCTCGCGTCGTTAAGGATACTGCTGACAACGCCATGAGCAAGAGACGATTGATCGAGGACTGGCTGCCAATTGCGGCGTTAAGCGAGGAATGTGTCCGCGAGCGGCGGTCGATGACTGCACTTCCGCCAACATATTACCTGCATGTGTGGTTTGCACGGCGGCCGCTCGTTGCGAGCCGTGCGGCAATTCTGGGCTGCCAGCTACCGGCAGACTCCGACCGCGGCAAGTTCTTACACGATCTAGGAATCCATGGCGATCCGGTGAAGACGAAGGAGAGGATTGCTCGGGCCAAGATCACCGGTGAAGATCTTGGTTCTGATCCATACGGCTACCCGCGGGCATTCCAGTTCCTGCCGCCAGCGGATGGGAAGCGCTCGAGCGTTCTTGACCCCACTGCGGGTGGTGGCAGTATTCCATTCGAGGCTGTCCGGTTGAATTCGGAGACAATCGCGAACGATCTCAACCCAGTTGCTGCCTTGTTGCTGAGGACAACCGTCGAGCTTCCGTTGCAGTTCGGCGCTGATCTGCTGCGACGATTTGGGGAACTCGCGGCGGAATTCATTCAGCGCGCAACGCCCCACTTTGTCGGCATTTTTCCTAAAGAGCCCGCCGGTGTGTTTACCGTGGATGGCTATCTCTGGGCACGGACTGTCACCTGCCCGTACTGCGGCGGGGTCGTGCCGTTGTCGCCGAACTGGAAGCTCGATAGCTCCGGGCAAATTGGAGTGCGGCTGGTTCCGGAAAACGGCCGCATACGCTTTGACATCGTCGACCGCGAAGCAGATCACTCACCAGGCACGGTGAAAGGCGGGGACGGTACGTGTCCTTTCCCCGATTGCCGCCGGAGCATCGATGGCGACGAGATCAAAGCACAAGCTCAGGCTGGACGGATGGGCCACCAGCTTTACTGTGTCGTCTACAAAGAGCGCCGGATCAAAGGCTACACCAAGAACGGCAGCCCGAAACTCGAAAAAGTCCGTGCCTTTCGCGCACCTCGCCCGGAGGATGACGTAGAAGCCCTGGTTCAACAGAAGATCGCCGAGAAAATGCCGCTTTGGCAAGCGCGCAATATAGTTCCGGATGAGGAGATCGACGCACTCTCGAACTACGACCGCGGTCATCGGCTCTACGGGATCAGTAAGTGGACGCAGATGTTTTCAGCGCGACAGTTGTATGGGCATTGTATCAGCGTTGAGATATTCCAAGACATGCTGAATGAGGTCGCCCGTACCGACCTGGATCGGGCCGCGATGACGTACCTCGGGCTATCGATTGACAAACTGCTGAATTACAACGCCATCGCAGTGCGATGGATTCCGCAACGCGAAGTCATCGCGAGTGTCTTCGATCGCCACAATTTCGCGTTCTACTGGAGCTACACGGAGATCGCTCCTGCTATCACCGGACTCGGATACGACTGGGCAGTCGAACAGACGGGAAAAGCACTACGTGAGCTGACCGAGCTTCTGGGCCAATCCTCCGATGGACGACTCGAGTTCGCCTCCCCTCGGCCAAAGCCACCAGTTCGCATCACCTGCGCCTCGGCCGACGCGCTCCCACTCGCAGATTCGTCCGTTGACTGCGTCGTGATGGACCCACCGTATTACGACAACGTCATGTACGCAGAGCTGTCCGACTTCTTCTATGTGTGGCTCAAGCGAACGGCGGGCTTGCTCTATCCGGAGTTGTTTACGTCCCATCTCACGGACAAAGACCGTGAAGCCGTCGCCAATGCCGCAAAGTTCGCAGGGCAAAAGGGCGGCGCGAAGAACCTTGCCGGCCGCGATTATCAGCGCCGTATGGCATCCATCTTTAAGGAACAACGCCGCGTCCTGAAGCCCGACGGCATCATGACCGTGATGTTCACCCACAAAGCAGCAGGTGCGTGGGATGCACTGGCCAGCGGCCTGATCGAGGCAGGATTCACCATTACTGCATCCTGGCCAGTCAACACTGAGGCTGAAGGCAGCCTGCACATCCGCGAGAAGTCCGCGGCGCGTTCCACCATCTTCCTCGTCTGCCGTGTTCGTGAAAGCGTTCCGGCGAACTCGGAATCGCGGTACTGGGAGGAAGTGGAGCCTACGGTCCGCCAAGCTGTCCGCGCGAAAGTGAAGGAGTTCCAGGAAGCCGGTATCGGCGGCATCGATCTTTATCTCGCCTGCTTCGGACCGGCATTGCAGGTGTTTACCGAGGCGTGGCCGCTCACGCGCGGCACGGCGCGTCCGCAGCCGAAGACTAAGCAGCGCGACCTGTTCGAAGAGTTCGACCCGTACGCCGTCCGGCCGGAGGACGCGCTCGAAGCTGCTAGGCGAGAGGTGAAGCAGTGGCGCATGGAGCAACTGGCCACAGTGAAACGCCAGCACCATCTGGACGCGCTGACCGAGTGGTACGTGCTCGCCTGGGATGCATTCCGTGCACCACGCTTCCCCGCCGATGAAGCTCTGAAACTGGCTCGCGTCGTCGGGCTCGACTTCGATCAGGACGTAAAGAAGAAGGTCTGCGAAGTGAAGGGCGATGATGTGATTCTGTGGGATAGCATCACGCGCCACCGCAAGGGCAGCCTCGGGCACGTCAGCGAAGAGTGTATGCTCGACACGCTGCACTGGGCGGCGAAGACAGGACGCGAACAGAACACCGGCGCCGCACAGAGCTTAATCGACAGTGCACATCTGATCGGGGACCCGACTTTGCTGACCGCGCTTGAGGCACTGCTCAACGTGCTGCCGCCAGTAGTTCCGTCAGGGGGCAAGAAGAAACCTGACGCCAATCTCGCGGGCGCTGCGAACGACTTCGAAGCGCTGGAGCGCTTGCGCAAGCTGGCATTCACTGAAACGGTGCCGGCGCCGAAGATTCCGGAACAGATCCCGCTCGAACTTGCGGATGGGGCAGACGGCCAGGAGGAGGACGCTTAACGTACAGATGTCCGCCAACCTGAACCCTGAAAAGGCGCTGATCTTCCGTATCGTTCACCGCGACGGTCTACCGTGGATCTTCGAGAATGGTCTGCACGCCAAGAATGGAGAAATGTTCGATCCGCAGTATCGGAACATTGGTAACCCGGACCTGATTGACCGGCGTTCCCGGCGCGTGGTTCCCATCCCACCCGACGGTACGCTGAGCGACTACATACCCTTCTACTTCACGCCGTTTTCTATCATGATGTACAACATCAATACCGGCTATGGAGGCATCAAGCATGTGCCGAACGATGAAATTGCGATACTGGTTTCGTCGCTGCATCGCGTGAAGAAGCTCGATATACCTTTTGTATTCACGAATCAGCACGCGTATCCGGCCGCGGCGGAGTTTTTCAGCGATCTGTCGGATCTCGATCGCATCGATTGGCCCCTGCTACAGAGCCGGAACTTTAAACACGACCCCGATGACCCGGGAAAAAAGGAACGTTATCAGGCCGAGGCTCTGATCTGGAAGCACCTGCCACTCGATGCCTTGCTCGGTGTATGCTGCTATAACAAGGCAGCGAGTGCATGGATTCAGTCCGAGACCGCTCGGCGGCAGCTTCAGATTCAAATCAATACGCAACCTGGCTGGTACTTTTAAATGATTGAGTTTCGTCAAGGAAATTTGCTGCAAGCGCCGGTGGAGGCCCTTGTGAACACCGTTAACACCGTCGGCGTGATGGGCAAGGGTATTGCCCTGATGTTCAAGGAGGCGTTTCCCGACAATTTCCGCGCTTACGAGGAGGCCTGCAAGCGCAAGGAAATCCGGGTCGGACGCATGTTCGTCACAGAAAACCTTGCCCTGGAAGGCCCGCATTGGCTGATCAACTTCCCCAGCAAGAAGCACTGGCGCCAACCGTCGAAGCTGGAATGGATCGTCGAGGGACTGAAGGATCTTCGGCGTGTGATCGAAGAGAAGAAGATCGGATCGATCGCGCTGCCGCCTCTCGGGTGTGGGAACGGCGGGCTCGACTGGAGCGACGTGCGCCCGGAGATCGAGAGGGCTCTGGGGGCGTTGGAATCAGTGGAGGTTGTGGTATTTGAACCAACCGAGAAGTACCAGAATGTGGCGAAGCCTACCGGAGTGGCGAAACTGACTCCGGCCCGCGCGCTGGTGGCGGAAATGGTGCGGCGGTACTGGGTGTTGGGTATCGAATGCACCTATCTGGAAGTTCAGAAGCTCTGTTGGTTCCTGGAACGCACGATTCATCAACTGGGCATCGACGACCCGCTGGATTTGCGATTCTCCGCCGACAAATATGGGCCATACTCGGACCGCCTTCGGCATCTGCTGAACGGTCTGGATGGCAGCTACCTGCACTGCGACAAACGATTGAGCGACGCCGGCCCCTCGGATACCATCTGGTTTGACGAGGAGCGCCGGGCGTTCCTCGATCTCTATCTGAAGCAGAACGAGCAGCGCCCGTTGCAGGAGGTGCTGGATCGCACCGCCGCATTGATTGACGGGTTCGAATCGCCGCTTGGCATGGAACTGCTGGCAACGGTGGATTGGCTAATCCAGCGCGAACAGTGTGAGGCGAGCCTCCCCGCAATTCGGGAAGGATTGGCGCGGTGGCCCGCAGGTCCGGACGCGGCCGAACGCAAGTTGCGGCTTTTCAATGACCGCTTGATCGGGTTGGCGCTGGAACGGTTGAACGCGTGATTGGCGCGGACCCGGAAGGCCGCGCGGCCGGGATCGCCGAACCAATGGCACTGCTAACGCAACAAGAGTGGCGCACCAGCTATCGTCACGAAGATGGCGATCTGATCGAGTTGTTCTACAACCCGGCCCTTGCCTGCGCCGTTCAGTACGACCGCATGACCGGTTACTTTTCCGCCGATGCGCTGGCGCTCGCCGCGCGCGGGATTGCAGCGCTCATCACCAACGACGGCCGCATGCGGCTGATCGTTGGTTGCACACTCCAGCAACCCGAGCAGGACGCCATCGGCGAGGGATACGACTGGCGAGCGCGGCTCGAAACGCACCTTCTTGCCGCTGATTTGACGCCCCCGGACGAGGAAGCAGGCCGCGGTCTGGAAATGCTCGCCTGGATGGTGGCGCAGGGACATTTGGATGTGAAGGTGGCTGTGCCCGTCGATCCCGACGGACGGCCCGCCCACGCGCCGGGGTTGTATCACGAGAAGGTTGGCATTCTGACCGATGCCGAGGGCAATCGGCTGAGCTTTTCCGGTTCGATCAACGAGACGGCTGGTGGCTGGGTAAACAACCGGGAGAGCTTCCATGTTCACTGTGGCTGGTTCGGCGGCCGGGAGACCGCCCATCTGGATGACGAGGTAGATGCATTCGCGCGTCTCTGGGAAGGGCGCGCGCGGTCGGTGAAGGTGTTCGATTTCCCCGAGGCGGCGAGGAAGAAATTGCTGGAATTCCTACCCAGGGACGACCGCTTCGTTACGCCACCCAGCCGCAGGGCCATTCAGGAACCGGAGACCCGCAAGCTGCTGGCCGATGAGTTCCGGCGCATTGTCTGGACGTTTATCCATGAGGCGCCGCGCCTCGCGCACGGGCTGCGCGTGGGCGAGATGACCAGTGCCGTCACGCCCTGGCAGCACCAGGTGCGCACGTACACGCGGTTCCTGGCCGAGTGGCCTAGCCGCGTGCTGATTGCCGACGAAGTCGGACTCGGCAAGACGATTTCCGCGGGCCTGATCCTCCGGCAAGCGATCCTGAGCGGCTTGGCGAAGCGGGTCCTCATCCTGACGCCCAAGAGCGTGCAGATACAGTGGCAGAACGAACTGTACGAGAAGTTCAATCTGAACGTCCCGATCTACGACGGGGCGTCACTGCTGTGGAAGCCGGTGCATGGCGGCCGGAGTGCTGTCGAGAAGCCCGTTGCCCGCGACGGGTGGCAGACGGAGCCGGTAGTGCTGGTGTCCAGTTTCCTGATGCGGCGAGCCGACCGGCAGCGAGAACTGCTCGATGCCGCCGATTGGGATCTCCTCATATTGGACGAAGCACACCACGCACGGCGGCGCGGGGCCGGGAGCACCCAGGAGAAAGGACCGAACGCGCTGCTGGGGCTGATGCGGAAGTTGCAGGCGAAATGTGGCTCGCTGCTTCTGCTGACGGCAACTCCTATGCAAGTGCATCCGGTCGAGTTGTGGGATCTGATGGATTTGCTCGGATTGCCGGATGAGTGGCACCGGGACGACGGCATCTTCCTGCGGTATTTCCAATGCGCGTCGGGCAACCCCTCTCCCGAGGATCTGGAGTACATGGCGTCGCTATTCCGCTCGACTGAGGCGACCTTCGGGGAGATAGCGGACGCCGAAGCGGCTCAGATCCTGCCGGGTGTTTCCGCACTGAAGCGCAAGAAGGTGCTGCGCGCGCTACGGGATGTGAGTGCGATCCCGCGCAAGACCTTGGACGCGGATACCCGTCGCGCTGCCACGCGGTTGTTGCAGGCGGCGAGCCCGCTGCGTCACCGCATGGTCAGGAACACGCGCGAATTGCTGCGGCGCTACAATCTTCCAGTCCCGAAGCGTGATCCGCGTGAAGTCGTGGTGGAGATGACCTCGGCGGAAAGTGCGATCTATACCGCCGTGGAGGATTTCATCGGCGATGTGTACCGGGGCGCGCCCCCGGAGAAGCGCTCGGCGGTTGGTTTCGTAATGACTGTGTATCGACGTCGGCTGGCGTCGAGTTTCGAAGCGCTGAAACGGACTCTCAACGGGCGGCTAATGCGGTCGGGAGGCATCACCGAGGAAGACGCTTCGCAGGATGAAACGTCGGACGAGGTGATGTCCGGCGAGGAAGTGGCCTGCCTTGTAGCGGAGGCGCCGGAGGCGATTGACGAACGGGAGCGGATCAACGATCTGCTGCGGCGAATTGCGCAGTTGGGCACGGATAGCAAGGCGCGCCGGCTCAAGGTCGAGTTGGAGGCATGTCTCGCCGATGGATTCGACTCCATGATCGTGTTTACGCAATACACCGACACGATGGAGTACCTCCGCGATTACCTTGCAGATCAGATGCCCGGAATGCCGGTGGCCTGCTATTCCGGCAAGGGCGGCGCGTGGCGCGATGCAAGCGGCCAATGGGTGCCATGCTCGAAGGAGGAAATCAAACGCAGGCTCCGGGACCGGCAGGTGCGGTTGCTGGTGTGTACGGATGCCGCCGGGGAAGGTTTGAACCTTCAGTTCGCTGGCGTATTGGTGAACTACGATTTGCCATGGAATCCCATGAAGGTGGAGCAGCGAATCGGACGTATTGACCGTCTAGGCCAGGAGCGTCCGGTGATTCGAGTCCTGAGCTTTGCCTACAAAGACACCGTGGAGCAAGACGTATTTTTCACCGTTGGAAACCGCATCAATCTGTTTCAGGGAATCGTGGGGCGGCTCCAGCCTATTCTGTCCCGCTTGCCGCGCCGGTTCGAAGAGCTGGCACTGCTCGACCGGGAGGCGCGAGAGACGGCGCGTCAACGATTTCTTGCGGACCTCGAACAACAGGTGAGGGATGCAGACGAAGGCGGTTTCGATATCGATGTGACGGTGGAGGGCTCGCTGGATTTGCCTGCGCTTCCCGAACCGGCTCTGACGCTCCGCGACCTCGACCGCGCGATCCAGATTGCACGCGCGCGGCCGCCCGAGGTGGACTTCCGGCCACTCGATCCCGGATCGTACGGGATTGGGCTGCCGGGCGGCGAGCTCATGCGGGTTACGACCGACGCGGAAGTATTCGAGTTTTCATCGGACAACTTCCAGTTGTTCTCTCCTGGCGGCGACGCATTCGGCGCGTTCTGTGTGGATGGCGCCGGCGGAGGCGCAGATGGCCGGGGAATCGCATGGATGGTCCAGCGTCCCGGCGCCGACGCGGAGTTCGTAGTGGCGACCCGATTCGGGCCGCGGACCGTGGGGAGTTTTGAGGAACTCCTGGCGGCGCTGGATGTTGTTGGGGAGCCCTGCGAATTCCCGCTGACGGACTGGCCCGGCGTGTCCGTTTCGCTGATCGCCTGAATTCGCAATCATTGTTAGCAACCTGCCGGCGTGCTCGACGCTAGAGTATCCGCTACCGAATCGGAGTAGAGAATCGGCGGTCTGGACTCGAATCTGAAAATCGCCCCGAGGGCGTGCGCCAGATCGCAGTCACATTGCAGGATTCCAGGTATTCGATATGCGAATCCCCCGGCCGTTCTGGCAACAGTACAGCCAAGGTCGGATGCCGCAAATAGCATCTGCGGTAATCGAACAGTTGCCCCACAGCGGTTCGTAGAACCACGCGATTCATGCTTGCCTTCGCCTCAATCAACCGCCAAAAGCTGCGATCAAACAGGTCAGTATGCAGTCCCTGGTTACGGAGGTAGTGATGCCCGAACCGTTCCGGCTGGCGCATCCAAGCGACGTACGCTGTAACCAACACAGCTTCCGGTGCATTCCTCGGTAGCCCCGGTATGCCCCCACGATAGGGCGCGAATGGAATTGCGCTGCTGCCTGAACCATCATCAACCAGGTAGTTGCCGTCGCCGGTACTATCAGTAACCAATACAGGCCGCCATGTTTTCGGATTGAAGTACCGAAATTGACCGATGGCGTACCAGCGGCATTTCAATTGAAGCGGCCGATCATTTGGCGGCGTCCGAAGTGTCTTCGGCTTCGCCAATACCAGGTAGCCGGTCTGGCTACGAGTACCGTTTGCGAGGGTTACCGGCTGGGGGCCCTCGACCGACTCGCACTCGAAAATCCGGGTGACGTTGCCATTCTTTTGAACGACAGCCACTAGGCCACCCCGCTGCCGAAGCTGGTGTGGTCTGCCGTGGAGGGGCACCCCACCCAACCGCGCAATGCGGCTTATGCTCCCAGGTGCATCGGACCACCTTATCGCCAGAGCGAGCCTTTGCGCAGCCATAGTGCCAATTGAAGCACGAAACGCCGGGGTTCGTAATGACGGCGTCTGAGCTCCAGCGAGCGCTGCGCCGTTACCTCTGGCCAGTCGGGCGGGCCGCCTGGCTCACCCTCGTGGCATGACCAGGTGATTCAGCACTATGATTAGCGGTATGGCGAAGGCGCCGCTCGGCATCCTCGACGTGCTCTCCCTCAGGGGCTACGATGCGAATCGCTCCGCGAAGCTGGTTACGTCACAAAGATTCCAGGTACGACGTGCACGACCTGTTGCGTCGGGGCTGGTTCGAGGCCTACCAAGCCGGGCAGAGCAAGCCCAAGTTCGACGGCTGCGAGTTCATCGTATCGTTCGTGGGGCTCGAAGGCACGAAGGCCGGTTTATCGGCGTGTACAAAGTCCGAGGGAAGCGCACCCGGCAGCCGTGGACGGTGCGCGGGTGGCGTGGCGCGAGCCAGGTGATTTTGCTGCAGCGAAGGGCGCTTACGAGCGGCAGTGCGAGATCGGCGACATTCTCGCCGGCCGGTACGATTGAGACTCCATGATCGGTCGAAATATCAGCTTTATCGTTGGTCAACATGACGACCAATTGGACGAAGCAATATGGCACCATCGGGGGCGGAGCGGCTTCGTGCTGGATGTTGTCGCCACCCACGAATCGATAGGCCACGAGGTGATTGCGTTGTGGTTCGACAGAACACCGTTCTTGGAAATTCTGTCCGGCTGCGCAAGTATTGATCTCCGCGTCCGATGCGGCCTGGCCGTTACGCAGGCGGGTCCGATAGCATTTATCCTCTGGTGGCTACCGCCAGTCAATGAGGAAGGCGTTCCACATTTCCTGAAGGAGCACGTCCTGGACCCCATGCACGAGAGGAACCGCGAGGTGCTGCGCCGGCTTGGTCGGCAGAACTACCTTCACGTTGCGTTGGTCGGATCTGGCCCGCGTCTCCTAGGCTTGCACGAGTTTAAGAATGAGTACGGCTTCTTCGATCTTTACTCATATGTGCAGGCCGCAGCCGAGAAGGGCTGGCCGGGCTACGACTTCGACGCGGCCCATTCTGCATTCGAGCAAGCGTTCGATGTTAGCGACCTGCTGCACGGCCGCTATCCCGACCTCACGTTGCTGGCTGACGCCGCCACCGATTCGTAGGACCGCGTCCGCCTAGTGCGCGAAATTCCGAGAATCTTTGCCCCCGCTTGTCAAATCGATGGGGGCGAACGGCTCGGCACTTTGTCTGGTGACGGCGATCGAGATTCCGTTAGGACATGACGTGCTACGCGACCGGGTTGGATCATCGGGTGCCAGATGACCAGGCGGGCAATAATTCTCGGAATTTCCACAACGGAAGGAACTCCAGTTTCTTGTTCGCTGCCACCACCTCGGTGCGATAATCCTGAACGGACACTCGTGAGCCCCGCGGAAACACGGCCGAATTGTTCTCCTTGCCTCCAACCTGGACGCAGACTGGGTCTGAGTTCGTGTTCCGGGGCTGGAATCGAGTTCGGCACTCGATCAGGAGGTACACAACAGAGTACACAACAAGCGCCCAATACCACTGAATCCGCGCTCATGACCCTAAATGGCCATCTCCAGAATCAATAACATACACATTGATGCTTTGCCTCCGGAGCAAAAGGTCGGTGGTTCGAATCCACTCGGGCGTACCAATCCAAGCTTTTCCGAATCAACGATTTACCTTCCGCCTCAATCTCATCCTGCCCCAATAAACGTCAAAACGTATCAGGACCGTTTCAAAACCCCGTCAGGCGCACTTCTGCGTAGCTTCGACTCAAGCGCGAGCGGAACAGCGAAAGACCGATCGCCGCTCGCGCTTGATCCACTGATGCGCGGACGGAAGCCGACCATCGGTACTAATCCGGGCGCAGCTTCCTGACATTCACAAATTGAGCCGCCCTTCGGCAACCAGTTCATCATTGACCCCTTCGCTGATTGCGCACATGCGACGGCTCCAGACTCCTCGACGCTCGCTGACGAGTGGGTGTCGAAAAACTCACGCATCAGGCGGGTCGGCACGCCGGCAGCCAATCTGACAGCTTCGCTTCAGAAAGGCAAAGAAGCACATCTCGGCCCCACCGTGCCGTCCATTAGTCCCGACACGCCGTCGGTCACCGGCATCAACCATTCATCGGCAATTCATTGACGGGGGCATGGCTCCCTCGTAGCCTTGTGTCAGGCTGGCTGAATTGAGCGCCTAACGGGTTAGGGACACGCCGGCGGCTCGAAGGAGGTTCGTATGATAAAAAGTTCCAGCCGGTGGAGGGCAGCCTACTGTTCAGGGTTCGGCCCGTTAAGGGCAATCGGCTGGGTCCCGGACATAGCCAGGCTGGGGACTCCCCAAGCCACTGTTGGCCTGCACCCGCTGTGGCCCGATAGATGGATGGTGTTGGCCGGGCGCGGAGAGAAAGGGAAGTGCCGTTTCGCGGATGTACTATGCTTGGCACAATGACGCACAGCGCCCATAGACACTGGCAGCTTCTCGCGCAGCAGCTCGGCTTGTGGGGCCTTTGCCTCCCGTTACTCGGCGTGCCGCAGTGCCTCGCGGCGGCTTGGGCGGCTCCGGGAAACCTGCCCGGCGTGTGGACGCTGCCGGTTGAGATCAAGACCGCTCAGGCATTCGATGCCGTCGTGCTTCCCATGCGTGGTTCGTTCGCGCAACATGACGCGGCGATCGAGCGTCTTCGCGCTTCGCTCGGTTCGGCCGGTGTCGAGCCGACTGGCCCAGTCTTCGGTCGTTACCTCAACGACCCCGCGCAGGTGCGCGAAAGAGACCTGCTGTGGGAGGTCGGGTATCCGGTCCCGCACGGGACGAGAGCCGTCCGGCCATTCGAACTGAGGTCGTTCGAGGCGCGGCTGGTGGCTTCCTTGCGCCTGCACGGCCCTTACTCGGAGAGTGCGCGCAGCTCGCCGGCGCTGTTTGAATGGCTTGCTAAGAACGGCTATTACGCCAATGGCGACTCCTTCGCGTTTTGGAGCGTTGCCTCGACGCCCGATGGCTTCTACACACCCGAGACTGAACTCCGCATTCCCGTGGGGCGAGTCCGCGTCCTTCCATTGCTCTTCCGTTATTTGATTTGCATTTGGGGCGCATACGTCTTCGCGCTATTCTCAATCGTCTATCTTCGGCAACGGCGGCGGCGCCGGATCTCCATCTGGGCGGGCCACCTATGGGCTCTCCTCGGCATTGCCTGCGCGGTTCTCTACTTACTGCCCCTGCTCGCTGAGCTCCTGTATTTGTACGCTCCGTTCAGCGAGCGGCGCTTCGTGATCGTGGACGAATGGTCGGGGACAGCCGGGTTCGTGATTCCGCCCCTGCTCGCGCACCTGTTCTTCCGTGTCACACGTTCCTACCTGCCGAAGCCTCTGCTGTTCCGGTTGGGCGTGATCGCCACGTATGCGGTGGGCACTGCGCTTGCCTTCAGCACCTGGTTCATTGGTTTCCCCGCAGTGTGGACCGACACAGCCGGCCAGGTGGGCGATGGATTCGTGGCCGTGGCTGCCGCGCTGGGCCTGACCATGGTAATGCTCTGTCACGCCAAAGGCACGATCATCAGGGCCGAGCGCCGGGCGTATGTCACGTTATTGGCCGCGACGATTGCAGTCTCGCTTCTTGGTGTTGTCTTCCCCGGAAGATCTGCGGACGGCTTCCTGGAACCGTTGCTTCGCGCGATGCCGATCCCGTTATTCTTCGCGACCATGTATTACAACGAACGCGCGGTCTTCTTCGATATCGTCGCGAAGCGGGGCCTGTTCACGCTGGCGATGTTGATTCTGTTGATGAGCTACTTTGCGCTGGTTCCTTCCTGGTTGTGGAGCATTCGCCTGGGATGGCTCGGGAGTTGGGTATACCCGCTTTCGGCACTACCGCTGGCGCTCGTCGCGCCTGGGCTGTATGGCCGTCTTTCTTCGTATCTCGATCACCACTGGCTGGGGCGGAACCTGTCTCCAGCCGACGCGCACCAATTCTTCCTCGCTGGCCTCGCCACCGCCACGGCGGAAGAAAGCCTGGTAGCCGCGGCCGAGCAGCATCTCGCGGCGATCTATCATGCCGCGGCCCGGGTGACGCTCGGTCCAGCAGCGGATTCCTCGATGGCCCTGGCCGAGAGTTTTGAAGTGCCCCTCGCCTCGCGAGGCGAACGGCAGGGAAGTGTGCGGGTGGAGACGCCCGCCGGCGGGCGCCCCTTCCTCAGCGAGGATCGGCAGCTCCTCACCTCGCTGGCCGAATCCCTGGCCCTGGCGCTGGAGAATGTCCGCCTTCGCGAAAAGGAGTTGCGGCAGGAGCGGAGAGAACACGATCTGATGCTCCACGCCAGCCGTGCCGAACTGAAGTCCCTGCGCGCGCAGATCAATCCGCACTTTCTCTTCAACGCTCTGAACTCGATTGCCGCCTTGATCGCGATCGAGCCGGAACAGGCCGAGCTCACGGTCGAGCGCCTGGCCGAGCTGTTTCGCTACGCTCTGCGCCGCTCGGACAAGGAATGGGTGCGTGTCGAGGACGAGATGGCCTTCGTGCAATGCTATCTCGATGTGGAGGAGACCCGCTTTCACAAGCGCCTGAAGGTGAGTGTGGAACAGGACGAAGCCGCATGCCGGGCGCTGGTGCCTGCCATGATGGTCCACACGCTCGTGGAAAACGCCGTCAAGCACGGCATCGCGACTACGCGCGGCGCGGGGAGCATCGAAGTTCGCACTTCCCGGCAGGATGGCGCGCTCCACATCGAAGTTCGCGATAGCGGTCCGGGCTTCGCAGACGGTGGCGCCGATCCGCTCAATACGCCGGGCCATGGCTTGAAGAATGTCCAGGACCGCTTGCGAGCCCATTTCGGACAGGCTGGGTGTTTGACGTTTGGCCGCGACCAGGACGCATCGATGACCACGGTTTCGATCGCCATGCCTTTTCTGCTGGTCGCGCCGGGCGAGCCGAACGGAGCGGCGCGATGAACGTCCTGCTGGCCGACGACGAGGAGTTAGCGCGCACCCGCCTCCGGAAACTGCTGGCCGGCTATGGTGATGTGATCGTCGTGGGCGAGGCCGGCGACGGTGAAGAAGCCATCCAACAGGTCGCCGAATTGCGGCCGGACGCCGTTTTCCTCGACATCAAGATGCCCGGAGCGGACGGCCTTGAGGTCGTCAGGTCGCTCGGTTCGCGGCGGCCTAAGATCGTCTTCTGCACCGCCTTCGACGAATACGCCGTCGAGGCCTTCGAACTGCACGCCGTCGACTATCTCCTCAAGCCCGTAACGCGCGCGAGACTGGCTGTGTGCATCGAACACCTGCGGCGGATACCCGCTGCGGAATGGGATGTTGCCGTCGAGCGGATCGCGGGCAGCAACGCGATGGGCGCGACGCGCTTCCTCGCCCGCTGCGGCGCCAAGTATCGGGTCATCGGCCAGAAAGAGGTCGAGTACTTCAGCTTTGAAGAAGGGTCCACCGCTCTGCACACGGCTGCGGGCCGTTTCGCGATGGATCCGACACTTAACGTCCTGGAGAGCCGCCTCGACCCGCGTCAGTTCTTCCGCATCTCGCGGGGCGTCATCGTCAGGTTGGACGCCGTCCTCGAGGTGGCTCCCTTGATCGGCGGTTACGGCGAAGTCCGCCTCCGCAACGGCACGTGTTTCCCGGTGAGCCGCCGGAGATTCCGCAAGCTGCTCGAAGAGCTCGAAGGCCACTCGGCAGAGGCTCGCTAAGGCATAGGTGGAACCGGCTGTTCCCGCCATCGAACCACTGGTCACTCCTAATGACCGCCCATCGTGAATCGTTTGGCGGCGGCCTTGCCTGGCCTTACGATTAGTGTGCCGAGTAACGCCCGGAGTACCAGAGCATGACACGACCCTCTGTGTTCGTCTTAGTAGGTTTCCTGATGCTGTTCCTGACCGGCTGTCCGGACGAACCGGGGCTTCCGGCCCCGCCTCCGCCAACTCCACTCGATCCCCAGTACGTGGCGTGTATTTCGACTGTGCCGGTTGACGCCGGCAACCCGAACCAGCCGGTGATTACGCTGATCGGTCCCCGAGTCATCAGCCAGCCGCTGGGCACCCCTTATGTCGACGCAGGTGCAACCGCCAGCGATCCGCACGATGGCGACATCACGAACCAGATCGTCGTCACGGGGCTGGCCGAGTTGAACACGAATACGGTGGGTGACTACCTGGTTCGATATAACGTGGTGGATAGCGCCCAATTGCGCGCGGTGGAGGTGGTGCGGGTGGTGCGTGTGACCGATGGCACGTTCCAGGAGCAAACACCCAGGGACATCGGCACCACGAGTGCCCATTTACCTTACTACGAGCACCTGCCGGTGCATTACAGCGACGATCCCACCGAGACGTATCCGGTACTGATCTTCCAGCACGGTTGGGGTGGGGCGCGATTTACCGTCGACGGGACAGCCGTTCAGATGCCCCTATCCGGGCTGGCGAACAGCGACGTGGTGGGATTGATTAACAATGGGCAATGGGACGATTCGCGCCCCTTCATCGTGCTCTCTCCACAGCGGTGCGTGGACCCTCTGACTTACGTCGTGACCGCGTGGGAGACGAAGCGGTTTATCGACTATGCCATCAACACGTACCAGATCGACCCGGCGCGTATTTACCTGGCTGGTTTCAGTCAGGGTTCCGGCGACACGTGGGACTATGTTACGAATTTCCCCCACCAGCTCGCGGCCGTGGTTCCGATATCCGGTCCCTATGGAAACACATCAGGTTGCCTGCTGAAGGATACGCCGGCCTGGGCGTTTCAGGCCGCCGATGATCAGTACGTCCTTCCTCAGGGCCAAATCGATACGGTCAACTCCATCAATGCCTGCAATCCGCCCGAACGAGCCAAGCTAACACTTTTCCCAACCGGCGGCCACACGGATCAGACGATGAACCTTGCCGGCCTCGGGCAGGGCGAGGCGCCCTACGATGTCTACGACGAGAGCATTTATGACTGGCTGCTGGCGCACATCCGCACCCCAGGCGCGCCCGCTTCGCAAACAGCGAACGCGGCCGGCATACTGGCCGGCGCGCCGGAGAGCGCCGCGCAGGTGGCTGCCATGGTCGAACCAGTGGTCGTGGCGCTCACGGTCAACCGCGCGACGATCCGCTTAGGCCAGCCGGCCACGCTTGCCTGGACCGCGGCGGGCGCCGGGTCCTGTGTGGCATCGGGCGACTGGTCCGGCGGGCGGCCCGCGAGGGGAGCCGAGTCCTTTGTGCCGCCTGCTCCCGGTTCCTACGGCTATGTCTTGACCTGCTCGGGACCGGCGGGCGTTGCCGCGCAGTCGGTGTCGTTGACGGTACAAGCGGCTGGTGATTTCTCAATACCCGAACGGTGAGGACTTCGAGATGAAAGCACTGTGGTGCTGTTCGATATACGGACGCTGCGCAGGCTCCAGCGCCCTCCGTATCACGCTGGCGCTGCAGGCTGTGTTGATGACGATCGAACTTGGCGCACTGGTCCAGCCCGCGCGGGCGGCACAGCCGTGGACGATTCCCGCCCTTCAGGAATGGACGGATCGGGCGGGCTCATACACATTTGGCCCCGGTTCGAGAATTGTTGTCGATCCGGCTTCTTCGAGCCAGATCTCCACCACGGCGTTTACATTTGGCGGCGAGCTGGCGGTTCTCACCGGATTGACGGTTCCCGTGGTCACCGGAACCAGCCCGCAAGCGGGCGACATTTCGCTGGCCCTGGGAGCGGCGGACTCCACGATTGGAGAAGAGGGATACCTTCTAACTCTCGCCGATCACATCACAATTAGCGCCCAAGCGGACGCGGGCGTGTTTTACGGAACTCGAAGCGTTCTGCAAATGTTGAAGCAGGGACTTACGATTCAGGCCGGCACGGCGCGCGACTGGCCGGACTTCTCGGAGCGGGCTCTGATGCTGTCCATGGAAACGTATTACTCACTTCCATTCCTCGAGCGTCACATCAAGGACTTGGCCTATCTCAAGCTGAACTACCTGCATCTTCATCTTTCCGACAACCAGGAGTTTCGGCTGGAAAGCAGCAGCCATCCCGAAATCGTCGCGTCGCAGTTTTACAGCAAAGCCGAAATGACGGACCTCATCGAGCTTGCGCGCGAATACCATGTGATGATCGTGCCGGAGATCGACGTTCCGGCACATTCGCAGGCAATGCTGGCGCCGCATCCGGATCTGGCACTGCCGGGCAACCCGGACAAAATGGATCTGAGCAAACCAGGCAACTATGCGCTGATCGAGGACCTGCTGAACGAGTATCTGCCTCTGTTCCCGGCGCCCTTCTGGCACACGGGGTTCGATGAGTACCTTACTTTCGACGACTACTCGCAGTATCCGCAACTGCTGACTTATGCGCGGCAGTTATATGGGCCGAACGCGAGTTATCAGGACATATACATAGGTTTCGCCAACTGGATCGACGGCATCGTGAAGGCCCATGGAAAGCAGTTGCGCGCCTGGAACGACATTTATGAAGTCGTGGGCAGCGCGCAGACTCCGAATCCCGACATTGTGATTGAGGAGTGGTGGCCCTATGTTCCGCCGGAAAGCATTTTCGCGAGAGGCCACAGCATGATGAACTGCGACTCGTTTACGCTTTACTACGTGCCAGGCGCGGGTGCGGGTGAACCGGCGAACCCGGTGAACCTATACGAGAACTGGGCCCCCAATAAGGAGTGGGCCGAGAACGCGAGCTGGGTGGCCAGCACGCAGAGTTGGGGGAACCCGACTTTCGTGGAATTCCCGGCGTCGACGCCGGCCATTTTGGGTGGGAAGCTCCACGTCTGGAGCAATACCAGTGGCACCGCGGTGGAGAACGGTATTCAGCAGGGCATTGCTCCCGATCTCCGCGGTCTCGCCCAGAACAGTTGGGGATCGCCCAAGCTGACGCCCACGTTCAGCGCGTTCGCCAGTATTATGGATGCGATTGGCGACACTGCCGACTGGGCGTCTCCCTTGGCGCCGGCCATCAGCCCCGGCGGCGCTGCTAATGCGGCCAGCTATACCGCCGGAGCCGCGCTCGCTCCCGGCAGCATCGTTTCGGTTTTTGGTTCCTTCCCGCTGTATGCTCCGATCGAAGCCTCCAGCCTGCCGCTTCCGCCCAGCCTGGTCGGTGTGTCTGTGAACGCCGGTGGATTCTCAGCGCCACTGTTTTTCGCCGCCGGCGGACAGGTGAATCTCCAGGTACCCTGGGAACTGGCTGGACAGTCCCAGACGACCATCGCCGCCACGGCTTGGGGCCAGACCAGCCCCGCTCAGACCGTCAATCTGGGGCCCTTCTCGCCCGGCATATTCAGCATGAACGCGCAGGGATCCGGTCAGGGCGCCGTTCAGGACACTTCGTACCGGCTGGTGGATTCTTCCAACCCGGCGGAGGCAGGGAGCACCGTCCTCATCTACTGCACGGGCCTGGGAGCCGTAACCAACCAGCCGCCGACCGGCTCCCCCGCACCGGCAAGTCCGCTCGCTGAAACGACGACCAAGCCCACGGTGCTGATCGGCGGCGCGCCGGCCAGCGTACAGTTCTCGGGCCTCGCGCCAGGGATGGTCGGTACGTATCAGGTGAACGCGGTCGTCCCTTCCGGTTCGGCTACCGGCGACACCGTTCCCGTTGCGATTTCCATCGGTGGGATTACCTCGAACACGGTGACGATCGCGATAAAAAACACGATGGTGTCCGAAGTCCGTGTCCAGGAATGACATGCGCTTTCTGGCAAGGATTAGGAATGATAACGCGCCAGGGTCTCGCAATCGTCCCTGTTTAACCGCCAATGTGTAACACCGGAAACATTGTCCCAGGCGTGTTTACTCCGGCGCTGGTCAAATGTCGCCGATTCGCATTCAAGATCACCAGCCATGGTGCCATGGTCAGTCCGGCTGCCTTCCTGGGGCGACGCGAAGTGCTAGTCTCGTCGCCCTCGGATGGGCGCCGCCCGCAGTCCAGATACAACCAGGAGATCCATTGTGCTCAAGCCCACACGACTTGCGGGTGCGAAATGCGGAACCAGTCTGGGACCCCGCCCTCCCGGTGCTGTCGAAAGTCCGGCTCGATCTTCTCGATCCCTCCGTCCTTGAGTTGATCGAGCTGACGCATCAGCCGCTGGATCTCAGACGAGAGTTTGAAATCGGGCAATTCGCCCCCAGGAGCAATTGGATTTGATTCGCGCAATCGTGGACTCCGTGGAACCGGATGGAGGACATCTGATTGACGTGTTTAAGTGTTATTTAGAGGGACCAGCGCTGTCGATCGGCAGCTCCGTCTATGACAGTGGCGACGAGGCGGCCAACCACAGAATGGCTACCGATAGGAGGCGATAACGCTCGCCAAAGTCGGACCGCGACGCCCCACCGCGATGCCCTCAACATTCTCCGAGTGGCCGACAATCCGCCCGGAGTTGGCCGGTAAACGCTACGGCGTCAGCGAGGATCTATCTGCCGATTTGGAGTCATTGCAGCACTAACGCCGGCGGCCTTGCCGCGGGTCGAGCAAAACGGCTGCAATCTCCTGCCGGGTCCCGCGCGTATATAGAGAAATGCGACGATATTTTCGCCCGCTCTGGCTCTGTGCCGCATTGGCCCTGCAAGCGCAAACTCCGCAGCCGGAACCCGCGATTCTGCAGGCGCTTGCCGCCCACGAATACAACCTCGCGAGCGACGGCCGCGACTTCCTGCTCGCCGAAGCCCGCAACAGCAACTACTTTCTGCTGGGGGAACTCCACGGCGAAAATGAAATCCCCGCGCTGCTCCACGCGATCTGGCCCGCGATGTGGAAGGACGGCTATCGTCACGTTGCCGCCGAAATCAGCCCCTGGGCTGCCGACCAGTTGCAGACCTTTTCCGCAGGCAAAGGACCTGCCATCCAGGGCCTCTGGACCAGAAGCCAGGCCGACGACGTTCGTTCCGTCGCACCGCACGGCGCCCAGGTCGTCTGGGGATGCGATATGGAAGAGGTACAGGTGGAGTCTCTCATCCGCGAGCTCGCAAGGGTGAATCCAGCCGATCCCGTTCTCGCCCAAATGGTTCAACTGACGAAGGACAAGTACGTCAGAGCCATGGCGCCCGCATTGCTGGAAATGGCCCGCCGCGCCAAAGACCAAAAGGATGAAAGGCTGAACGGCCTGTCCCTGCGCCATAGCCTGCTGGCAACTCTGAATGTCGAATCGAACCGGATCGGTCCGGACACCAGAATGATTGCGCAAAACGCCCGCGAGTTACTGATGAAACAACAGCTTCTCGCTCACATGGAGGGTGCCACGGGGAAAGTGCTGCTGCGTTTCGGACGCAACCATCTGCATCGCGGCTACGATGCACGCGGCATCTCGACCCTGGGCAACTTCGTTGCGGAGTTCGCGACGGCGAACGGGCAAAAGGTCTTCAACGTCGGAGCTTTCGCGGCTGGCGGCAAAGAAACGCTGCTGGGAAATACATTCGACGCCGACGAGCGTACTGACGAACTGACCTTCGCCCTCCTCGCGGACCAGGCGAAATATCCGGCAACCCTCTACGATCTCAGGCCGCTCCGCAGTCTTCTTCACCGCATCCCGCAGGAAAAACGCTCGGCCCTCGAGACCAATCTGATCTACTGGAGCGACGCTTATGATGCACTCCTCTGTTACAAAGTGGTCACGCCACTGCAGTTCTGAAGCCTCACGACCGTTTGGGCGACGCCGCCGCGCCCGACGGCAGTCCCCCGTCGAGCGTAAGTTCCAGGTGATTACCCGCGTGTAGTCGCCCAGCGTTTACGGACGTTTTCCGCTCGCGATTGATGGTTCCGGGCGAGTCACGCTACTCGGAGGCAGCGCGGCGGGCCGGCCAGCCCGCGGAGTTGGCTACCGATATTGGTACTTGACGCTCGCGTGGATCGAGCTACTCGGCTAGCAGGTGCAGTCGTGAGTTTCCGTGAAGCGACGATCCGTTCGAGTTTCGCGAGGTCGCCGGGGATGGCACTCGCTCGGCGCTAGCCCAAGGATCTTGCGACCATGTCATAATGGGCGGCATGTTTCGTGGACTTCTCTTTCTCTTGTCGTTGTCGGTGTGCTTTGGCCGGTCCAACATGCCGCCAGAAGCCGATCAAAATCTTGCCCGGGAGATCTATAAGGAGATGGTCGAGATCAAGTCGGGCTACACCACCGGGGCGACGACGCCGGTGGCGGAGGCAGCGGCGAGACGGCTGCGGGCGGCAGGTTTTCCGGAGCGCGATATTTTTGTCGGCGGAGCTAGCCCTGCGAAGGGGAATCTCGTGGTGCGGTATCACGGGTCCGGAAGGCTCAGGCCGATCCTTCTGCTGGCACATATCGACGTGGTGGAGGCGAACAGGGAAGACTGGAGCCTGGACCCGTTCACGTTGACGGAGAAAGACGGGTATTTCTATGGGCGCGGGACGGCGGACGACAAGGCGCAAGCGGCGGTCTGGGTCGCGAACCTGATCCGGTACCGGCGAGAGGGCTATCAGCCGGACCGGGACATCATGGTGGCGCTGACAGCGGACGAGGAGGGCGGGGGGCCGTATAACGGGGTTGCGTGGCTGCTCAAGAATCATCGGGAGCTGATCGATGGGGAGTTCTGCCTGAACGAGGGCGGGCGGGGGCAGATGGTGAATGGGGTGAAGGTATCGAACAATCTGCAAGCTGCCGAAAAGTGGTATCTCGACCTTCGCCTGGAGGTGCGAAACAAGGGCGGGCACAGCTCCGTGCCGACGGCGGACAACGCGATCTATAGGCTGGCGCAGGCGCTGGTGCGAGTGAGTCAGGTCGAGTTCCCCCTGAAGGTGAGCGAAGTCACACGCGCTTACTTCGGTGGACAGGCGAAACTCGACCGGACGAGCGAGAAGGACACACTGGCGGCGGCCGCGAAGGGCGACCCGGCAGCGATCGAGCGCGTGGCCGAGAGTTCCCCGGTCTGGAATTCCATGCTGCGTACGACCTGCGTGGCCACCATGCTGGAGGGCGGACATGCGCGCAACGCGCTGCCGCAACTTGCCGCCGCGAACGTGAACTGCCGGGTTCTTCCGGGCGAGTCGTTGGAGGAAGTGCTGGAGAGGGTGAAGGGGGCCGTGGGGGACGCCCAAGTGACGATCTCGGTAACCACGCGCGAGGAGAACTCTCCGGCATCGCCGCTGCGAGAGGACTTGGTTCGGACGATGTCCGCCATCACGGACGAGATGTGGCCCGGAGTGGCGGTCGTGCCCACGTTGAGCACTGGCGCGACCGACGGGCGGATGTTGCGGGTGGCGGGAATTCCAACCTATGGCGTGCAAGGCTTTTTCGGAGAACGCGACGATTACCGGGCGCACGGGCGCGACGAGCGGATGCTGGTTCAGTCGTTCTACGAGGGACAGACGTTTCTTTATAGCTTGGTAAAGAAGTTGTCGAAGGCCCAGTAGGCCAAGGCGCGCGGCGCCGATGGACATGGGGCCCCAGTTGTCGGCGCCGGTGGGAAAGGGTACGGGCCAGGGGCTTGCGATTGCTCAGTCCGTGATCGTGCGGAAGCACGGGGGCACACTCAGTTTCGAATCCGAAGGCGGCGTTGGTACGACATTTTTGATCCAGTTGCCGTTTTTTACTTAATGGACGGAAAGGCAAAGACTTGAGCGCAGGACCGGTTCCCCAGCCCTTCTTGAACTCGGTCTGGTGCCCGGTTCGGTTGCCGTCGCTGGGGAACGGCCACGGGCCGGGACTGAATGCCTCGACGGCGATGTCGGTCAATGGAACCTCGGCAACCCCGGTTCGGGTCTTGGAGTCGTCGATGAACGCCACCTTGTCGGCAAGGTCCACCTGCTCCTTCTTCGACGTAAATATCGCCCGGCGGTGCTTGCTGGGCCAGCGCGATGCCCGGAGACGCCCAAAGCAGGATTGATTTCATCAGATGCTCCGTCGCTCACTCGCGCCCGGGATTCAAGGCGTTGGAACAACGGCACTCTCCCTGAGTCCAATAGCATTTGTACTGCGCACATTCCCCTTCGTTGCGGGCGTTCTTCTCCACGAAGTAGCTGGCCAGCTTCTGCACCGTTCCTCTCGCCGCGTCTTCCTGGCGATGGCGCTCATCGATATTTCCGATTTCCTTCTGCATATCGGCCCGCAAGGAGGGGTCGAGCTGCAGCGCCTTTTGAAAATCGGCACTGGCGTGCGCCCGATCGTTCAAGGTGTAATACACCCACCCGCGCCCCAGGTAGCTACGCGGCGATCGCGGATTCAGCGCGATCGCGTGGTTGAAAGCATCCAGCGCCCGCAGCGCGTTGGCGTGGTTGTGATGCGTCCAGTCGTCTCCAGCGTCGTAGTTGACGTCGCCATAGTTGTGCCAGGCTGAAAAATCCTTGGGATCGAGGTGGATCGCTTTCTCCAGGTCCTTGGCCGCGAGCCAGGACCAGAACATCGCGTAGCGGCTGGTCCGCGCCAGTCTTTCGTCGTCAACCCCCCGGTCCACCAGGGCGCCTTCGTCGTTGGGATTCTTAAGCAGGGCCGCATTGTCGTGCCAGAATTGCCGCACCACCCGCGGATCGCAGCTTTGGAGCGCCCGCTGCGGCGAACCCCATCTGTCCTCCCATCCGGGTATCTGCTGGGCCGCCGCGTTTCCGGCCAGGAATACCATCGCGGCGATGCGCATAAGCTGAGTGGGAAAATCGAACGTCATTTTGCCTCTCCTTCTTCTCGTTCTTCCGCGGATCGCCGCCGGACGGTCCTACTGGAGTCCCCGCGGATCGCCGCCGCCCTTGGCCTTCCATTCCTAACTCCATTTCGAGCTTGATCAGTGGATCGGAGGCCCACCATTGTTCGGATTCTCCGCGCCACCCCGCCCCTTCCATTGCGCATACAAGATTGTTCCCAGAGTGCTGTGCATCGCCGACGACGCACCGCCAAAGGAAGCTTGCGCCTTCGCCCATGAAGCGGCAAACTCGGCGTTTCGGAGACTGGCAAGGTAGTTACCGAAAGCGCGCTCGTCAGCGAAACGCGCCGGTGCGCGCGCATTCGCGAGCGCGTCCGCTATCCACTGGCCGTCCCCCGAAGCTCTCAACAATGCGATCGCCTTTCGACGATCGCGTGGGACCCCTTCGCCTAACTCATACTGGATTCCAATCGCCTCCTGAGCCATGTCGAAACCCTGGTTCGCACTCTTAATATAAAGTTCCGTGGCTTTGGCTGGGTCCTTCGGGAGGCCGCCTTCCCCTTCCTCGTACATGCCGCCCAATGCGAACTCCGAGGCGCGATGCCCTTGCGCGGCAGCCGCGCTGAACCAATAGGCCGCCGCTCGATCGTCGGCCTTCACACCGTGGCCGTCTTGATAGAGGATGCCGAGAGTCGCCTGGGCGCGCTTGTCGCCCATATTGGCGGCCTTCATGAGCAACGGGTAAGCATCCCGGTACCGGTTCCGATCAAGCAGTCCGGACGCGTACTGCCATAATCGATTCGCGGCCGCCTGCTGGCCGCCAGGAACACCCAGAGGCGGCGGGGTGGACGGGACGACAAAGTGAATTTCCGGCGGCGGAGCCGGAGTCGGTTTGATCTGGACTTGTCCGTAATTGCCGGCAAGAGGGCCCGGACAATAGACCAGAGCGAACCCATATTTCGTGCACTGCGGATTCTCTCGGACGACTTGAGTCACCCGGTCCTGTGGAACTCGATAGCCGAACACGCAAGGATTTGGCTGGTTATAGAGGGGTGAGTTGGGGCTCACTGGAAACGGACAGTTCAGTTGGGCTGAAGTTGGCCGCTGCGCATGTGCCAAACCGCACATCAAGAACAAGCCGACCGGCACAATTCGAACACTTCCCGGATGTATCATCGATCCCCCTCCAGCCCGATGAAGATCGGGTTTACGTATACTGATTTATTGCCTGGGGACGTCTGAGAAGTCCTTAGGGCGTTCTGAATTTTTCTGAAAGTGCCCGTTTTTAAGGAGTTGCGCAGGTGCCTGCCGAACCGGTCGAGAAATATCGCTTCGGTGATTTCGAGCTTCTGCCGCGGCAGCGGGTGCTCCTGCGCGCCGGGTCGCGAATTCCTCTGACCCCCAAGCCGCTCGGTACGCTCCTCCTGCTGGTCGCCCGTGCGGGGCAAACCGTGACTAAGGAAGAGCTCTTCGACGAAGTCTGGAACGGCGCCGCGGTGGAAGAGAACAACCTGACGCAGAGTATCTCGGCGCTGCGGAAGGCTCTGGGGGAAAAGCGGGGCGAAAATCGCTACATCGTCACCGATCCGAGCCGCGGCTACCGTTTCGTCGCGCCGGTGTCGCATGTTCGCGAGGAAACCGCCGCCTCGGCGCCTCCTCGCGGCCGGGTACCCAACCTGCCCGTGGCGATTGGCGGATTACTCCTGATGGCCGCGGTTCTGGCCGTGTGGATCCGCTACCGTCAGGTTGCCGTACAGCCCGTCACCCGCCCATCCATCGCCGTTTTGCGTGTCCGCGATTTATCCAAGAATTCCACGGAAGCGTGGCTGCAAACCGCGCTTCCGGAAATGCTCACTTCCGAACTCGCCGCCGGAAACAAGCTGCGGACCGTTCCCACCGAAGACGTGGCCCGATGGCGAATCGATGCCGGGGCGGCGATCGACAATCAATCGCAATCCGCGGTTCTTCATTCCGCCAGTACCGGGCTGGGGGCTGACACGGTCGTCCTGGGTACCTATGTCGTGACGGGGATCTGTCCCGAATGCCGCATCCGCGTGGATCTCGGCGTGATTCAGGCGCGCACGGGTGAACGATTAGGCACCGTGATCGAGGAGGGATCGGCGGCCGACCTGCTCGATCTCACCACCCGTTTGGGCCATGGTCTGCGCGCGCAATTGGGACTGAAGAACGAGGTCGCCCCGACGTCCAAATGGCCGGCGGCGAGCGGCATGCGCGAGTATTCGGAAGGGCTGGCGAGTCTGCGCCAGGGGGATCCGCTGGCCGCGCGGCAACATCTCGAAGCCGCCGGCGCCGCCGACCCGCAGAACGCGCTCATCCACTCCGCGCTGGCGGAAACCTGGACGGCGCTCGGCTACGGAATCCGCGCCAATGAAGAAGACAAACGCGCCTACGATCTGGCAGGCACGCTTGATCGGCTGGATCAGCTCGGCCTGGAGGCGCGATACCGCGCCAGCGTCAAGGATTGGGACCGCGCCATCGAAATATATAAGACGATTTTCAAGCTATTCCCCGACAGCCTGAACGATGGACTCAACCTGGCGGCCATGCAGTGGAAAGCTCAGCGCGTGCCGGATGCCACGGCCACTTTGAACCAATTGCGCCGCCTGCCAAAACCGGCCGGCAACGATCCGCGAATCGATTTGTCCGAAGCTCGCGCAGTCGGCACTTTGAACGATTTCACCCGCACGCGGACACTGGCTCACGCCGCCGCGGAGGAAGCCCAGGCTCGTGGCGCGCGCTATTTGTATGCCAAGGCCCGATTGCTCGAGGGCGGAGCCATGCAGAGCATGGCTGCTCCCAATGCCCTCGCGGTGCAGGATGAGGCCCGTAAGATCTGCGAGGCCATCGGCGATCGCAATTGTGTCAGCCAGGCCTGGCGCATTCGCGGAAACTACCTCTATTACACGGGCGACTTTCAGGCTGCACAAGACGCGTATGCGCAGGGGGTCGGGATCGCACGCGAGCTCGGCAACAACGCGGAGCTGGCCAATCTTCTGGTGGGTTATGGAGTGGTCGAAAAGGTCAATCGGAACTGGCCGCAGGCCGAGCGGAATTTCCAGGAAGCGATTTCTCTGAAACTGCAGGTCGGCTTCAATCCCAATGAGGTGCGGAATGAACTTGCCGAACTTTACTTGACGATGGGCAGTCTGAAGGACGCCGAAAGGCTCCTTCAGTTTGAGGAGACCACCATCGAGCAAGCCGGCGCGCATGAAGACTCCGGGGATATGCTGATGCTCGAAGCCGCACTGGCGCGCTTGCGGGGCCAACTGGATCGCGCTCGGCAACTCGCCGACCGCGGCGTGACCGAACTGCGCCGTACCGGCGACCCGTCAGTGGTGACGGCGGGGCTATCGCAAAGGAGTTCCCTCTACACGGCGGAGGGAAAACTCGCGGAAGCGGAAAAGGATCTGGCCGAAGCCGGCGATGGAACCGGGCCTGAAAATGTAGGCGCGATCACGCTATCGCGAGCCGAGCTCGCGATTGCCAACGGTCAGTTGCAAACTGCCGCGCAGGAATCCGCAAAGGCGGCCCAGGCTTTCGACAAGGCGCATCTGGACGATCTTGCCACGCAGGCATTTGTTACCGCCGCGGATGCTCTCGATATGTCCGGACGCCAGGCAGAAGCACTGGCGGCATGCGGCGAAGCCGGCAAGCGCGCGGGGCTTACTCCGAATGAGCTGGCCGGCGCCATGGCTCTGGTGTGTTCGTGGCGCCTTTCCACCGGAGAGTCGGCCACCATACCTGCGCAATTGCAGGCGAAAATCGCGAGGCTATCGAACCCGGAACTGAAATCGACTTTGGATTACGCCCGCGCGTTACGAATGAAACGGGCAGGCGGGGCGAATTATCGGGTGGCTGCCCGCGAGATCGCCGCGGAAGCCGTGAAGCTGGGATACGTCACGCTATCGCGACGCGCCGCGTCCCTGGTGGAACACCCTTAGCTAAGCTAGGCAGGGAGAATTATACGGCCCGACCGGCCTAGGTGGAGGTGACTTGAGGAATACAATCGAAGCAGTGGATCGGGCTGCATCGGGCTTTCCATGAATTCGGCCTGGCCGATTTGCGAGGCCGTTGCATCCTTGCTGTATACGATGACATGGGCACCGAAGATCATGAGGCTTCGTCAGGGGCGAGCGCCAGCGCGCTGGCCACGACTGAATACAGATCCAGCATCCGGAACGGCTTGCTGATGAACCTGGCGCGCGGGGAAATGGCCTCCGCGGCAAGGTACCCCGACATCATGACAACAGCAATAGTGGGGCACATCTTGGTGATCCTTCTGACCAACTCCGGCCCGCACATCTCGGGCATGATGACATCGGACACCACCAAATCGAAACACGGCGCGGTCTGCATTAGCTCCAATGCTTGCCTGGGACCGGACACTGCGTGGACTTCATACCCCTGGGCGGAAAGCGCCTTGCACACCAGACTTAGGACGGCAGGCTCGTCATCGACGACAAGTACCTTTACCGTTGCCATCCAGCCCTCCGAGGCGCATGATCGGGGCTAGTATACACCCAAAACAGCGCGGCTGAACCCATTCCAATGGTACGTACCAGCCGCGCCGCTTCAGGCTTCAGACGGACCCGCTCCGGATTCTGCGCCGGTCACACCACGCTGGCTAGCAGTTTCGTGCCGTCCGGTACACCCAGTCCCGAGCAGGCGTCCCAACCGGGGCCGGCCGTGTACAACCCTTTCAGCTTTCCGTAGATGTCGTTGTTCCCGGTGGTGATGTCGCGGAACGCCGCCGCCGCTGAGCCGTACAGGAGCGGGTTCAGGAAACCGGCTGTCGTGCCCGGCGTCTTCTGCGCCAGGCTTTGGTTGATGAGAGCGATCAGGCCGGCCATCAGCGGCGCCACTGCGCTGGTGCCTCCGATCACCTGCTGAGATCCCGCCAGAAAGATTTGGTATCCAGTGTCGGGATCCGCGTTGCCGGCCACGTCCGGCAAGCCGCGCCCGGCGCTGCCATTGGGCGCTTTCGGCACCTTGATGTTGGTCTGGTAAGAAGGCAGCGCGAACAGATTGCTGACGCCGCCGCCGCCCGCGCCGTCCGTCGCACCTTCGTTCCAGACCACCTCGCCCGCGATCGCTCCGCCGGTCACGGAAAGTTTCGTGCCCCCGCAGGCCAGCGAAAACGGGCTCGAGGAAGGGAAGTCGGCATGCGGCTTCTTGTCCCACCCCTTCAGAGCCATATCGGGCGAACCGTCGTCGCCCGCCGCGCAGCAAATCGTCACGCCTAATTGCGCGGCGTCCTGAATCGCCTGATTCAAGCCCTGCGTGAACTGCTGATCCACCTGTCCGCCCGGGTCCTCCGGCCCTCCCCAACTGATCGAAACTACGCTCGGCTTGTGTACCGTGTCTTGGACCGCCTGGTTTACCGCGTCAATGAAGCCGGCCGTCGTGTTGGGTGTAAAGTAAACCACGATGGTTGCCCCGGGCGCGATGGAGCCGGCTACCTCTATGTCCAGCGTCACTTCGCCGTCTGAGTCGGGGTCCGGTCCGGGCACGTTCGCTCCGCCATCCACGCTCACCGCCACTACCGTCGGCGCGGCGATGCCCAGACCCTTGAAGTAAGCCGCCAGGTCGGATGTCTGATATCCGGTGCCGGTCGGCTTGCCGGTGTTGTCCACGTTATTCAGTTCGATCAGTGCGATCGACTGGCCTTGGCCCGTCAGCCTCGCGGGAAAGTTGTAGAGCGCCGCCACCTGCGGCGCTGTGACACTCGGGTCCGCTGCCTTCTTGCTCTTCGCTGGCGCCGGCTTCCCCTTGGCCGGCTTGCCGGCCGCGCCTTTTACCTTGGCCGCCTTCCGCGCCGCGGGGGTGATCGGATCGCGCAATCGGGAGTGCCGTTTCGCCACCGGACGATTATCCAGCCCATGCACGCCGACGACGATATCCTGCAGGTCTTTCGGAATGTAAATGGCGCCCGTGCGGCCGCGGTATGGCGCCGCGCCGCCCTTTGTGTAGTGGCGCAACTCCACACCGAATGCTTCGCTCAAACTGGCGGCGGAGCCTTTCAGCCGGATTGTCCGCTGCCCGGCGTTCGCCGCCGATACCACCAAGCCGTGGTCGTGCGCGAATGCCTCCACTTTCGCGAAATCCGCCGGGTCCGCCCCGTATCGTGCGGCGAAGTCCTCGCGGCTCAGGGTCTGGCGCTCGGCCGGCTTTTGCGCGCCTATCTTCATCAGTGCTTCTGGAGACGCTTGGGCGCGGCCCCGGACACGAACTGTTACTTCGATCTGGTCGCTGGCGTCCACGGTTTTGCCCGCTTTCGCGCCCGCCATTGCTTTACGCTCGCTGCCAGGCAGCTTAACACGCGGTTTCGTCGCCATCTGAAAACCCTCCTACACCTTAGTAAGTGATCGAGTCAATTCTATATCACTCGCCGTTAGTGCCGCGTCGCCGAATGTAACTTTCATCACGTTGCCGGTGCGGACAATCCACCTTCATTTTGGCGGGTCCAATCGCTTCGCAGGTATATTGAATCCCCATAGGTGCAAGATCAGGCCGGTGGCGCGGCCCTTTTCATCGCGCTCGAAACTAATCTGGATATCGGCTTCCTTGATAAAAAAGCCCCGCTCGGTCTCCGCCAGGAGCCGGAACCGCCGCCCGCATCGATCCCGGCCACCATGCCGATACTGACGTGCCGGACGTCGATGCGATCCACCAGGATTTGCCGGATCTCCGCCTCGGACGGCTGCGCCGCTAACGAAGCCTCGGCCGCCAGGATGGCCGCGACAAGATACGCCACTCCTCGGTTGTCTGACATGCGAAAGCTCCTTGTTGTTTGTGAAATACGCGGTTGTTTCCGAGCTATGCGCCGCGTCGTGCGGGCGCCATTCGGAAGGCCGAATGTCGCTGTTACATCGCGCTCGGAATCGCCGCCGGCTTGGCTCGCTTGCCCCGCAGGAGGAAGCGAGTGGCGCCGGCCGCGTCAAAGATCGTAATTACCCCGGCCGCGATCACCGTCCAGTCGATCATGCCGTTGATCCACGCCACTTTGTTGGCCAGATCTGCGGCTGAGAAGTTCCCGCCGGAGATCTCGACGAAGTTGCCGGCCTTGAGCAGGGCAGCTACGATGACTAGTCCGCAGACATCGATGCCGATCCGCACGCGCGATCGGACTCGAGTCCAACGAGGGGATAGAGAGCTGAGTAAGTCGAAGAACGCGCCCGTCAGTGTCAGGCCGAGAACAGGCCAGTAGATCTGTTTCCATACCGGACCCAAGATAAGTCGTGTCCCCCCGGAAAATGCGAACTCGCTACGCTGCCACATCAGGGATACCCAGAAGGCTGCGGCCGCGAAGCCGAAGATAAATCCGGCGAGGTGGTTCCAGCGCGTCATCGTGTCCTGCGTGCCCGGTACACGAGGCAACTTGCGGGGATTCCAGTCGTCGGCGTGTTTGAACTTGACCTGGTAGCGATCCAGCAGCGCGAAGACGGTCGTGACCATGCCCACCGTCATGAATGCGGCGCGCCAGTACTCGACCAGGCAGCGCAAGAGCATCTCCCCGGGATGAGCGAAAGCCAGCACCGGACCCAGGAAGACGAACGCGAACAACGGCACGAACACCCAACACAGAACGATTTTGAGCACCAAACGATAGACCGGCAGCATCGCCGGATTGATCAGGCGCTGTTGCGGAAGGTAGCTGCTGGCGACTTTCAGCGGAGAACCCCGTTTCTTGAGTATGACGGCGACATCGTCTTCGTCCAGCGTGTGTCCAAGCGCCGCTTCGCGCTCTTCCACCAGCGACTGCAGATCTTCGCCGATCTCGGCGACAATATCGGCCTGCTGCGCCTTCGGCAGCCAGAACTTCACTGCATGCAAGTAGCGATCGATAAGGTCGGTGTTAGTTGTGGGCATGACTACTTTTCCTCCTTGCGTGGGCCGCCGCATTCGGCAGCGCTGGCGATACCCCGGCCGCCTAAAATCCGCTCCAGGGCCGCGGTCATCTGCCGCCACTCCTCCAGCAGGTCTGGTAGCACTTCCTCTCCGAGTGGAGACAAACGGTAGAAGCGCTTGTTTCGCTTTTCCTCTTCCCGCCACTGGCTGACCAAAAGCCCTTGGCTTTCCAGCCGGCGGAGGAGCGGGTAAAGTGTGTTCTCGTCGATCGCCAGACCTTGATCGCCCAGGGCCTTGCGCAGCGCGTAGCCGTAATGTTCGGTGTAGAGCTGGGCCAGGACCGCCACCACCAGGCATCCGCGCCGAAGTTCCAGGCGCAGGTTATCGAAGAGTTCGGAACTAGCTGTATTAGTGTGCATCACATGCTGTCCTGTACACACTGTATAATACACAGTGTGTGACGTCAAGCATTATTTTGGCAGAACTTCGCCAATCTCCGATCACCACCGAACTTTGTTTTTTAACTCTCCGAGAATCAATAAGTTATTTCGCGTGTCGGCACCTCCCATGGTTCATCCGCGGCGCCCCGCAGGAGATAATCGAATCGGGTAGAGCGCCGTGGGTTCCTTTATGGAGGCCGCCGCCTCTTTGGGACAACTTCTCCCACCGGATTCACGCAAGTGCTTGATTTCAGACAACCGCCCTATCCAATCGTGGGACAGATCTGTCCCACGGAAGTGGGCAGGCCCCCCACCTGCCAACAGAGCCGGGCAAGGCTCTTGCCAGTGGGGCAGGTCCCCAACGTCCCCGACCTGCCAACAGCCGGGCAGGGCCTAGCCTTAACGGAAGACCGTCCGAAATGGGCACGATCGGACCCACGGAATACGCGCAAGTGACTGATTCCAGGTAAACCAACCCAAAAATGTGGGACCAATCGTTCCCACGGAAGTGGGGCAGGTCCCCGACCTGCCAACAGCCGGGCGAAGCCCGGCCGGTGCAGCGTTAACGTGCCTCTTGTTAGACCGGCCCTCAGCCCCCCATGGCCGGGCACAGGTCGTGGAAGAACGGGCAGCGGTGGCAGCGCTCTCCTTCGTTTAGCGGGAACTGCAAGCTGCTTTGCGCTTCTTGAAACTCGCGGACCACCTCACTGGGCGATTCGATCAGCGACGGCGCCAGGTCGATCTCCACCGTCACGTTTGGCCGCGCGAAGTATAGGAAAGCGCGATCCGCCGCCCGGCCCGCCAACTGTTCCACGGCCATCGCGTACAACCGAAGCTGCAATCCGTAATCCCGTGCGCGGCGGTGCGCTTCGGCCAGGTTGACGGCGTCGGTCTTGTAGTCCACGATCACCAACTCCGCGCCCTCTTCGAACCACAAGTCGACCTGGCCGCGAATCACCAGATCGTCCACGGCCATCAGAAAATCGAATTCGCGTTCGACACGGGTTGCCTTGGCCGCGCGCCGTCCGAGCGCGCTCGAGCGGAAGTTGTCGGCCAGGCGCAACGCTTCGTCGTCCGGTTCGGGAACCGCCGCTCCGGCGAGCAACTGGTGTACCTGTGTACCAAGGTCACTTGCTGGCAGACTCTCATCCTCGCCGCGTTCCGCGACCCGGCGCGAACGGCCGTCGAATCCGAGATAATGTCCCAGATAGTACCGCCGCGGGCACCGCGTAAACTCACTCAGCTCCGTGACGGTGGCGTTGGCGTCTTGCTGCTCGGTCACCGCTGGCGCGTCCAGCCATGTCGTCGCAGGAGGCGCTGCTCCGGAAGTCCGCGCCGCGGGAGCGCGCGTGAGCAATTCCGGCGCGCGGTCCGTCACCAGCAGCCGCAGTTTCCACGGCTCAGCACCCCGCGCCTCGTAGTCGATCGCGCGGTCGCCCGCTTCCGCCAGTGGTAAGTTCAGACTCTCGATCACCCGCTTCGCCCAGTTCTCCGTTTTCTTGCCAGTCCCCGAAAAGGTGAGTGCGAGGTGTTGCTCGGCGCGGGTCATCGCCACATAGAGCAACCGGTTGCTCTCTTCCTCCTCGCGCTGTTTGCGCTCTTCCCGAATGGCGTGCTGAAACACGTCGTCCTTGTCGCCGCCGGCCGCCGGGTTGCGCCAGCGCGCGCCGAGGCCGATCCGCGGCGAAAACGCCACCACCGGCGCGCCCGTTGCAACGCCCTTTTGCAATGCCGCCACGAATACGATCGGAAACTCCAGCCCTTTGGCGGAATGCACGGTGAGGATTTCGACCGCGTCGGCGGAATCCTCGGGCGGGGCGTCGGGTTCGCGCAGGTCGGAGTCGCGCAGCACTTCCAACTCGCCAACGAATTCATCGAGCGATATGCGCCCGGCCGCGTCGCGCGCCCGCGCCAGCAGCTTGTCGATATTGGCCGCGCCACGCGCGCCATTGGAACTCCGGTAGCCGCAGTCGTCGATTGCGTCGGCCAACAGGCGGTCGAAACCAACGCTCTCGCGCAGCAGTCGCCAGCGGCGCAGGCGGTCGCGGAAATGCAGGAGCGCGCGGAAATCGTCCGCTTCGAATTCGCATTCCGCTTCCGCGCCCAGGCGCGCCAGCGCGGTGCTCAAGTTCTCCGCCAGCAGCCGCAAAGCCAGCAGCGCCTCATCGGAAACCGCCACCAGCGGCGACCGCAGCACCACCGCCAGACTAACTTCATCGCGCGGGTTCGAGATCGCGCGCAACAGATGAACCAGGTCGTTGACCTCGCGTGAATCGTAGAAGCCTTTGCCGCGGTTGACCAGGTACGGGACGCCGGCTTCTTCCAAGGCTAATGCGAATTGCGGAATCACCTCCGTGTTGCGCACCAGCAAGGCGATGTCTTTGTAAGTCAACTCCGGCAACTCATCGAGTAACTCAACCACGCGGCGCGCCACCCAGCGCGCCTCGATCTCAAGCGCTGCCGCCGCGTCTTCCGCCGTGGCGCAGATCGCTTCAATCGCCACCTCGCGCCGCGATGCGAATTCGCGCCGCGCCACCAAAGTCCGGGCCTCGATGCCCGCTGCGCCATCCGTGATCTTCTCGACCGCGCGCAGAATTTGCGGCCGGCTGCGAAAATTATCGTGCAGCGGAACCAGCCTGCTGCCGGAAGCCTCGACTTCGTCGCGGTATCGCTCAAAGCCGGCCGGCTCCGCGTGGCGAAAGCCGAAGATCGATTGGTTGACGTCGCCCACCGCGTAAAAGCGGTCCGGCGATCGCACCAGTTCGAGCAGCCGCGCCTGTTGCGGATTCGTGTCCTGGAATTCGTCCATCAGGATGTGGTCGAACTGCGCTTTCAACTGTGCGCGAGCTTGCGGGTCGCGATCGAGAAAGCGGACCGCGTACTCCTCCAAATCGGCGAAATCGAGCGTACCCGCGCGCTGTTTCCGTTCGCGGTAAATCCGGTCGAACCGGCGCAGAATGTCGAACAATGTGCGGCGCTCGTGCCGGTACAGCTCGGTGATGAGCGAGTAAGTCAACTTACCGGCTTGTTCCTTGAGACTCTTCACTAACGAATAAGCTGTCGTGCCGCCTTTCGATTTCCGCAGATTGGCAGGGAACGCCGCCAGCGCGCGCAAGGCTTCGAGCGGACTGGCCGCGTGAACGATGCGCTCCGCGCTTTCGCGGATTTCGCCCAGGTGCTGTTTCTGGGCGAAGCTCCAGGTGGTGGCTGCGTCGGCTGCCAGGGCCGCCGCGGTGGCGGCGAAATCGGCCATTCCGGTTCCAGCCGGTTGGGCAAAGCCGGCCAGGTCTTCCACCCGTTTGCCGGCCGAGCGCATGGCATCGTAAGCCGAAAGAAGTGCCTCTTCGAAATCGAACGCCGAAAGGCCGCGAATCAGCGCGCGCACCGCGGCCGGCTGTTCCTCGAAAAGCTCTTCGACGGCGGCTGCGATCGACTCCTGCTGGAGGCGCCAGGAATCGCTTGGATCGGCCACCGAGAATTCCGGATCCACCGCGGCGAACACCGCGTTCTCTTTCAACAGCCGCGCGCAGAACCCATGCACCGTGGATACCCAGGCCCGTTCGAGTTGGGCGCGGATCTCCGGACAAGCCTCGGCCAGCTTGGCGCGTATGTTGGCGGCGGCCTTTTCGGTGAAGGTGATGGCGAGAATGCGCTGCGGGTTTGCGCCGGCCTCCACCAGTTGGCGAAAATGTTCCACCAGGACAGTGGTCTTGCCGGAGCCGGGACCGGCCACCACGCAGGTGTCGAGCGGCGGCCCGGCAACTTCGATTGCCGCGCGCTGGGCGGCAGTGAAAACGACTTCCGTCATGCGCCCTCGACCGCCGCCACCGGAACTTCGATGCGGCAAACGTCACGGCACTGACAGAAGCGGCATTGGTCGCGATCGGCGGGCTTCACTTCGATGCGGCCGCCGCGAATCTCCTCTACCGCGCGCTGCGCCCGCTCCCGCGTGCGGGCAAACCAGTGCTCCGGCATGGGCCGCGATTCAAGTTCGCCGGAATCGCTCCAACCCACATACTCCACGCCGCCCTTTAAGCCGATATAGAACACGCCCGCCGGAGTCACGCCGAATTCCTGTGCGGCGCCCATCAGATACAGCGGCGCTTGCAGCAGCCGCTCGTCGTCCAGCTTCTTCTTGGTGTTTTGTGCGTTGCTGTATTTGTAGTCGAAGACGAAGGCGCGGCCGTCGGCCGCTTCGTCGAGGCGGTCGATTTTGCCGCGTATCTCAGTGCCGTCGGCGAGAGCGTAGCGAATTCTCTCTTCCGTGCGCGAGCGAAACTGGCCGCGCGGCCACTGGGTGTCGGCCGCGAAGGCCAGCAGATCGTCGAGCATCGCATTGCGCAGGCGTTCGGTGTGATAGGCAGCGGGAATGCGATGCTCCTCGATCAAGCGCGCGAACGCCTCATCGAAAACGGTCGCGATATCGCCGCCCTCCACCCACCAGCGGGCCAACACCTCATGCACAATATTCCCTTGCAGCATGAAATCAAGCCGCTGGTCCGGCCGCGGCGGGTGCGTCTGTAGCTTCAGCGTCTGGCGGCCGAAATACTGAAAGCCGCATTGCAAATAGCTCTCGAGCGACGTCGGCGAAACGCGCGCGGTTTTTTCTACCAGCGCCTGGAGCAGGGAAGCGCGCGCGATAGGACGCGGCTGCCGCGGTTCACGCGGAAAGCGAGGGCGCGGGGCGACAGCCGGTGCCTCCTGCGGAGGCGCGATGAAGTCCTCGAGGAAAATCGATGGAAGATTGGATTCGCCGCGCCCACTGGATTCGGGATAGGAAAGCGTCACCAGCATGGTGGCGCGAGTGAGCGCAGAATCGAACAGCGCCCGCTCCTCCCGCTCGAATTCGGCCGCGGTGCGCACGCGTATGCCGGCGGAATTGAGGCGCCGGCGCGCTTCATCGGGAAAGAATGCGTCCTGCCGATGCGGTTGCGGAAACTGGCGTTCCAGCATCCCGCAGACAAACACGATGGGCAGCACCCATTGGCGCGCTTCGGGCGCGCTCAACACGTGGACCACGTTGCGCCGCGCGTCGTCGCGCCAGAGCCGAAGCGGCTTGAGGCGCAGCACGGATTCGACCGTGCGCCAGAACGGCTCGAGCGGAATCTCGGCCGCCGGATCGAGCGCGAGCGCGGCTTCGGCCAGCGCTTCGTCAAACGCCTTCAGCGCAGCAGTCTGGCTGCGCCACATCGGCACCAGTTCGCGATCCGCGATGTCGGAAGAAGCAACCGCCGGGCGGAACAGGTTGCGCAGGGTGGCGAAGCGCCGCGCCCAGTCTTTGGGCAGCAAGACGAAGGAGCGCCACTCTTCCAGCGCGCCCATCTCCTCGATCAGCGGCAGCAGTTTTTCGGCTCGAGCCTCGATCGCCAGCTCCTTCAAAGCGCCGAGGCCGGAATCGGGCGTTTGCTCCCTCACCTTGAAATCGAAACGGTCCATCGCGGCGGAGGCGGCAAAACGCGGTGTCAGCCGCAACACGGCGAGCGTTTCGAGGTGGTCCCATCCGCCCAACATGGCGTCGATGGCGCCGGCCAGGAAGCGCGTGACGGGATGCCGGTCGAGCCGATCGTCGAAATAGAAGCGGGCTGGAATGCCGAAGCGGCTGAAGGTGGTCCGCAAAACCGGCACGTAGGATTCCGGCCGCACGACCACGCCGATTTCGCGAAACGGCCGGCCCGCCGCGGCTTGATCGAGGATGCGGCGCGCAATCTCTTCGGTCTCGCGCTCGACGTTCGCGGCCCGCACCACGGCCACCGCGGGTGTGGAACGGACGCGCGGCATGTGTTGTTCCGCAAAACCCATCGCAGCCAGGCGGGCGCGCAATTCCGGTGCGGCGGCGGAATCGAGCGTGAGAACGATTTCGGCATGACGGCCGAGTGCGGCCAGCACTTCCAGTTCCGCATCCGGCAGCGCGTGAAATCCATCCAGCCAGATGGTGCGCATGCCGCCCAGTCCTTCCGCGGCGATGCGGGCGGCAGCCAATTGCAGGCACCGCGCGCGCAACGCGAGGCCGCGGCGTTCGAGCGCGGTCTCGACCTCTTTATATATGGCGAGAAAGGGCGCGGCCAGCGGCGCATCGGGAAGGTTCCGGCGCAAGTGCTGGCTGTCGCAGCCAGCCGAGGAGAATTCCTGGAGAGTGCGCGCCAGCGCTCCGCGGAAGCCGGCGAGGTGCGCCACCTGGCGGAATTCGGGGCGATCGATCCGCCGCACTGCTTCTTCGACGGCCAGGTAGATCAGGGAATCGGGCGCCTGAACCGCCGGCAAAGCCCAAGGTAGAACAAAGCTCGACAGCGTTTGAATGGCGCCGCCGCGCAGAGCGCAGCCTTCGCGCGCCAACTGATTCTGCAAGTGCTGCGCCAGCGTGGCCGTCGGCACCAGCAACCGCACGGCCGCGCTGCCACTGCGCGCGGCGTCGCGCAGTTCGTTCAATACCAGGTTGGTCTTGCCGGAGCCGGCGGGCCCAACGATGAGGCGCATCGGCTCTAGTGTAACCGCGGCGCACGCACGAGTGCGTGCCGCCACATTCGTCCGCCAAACTCAGGCCTTCTCCCAAACCAGCAATGCCCGGGTGCTGGCCAGGCGGCCGAGCGGGCCGGCGATGCGTTCGCACTGCTCCGCCATGCGGATGATCGCGCCGGGCATCCTGCGCTTTCGTTTGAAACCCAGCGCGGCCAGATAAGCGAGTCCCAGAAATGGTTCGCAGCGGACCAGCTTGAGACCGGCGGCGGGTTGGTCTCGCACCCTCCGCACTAACTGGTAGGGAATGGCGGCATTGCCGTCAAACGCCTGTTTGCCGGTGGAGCGGAATGGCTGGGCGATATCGATCGAAAGCACACAGTCTTCGTGGTGGAAATAGCGATAGAGAATGTAGGAGGGAGGCGTGATCCACGGTTCGATCGCCACTAGGCGTCCGCCGGGCCGGAGGACCCGCGACACCTCGGCCAGAAAATCGAGCGGCTTCGGCAGATGGTGGATGACGTCCAGCATCACGACCGCGCCGGCGCTCGCCCCGCGGAACGGCATGCGGCAACCGTCGCAGACCACATCCACCCAGGGCGTGAAGATGACGTCGGTGGAAATAGACTCGGGAAAATGCTCGCGAAAGAAGCCTGGGCCAGCGCCGAGTTCCACAATCGGCCGCCGGCTGCCGGCCACTTCTAGCAGCGTGTCAAAGAAGCTGTGATAGACAGCTCTCAGCTCCGGACGGAGTGCCCAGATTTCCCGGTGCTGCCGGACATAGTCGAGATCGGACGTCGCCGTTTGCGCCACATAGCGATTATACGGACACAAAGCGGCAAGCTAAAGCATGCCTACCTTGACGTCCTGTGGGGAATGCGCCTATAGTTCGACTGTGAAACAGTTGCTATCGTTGGCGAGCTTCATTCTACTGGTATCGGTGTCCGGCCCGTTAGCCGGCCAGACTGCATCGCAGGCAACCGGCGGGCCGCCGCCGCCGGTCGAGATGACGGCGCAGCAGGATCATCAGCGATTGATGGATCTGCTACACATCAACTCGCTGCGGCCGGGAGCGGACCCGAATCATCCCGGGGTGGAGAATGCAGTCAACTACGACGAATCGAAGGCAAATCCTTATCCGAAACTGCCGGACCCGCTGGTGTTGAAAAACCGGAAAAGGGTGACTACGGCGAAAGTGTGGTGGAGCAAGCGCCGCCCGGAAATCATAGAAGACTTCGACCGGGAGGTTTATGGCCGAGTCCCGAAGGTGACTCCCGCGGTGAAATGGGAGGTCACGAGCACAAGTAACGACAAGATTGGCGATGTGCCGGTGGTTACGAAGAAACTGATGGGGCACGTCGACAATTCGTCGTACCCTGCGATCACGGTGGACATCCAGTTGACGTTGACCACTCCGGCCAACGCGGCCGGTCCGGTGCCGGTAATCATGGAGTTCAGTTTCGGCGCTCCCGGCAATCGGGGACCCGGACGCGGACCTGCGCCTCCGCCCGGGCGCGGCATGCCTGCGGCCACGGGACCGAGTTGGCAAGAGCAAGTGTTAGCCCTGGGTTGGGGCTATGCCATTCTGACGCCGACCAGCGTGCAAGCCGACAACGGCGCGGGCTTGACGCGCGGCATCATCGGTCTGGTCAATCAAGGCCAGCCGCGCAAGCTGGATGATTGGGGCGCGCTGCGCGCCTGGGCCTGGGGCGCAAGCCGCGCGCTGGATTACTTTGAGACGGACCACTCGGTTGACGCCAAGCAGGTGGGAGTGGAGGGTCACTCGCGATATGGCAAAGCGGCGCTGGTCGCCATGGCGTATGACCAGCGCTTCGCGATCGCCTATGTCAGCTCCTCGGGCGAAGGGGGCGCCAGGCTGCACCGCCGCAATTTCGGCGAGTTGGTGGAGAACGTGGCCGGCACGGGCGAATATCACTGGATGGCGGGTAACTTCATCAAGTACGCAAGTCTGTTCACACCGAATGATTTGCCGGTGGACTCTCACGAGTTGATCGCGCTGTGCGCGCCGCGCCCGGTGTTCATCGGCGCCGGCGCCACGCAAGGTGATGGGTGGGTGGATGCCAAGGGCATGTTTCTGGCAGCGGCCGGCGCCGGGCCGGTGTACAAGCTGCTAGGTAAGAAGGATCTCGGAACGACTGAGTTCCCCGCGATCGAGACACCACTTATCGACGGCGACATAGCTTTCCGGCAACACAGCAGCGGCCACACTCCGGCCCCTAACTGGCCGGTGTTTCTCACTTTCGCCAGGAGGTATCTCAAGGGACCGGCGGCAGTGGCCGGCGCGCGGCTGTTGGAGCGATAGCAAGCGCCTGATAACGATCGGAAGCGCTCCTCGATAACCCCCCATTGTCATGGGCGGTATTCCGGAGTATTATTCATATTAGACAAGCTGCGCGTCGCTAGAAAGAACAACAGCAATGCAGAACACCGTGCCGCCGGTGCGGGAGAGTTCGATAAACGCCGACGATCCTACGTCAGTTATAGGTCAGCCCGAAACCGGTCTCCCAACGGAGGACGCGGTTCCAGGCAGCGAAGTAGCTCTACAGCGCCTCGATACGATCAGGCCCGGAACGGTCGTGCTGATCGAATCTCAGGATGGATCCCACTCGGAGGAATACTGCGTCCGCCAGAGCACCCGAAACGGCACGACCCAGAGTATCCGGCTCGTGCGCAGCCCGTCGACGGACAACGCAGCCGGAGCCGAACCTGTAGCGGAGGAACCCAACTACTACGACGTTCTGCAGATCGGCGTGAAGGCCGAAGCGGAGACTATCTATCGCGTCTACCGCATCATGGCCGCTCGTTTTCACCCGGACAATCCAAAGACGGGCGATGTCGAGAAGTTCCTGCTTCTGAAGGCGGCCTACGAAGTGCTGTCCGACCCGGCGCGCCGCAGCGAGTACGATTCGCGGCGCGAAAAGCAGGACGCTGAGCCGATGCCGATTTTCGAGCTGAAGGATTTTGTGACCGGCGTGGAGTCCGAAGCGAACCGGCGTCTGGGAGTGCTGTCCTTGCTGTACAACCAGCGGCGCCAGGACCCGGAGCGTCCGGCAGTCTCGCTGCTCCATCTCGAACACCTCATGGCGTTCCCGCGCGAATATCTGAACTTCACGATGTGGTTTCTGCGCGCGAAGGGGTACGTGACGGCGGCCGACAATGCGGATTACACGATTTCAGCTTCGGGCGCGGAATTCGTGGAAGCGAATGTGGACAAGAGCGAGGTTCTTGCCCAACTGCTCTTTCCCCACCACGCATAGCAAGGCCGCGTCGGTACTCGCGTTGGGAATTGCGGTAACGTGTTACAAACTACTTCTGAATGCGCGCCCGAGCAGGGCCGGGCGTGCCCGGCCCTTACGGGTCCGTTGTTGGGGGCGAGGCGCGCCTTGCCCTCGGATCGAGAGAGAAAGCGCCATCGTAATTGCGAAATGGCGTACTAACCTAAGGGGCGGTCACAGTAAGGAACGCGTCAAGCTGCGTCTCGGCGTCGGCCAGCAGGGCTGTAATCAGGTGATCTCCGGAAGTTAAGCCGGCCGGCACGACCACGTTGATCTGGTAGAGACCTGGACCCACCAGACCGGCGAACGTGACCTGGGCTTCGACGGCGTCAATGACCACGGTCGGCCAAGCAGGGAGGGGCAGCGGGGCTGGGACGATCTGCCCATTCGGAATCGGCGAACTGGTGGCACCGAAGCCGGTTCCGTAAAGCACGATGGTCTCGCCGGGCGCGGCTCCGGTGGTGGTGACGCCGCTGATGAGACCAGTGGGACCGATCAGCGAATTGTTCGCGTGTGTCGCCGCGACGTAAAGATGACCGTTAGTCGCATTGGTTCCGATCAGGAAGAACGAAGGCGCGGTGAGCAGAGCAGTGGTTGACACGAGCGCGCTATCCAGTCCGTTGTTCGTGGTCTCGATCCGAACCGTGCCGGGCACGATATCGGCGGGGACCAGGAAGTTGATCTGCGTGTTACTGACAAAGCTCACCGGCGCGGCTTCGCCGTTTACAGTCACTCCGACTCCGCCCACCGTGGTGGGGAGCGTGCTGCCGGTAACCGTCCAAGTGACGGGCAGCGGAGCCAATGCCGCGCCCTTCAGAGCCACCCAGGTGTTGGGGGCGATATCCGAGGCCAGAAAGCTTCCCGCGTTCTGAATGCCCGTGACCGGAAAGGACGGAACAGGCTGAATGCTGCCGAGCAGACCATGCGACTCCACCGGATCGTTGTTGGGACCTCCTCCGATGCCGGCCGTGAAATAAAGCGTGCCTGGGTCTTCACTGTTGGAGCCACTGCCGAAACTCAGGGACCAGAGCCCCGGATAAGCTATCGGCGCACCGGTAGGATCGTTTAACGAAGCCAGCCAGTCACCGTTAGTGAGGTTGTAAGCGTTGATCCAGCCATCGCCAAAATTGCCGACCAGCAGTGCACCTCCAAACGGTCCGAAGGTGGAGGGAGCCACAGCTAGGCCCCAGGGCGAATTCAGCGCCCCGTTGGAGATCAGGGTAGTGACCAGCTTGCCGGTCTGATCGAACAGCGCGACGTATCCGTTGCCAGGCCCGGCCACGTCATCGTGTTGCATGGCATCCTGCTTGGCGTAAGCCACGTAGACGTTCCCGCCGATGATCGCCACGCTGAAGGGAGCGAACCCCGCGGGGACGGCCGGGTCCACGAAGGCGCCGGCGCCGTGGACGGGCGTGAGAGTGCCATCGAAGACATCGACGGTGCCGGCGTGAAAGTTGGCAGCAAACAGAAGGGGAGCACCCGTTACTCCGCCCAAGACGCAACCCTTGTAGACCGCGCCCGAGGCGGAGTTATCGAACAGGACTTGGGCTTCGGTGGAACTTACGCTGGAATTCCAGCCCATGATGAGGCCATCCTCCGAACAGAATATGAACGAGGCCGGCTTACCCGTGGCTACCGCGAATTCCGATGTATTGGACGAAAATGTATTGAATATCACTCCAGTAACGGGTCCGCCAGTCTTCGCTCCACCAGCCGCCGGTATGTCGACGATCAATGACTTGGCTGTGCCGGTCCCATCATAAAGCGTCGAAGTGCCAGAGCCGTTGTTGCCGATCCAAAAGGGACTCTGCCCGAAGCCGTTGCCCCAGGGGTTTACCAGATTGGGATCCTGGTGGTCCGCAACACCCGCTAAGTCGGAGACGAACTTGTGCACCAGAAAGGTGTTCGGGGCGGTCTGCGCCATCGCCAACGCACTAAGCGCGGCGGCGAGGACCCCCAATCGGCAAGCGGCGCGCGTGATACGCACTAAGTCAAGTATTCCGTCATGGTTCATAGCAGCCAGTGTACAGTGAGAAGCTATGTGATAAACGTAAACTCGACGTGACACCAGCACTTAGATGGTGACAAAGGATACGTTACCCGCTTCACTCATGCGCCTTCAACTCTGCTGCCTGAAACTCGAAAAGCCCGGCGCGGGCGCCATCGCGATGGCGTCGCTGCCGGGCTCTCTCACTGCTTTATAATGACAGGCGGTTACTGGACGTCGCTGACTTTGCCGTCTTTGAAAGTTACTTTCATGTCTTTGTAGACATAGATTTTCTTGGCGCCCAGGTTAACGATCTTCAAGGGAGTTCCCAGCGCCGCTGTAACTTGATCTATGGTCTGGCCGACATCGACGCTAACCGGCTCGGCGGCCGGCGCGGCGGCGGGTGCAGGGGCGTTGGGGCCGGGGCCGGAAGCGGCTGTGTCAGAGGTAGCTTCCTTCTCGGCCTGGTCGGCTGCCTGCGATTGCTGATTGATCTCGGCGGCGACTTCGCTTTCCGGCGGAGGCGGGGGCGCAATGGCGGCCATCTGGCTCTCTACCGGAGCAGCCTTGGCGGCAGCCGGGGCTGCCGGCAATCCGCCTTGCCCCTGCTTCTTCTGCAGTTCCTGCAGGCCTGCATCGATGGTCTCGCGCATATGGTTCTGCATGTCCTGCAGATCTTGAAGCGCTACGGAAACGACATCGCCCCTCGGGCATTCCTTACCGCCCTTGCTGGCCAACACGGCCAGGTTCACGGCTTGCGCGTCCGGCGCGACCTGGCCGCGGAGTTGGATCGCGTCGCCTTCGCTGAGGGCGCACTCGTTGCCCGCGGCGTCGGTCACGTCGAGATCGGTACCGGCTACGAAGACGTGCGGCTTGCCATCGGTGAGCATGCGCTGAATGCTGCTGGATGCTGCGTCCGGCTCGGCATTAGGGTTGGCGGCCTCGTGGTTTTCGAGGGCAACCTGTTGCTTCACCTCGTCGGCGATCAGTTGTTTCACGTCGGGCGTAAGCGGCGCGGGATTGGACATGGCGGGGGCGTTCGCCTGATACGCCGCTTGCAGCGAATTCGCGATGAGATAGTCCGTCAGCCAGAGCGACGGGGCGGCGTAAACCGGATAAGGCGTGAAGTAAGCGCCATAGTATCCATACCAGGGATTGCCGCCCCAGCCCCAGCCATAGGTAATCGGATTCACCCACGGATTGTAGGCCCATCCGTAGAAAGCCGCTCCGTAATAGTAGCTCGGGAAGTACGGATTCATGTACATGCCGTGATAATAGGAGCGTCCGTAATAGTGATTGTAGTAGTGGCCGTCGCGATAGTAGGAGCGCCGGGCGTATTCGTGGCCATGATACATATAAGGCCGTTGCACATAGCCGCGGCCGCCGCGGCCGACATAGACGCGGGAGTGATCGCCGCGCTCGACCATTACGTGCCGGCTTCCGTTGATCCCGTGGTGAACGTCCATACCGCGCCGGTTGTCGTGGAACCCGGCGACGTGTCCATCCGCGCGCCTGGTAACGGCGCCATGGGAGGTCTGCATGGTGGTGTGGCCGTGCGGGGTCGGACCGCCATGTCCGCCGGCAGGGCCGCCGTGGGTCGCCATGTTGTTATGGCCGCCGGGCGAATTGGTTCCGAAGTGCTGCCCGCCCGTCGAACCGGCGCCGTGCGTCGCGCCGGCGCCGCCAGTGGTGCCGGCATGACCGGTGGATGCCCCGGCGCCGTGGGATGTGCTGGCGCCTCCAGTTGTAGTGGCCGTATGACCGGAGGACGTGGATGGGCCGTGCGACGCAGTTGACGCCCCGGTGCTGTGGGACGCGCCCGCCGCGCCGGAACTGTGGGACGCGCTGGCGCCTCCACCTGCCGGTTTGGCAGCGGCAGCCTTGGGTGCGGGCGCGGCCGGCTTGGGTTTATCGACGGAAAGCGCCGGATACGCGAAGAAAAGCAGAGCCAAAGACGCGGTCAGGCATCTGGCGTAAAACAGGGTGCGAACTCCATACATCCTCATTGAAGATCTCCTCAGTCGGCACTTTCCAGTTGGCCCAAGCGGGCTACTGTACGTCCGTCACTTTTCCGTTGACGAAGGTAACTTTCAAATCCTTGTAATAGTAAATGTCTTTGGTTCCGACCTTGGCCTTTTTCACGGGCTGGCCCAAAGCCGCTACAACTTGATCTATGGTTTGTCCTTCCGAGACGGACACCGGGTCAGCCGGCGGAGGCGGCGGGGCTTCGATCGGTGGCGGCGGAGCCTCGGCGGGAGCCGGAGCGGCGGGGGCTGCCGCGGGCTGGCTTGGCGCTTCCTGCTGTCCGCCTTGCGGCGCAGACTGTCCCTTGTCGCCACCCTTATCGTCGCCAGCCTTGTCATCGGACGGGGCAACCGTGATGATCTCGGCAACGGCTTTTAAGGCTTCGTCCGGCGATGGGGTGATGGCTCCGAACGGAATCATCAGTGACGTCGCATAACGCGTGTCGCTGATGGCATCGGTGAAGAAGCCGAGAACGATCCCCGGATCCTTGCCGGAGTCTCGGACTTCGATCTTGGTTACCCAGAACTTTTCTCCGGCTACGAAGGTTCTGCTCGCCGGGGAATCCGGGACGCTGCTCGCGCCGGGGATCATGCTGGTAAACCGGGAGAACTTTTTCACCTTTTCGTTGGTCCGGCAGGCTGCGCTTTGCGTGACCTTGCCGTCCTTGTAAGTATTCCGGCAGGGGTTGGTGCTGGTGGCCACCAGCATCAGCACATTGTCTTTGTGAAGGACAATCACGGAGCCCGCCGTGACGATATCCGACTTGTCGGCAGTCGTCTTGGTAAGCTGATATTCGCCCTCCAACTTCTTTTGGATGGCGGCCGCTCCTTGGTCCTGGGCGTAGGCCACCCACACGGATGGGAGCAGGAATAGCGTCGTGTAAGCGGCCGCGTGAGCCCAAGCGGAGTGCGCGGTTTTCGAATCGATGCCTGACATTTTCAGTTTCTCCCCATTGCACGTCGTGCTTCCGGGCCGGGCAAGAGCGCAAGAGGCGCCGGTCGCACATCGACAAGCCGGATGCGGCCGGAATCGCTCCGCCGGACGCGCCTTGCTGTCTTCCACATCATCTAACGCACCAAATCTTCCCAATCTAGTGCATTTCGTGCCCTTAGAGTTTCATCGGACCTGGTTTCCGACTCTGCGATGGTATAGGAGGCCCGATCGATTGTCAAGCCGCCTGGCAGCGTTGTCAAAGCAGATTCCTTTCTCATCTCGGGTGACGCGAGAGCACGGCGGAGACCAAAGGACAACAGTAGGTATTTCTGATAGTTACAAGCCGTCGACGCGGCCAATGAGTGGCCGAAAACCACCAGCACGGCTGCGTTTGAGCAGACCTCAACTCCGTCCTCCGCCTGCGCGAGGCCGCAGTGCCCTCAAAAGGGGGCCCAAAACAAGAAATGCTCACCCCGAAGGGTGAGCATTTTCATTCCCCCCCTGTTCTACCAGGGGGTGATGTTCGATGGGAGAATCAGTTTCGACGGAATCGCAATCCGCCAAAAACTTTGGTAGTTGGATCTTATTTCCTCCGGGCCTCTGAGTCAAGCGGAAATCCGGCACGATTTTTGGAGCCGTAAGCTGCTCGTATGCCCCAACTTGCAGCAACCCGCGAAATCTTACAATGGTAGCGCGAGGGTGGAAAAGACCTCGAAAAAGGCTGAGGATTTCTTTCCAAGGTGCACATATTAGGAGATTTACAAAAAAGCACTGCGGCTCAGTGGAGGTGCAGGCTGATCATAACTTCGGGTTCTTCGCCGCGATGCGCCAGGCGAATCAGCACCCGCGCAGCGCCCATCAGGAGGCCGGAGAGAATCGCAAACAGCACCAGTATCCCAATGAGTTTAAAGATGTTTAAGAGCAGGTCTCCGGGGTTGTCCCGCTGCGTGGGAACTCGCTCGTCGCGGGTGACTTCGGCCTGCCAGCGGACCCGGGCCAGGAGGCGCTCGGCCAAGTCGCGGTCGGCTGGAGCTAGCAGTACCGCAACCAGCGGGCCACTGCGCTTGACCATGGCGCCGGGCAGTTGCTCGAAATCGGGCACCTTCTGCATGGCGATCTGCGGCGAGGGGTAATTGAAGATGGCCAGGGTCATATCGCCTTTGGGGTTGTGGAAAACGCCCAGTTGCGCCTCGGCGTCGAAGTGGAAGCCGGCCACGGAAGGCGGAACGGCCGGGAGGAATCGGGCGAGGCTGCCCGGGCCGGTGATGTAGCGCTCGCTGTTGGGAACCAGGTCCTCGGCTGGCAAGTAGCCGGGCAAAAGGGGTAGCGCCGTGGTGTCGACATTTTTCAAGGACTGGCCGAGCGCTGCCAGCTCGCTCGCGGCCGGCTGATAGCCGGCGAACTCGAGCAGATACTGGCCTTGGGCAAACAGCAGGCCGCGCCGAGTGGCGGCTGCGAGTGGAGCCAGCTTGGACGGCTTGGCGGTCTCGGGACGCTGCCAATCGAAAGCTGCCAGCGCGGCGGTGGGGTCACGAAGCTGCCACGCGGTGACGGTGAAGGTGGACGGACCCGACTTAACTACATCCGATTTATAGGTTGCCGCTTCCCAGGCCTTGAGCCCGTAATCGTCCCAAACCGCGCGGTCCGATAGCGCGGGCTGCGACTGGCCGGTGCGATGCGCGGGGCCAATAGTATCGGGAAGAATGGAAGCCGCCAGCAGACAGGGAACAGACAGCAGGACGAGCGAAGTGCGCATATGTTTATTAGACGCCAAAACGGCGCGGCGAAGGTAGGGCGGTTGGCGGATTCACGCTCCGGTTTCGAAACATCTTGCGTCGACATAAGTGTCGACGCGGCACGCACGACTGCGTGCGCCACGGCTGCGGACGACTTCAGCGGTGCTCCGTGCGATGATGGTGTTTCCGAATGGCAGAGGAAGCGGAGAAGCGGGAATGGCTGGCGGCGGCGCGCGCGGCCATGGAGATCGAAGCGCGCGCGGTGACTCAGGCGGCGGCGCGGCTGAATGGCGCGCTGGTGCGCGCGGTGGAGCTGATACTGGCGCATCCGGGCAAGGTGCTGGTCACCGGCATCGGAAAATCGGGGCACGTGGCGCGCAAGCTGGTGGCCACGCTTTCAAGCACGGGCACGCCGGCGGTTTTCCTGCATCCGGCGGAAGCCGCGCACGGCGACATGGGCATCTACACGCCGGGCGATCCAACGGTGCTGGTCTCGAAGAACGGCAGCTCGGCCGAGCTGCTGTCGCTGGTGCCGCTGCTGCGCGATTTCCAGTCGCCGCTGATCGGCATTCTGGGCGCTACGTCATCGCCGCTGGCGGCGCTGGTGGACGTGCTGCTGGATGCAACGGTGGAGCGCGAAGCGGATCCGCACAACCTGGCGCCGACGGCCAGCGCGATGGCGGCCCAAGCGGTGGGCGATGCGCTGGCGATTGCGTTGATGCGTGCGCGCGGCTTCACGGCCGAGCAGTTCGGCCGCTACCATCCGGGCGGCCAGTTGGGGCGCAACCTGCGGACTTCGGTGCGGCAGGCCATGCATGGCGCCGGAGAAGCGGTGATGGTGCCGCCGGAGACATCGTTCAAAGAGCTGATCATCGCGATGACGCGCCTGCCGCTGGGCGGCGCGTGCGTGGTCACTGCGGAGGGACGGCTGGCCGGCTTCATCACCGATGGCGACTTGCGGCGCGCGCTGGCGCATCACGATGACATTCGCGGCCTGCGCGCAGCGGATATCATGACGGCGAATCCGGTGACCATCGGTCCGGACGCCAGCCTGGCGTCGGCGCTGGAACGGATGGAGCGGCGCGCCTCGCAGATTTCCGCGCTGCCGGTGGTGGACGACGATGGTCGCGCGTTGGGCATTTTGCGGCTGCACGATGTGTACCTGGGATTCCGCGGCGCGGCGCCGGCTGGCGCCTGAGCGGGCGTGACGCGGCGAAGTTTGCTGACAAAATTCCCACGAGGCTATCCCTGCATTGCAGGGCCTAAAGGCCATGTTCGATAGATCCGCCGCCGGCACTGCTCAAGCCGCGCCCTGATACAAAGCTCCGGGTAGGTTGACAGGCGAAAGCGCCTGTCCCACTTTGCTGTCGAGGACATGCGGGCGAGTGGGGCAGGCGCTTCCGCCTGCCAACCGGTTCTTTCACCGCTCTTCACGCCGTGGTCTTCACTCTTTCGCCCTTTCGGGCTGAACCTCTTTGCGAAGGCGCATCCACGTCTCTAAAGCGAACCCCGCCCGAGCGCGCGCACCGATGTTTTCCTCGGGGTGTGTATCCTAGAGAAATAGCACTTATGAGAAACTACGCGCGATACCTGATGATGGCTGGTTTGGGACTGGCGGCATGGCTGGCCATGCCACGCGCCACTTTGCTGGCGCAGACGCCTCCGCCCAAGCCGCCGCCCGACACGCTGGTTCTGAATGACGATGAGAAGCTGGTAGGGCATTTCGTACGCTCCAACCGGGGCGACCTGAGATTCAAGAGCGACCTGCTGGGCGAAGTGACGATCCCCTGGACCAAGGTGAAAGAACTGCGCGCCGCCGGCCCGTACACTGTGGTCGGCAAGGACATCAAGCTGGGCCGCAGCTCGGATACATCCAAGTTGCCGAAGGGCAGCCTGGATGCCACGGCCAAGCAGATCACGGTGACTGGCGCGCCGGGCGCGGCGCCGGAAACGGTCGCGGTGGCGGATGCGGCCCACGTGATCGAATCCAGCGAATTCGAACAGCAGGTGATGCACAGCCCGGGACCGGGCGAAGACTGGACTGGCTCCATCAATGCCGGGGCCACGCTGGTGGAGGCCACGCAGCAGAGCCGCACCTTTAGCGCCGGTTTCGCCCTGGTGCGGGCGGTGCCGATGGAAGCGTGGCTCGATCCGCGCGACCGCACGCTGGTGGGTTTCAACTTCGCCAGCGGCATCGTCAAACAGCCGGGCACGGCCGAAATCAAAACCGATATCCTCCACGGCGGCCTGGAGCGCGACGAATACTTTTCCACCCGCCGGATGTATGGATTCGCGCAGGCGACGTTCGATCACAACTACTCGCAAGGTCTGGACCTGGGGTCGCAAGTGGGCGGCGGGATCGGCTGGACGGTGGTGAAGAGCGCGGCGAACGTGCTCGACGCCAAGGCCAGCCTTACGTACCTGCATCAGAGCTTCGATGGATCCTCGAGCTCGGACCAAAGCCTGGCCGCGTCGAACTTCGCCGAAGCCTTCACCCACAAGTTCAAGCACGGCGTGGTGCTGGCGCAAACGGTATCGGCGACGCCAACGTGGAACATCACCAAGGACTGGTTGGCCAACGCTTCCGTCGTAATGACGGTGCCGGCGTACAAGCGGCTGAATATCGCGCTGGGAGCGATCGACAGCTATCTCAACAATCCGCCGCCCAGCTTCAAGAAGAATTCGTTCCAATTGACCACCGGGCTGACGTATACGTTCAAGTAGGGAAGGGAACGGGCGCCTCGAAAAAATGTCGAGATGACTCTCGACACATCAGGCTTGACAGCCTGCGCCACGGCTCGTTACTCGAGGCGGATGTTATCGAGGCCCAGCGTGAAGGCGCCGGTCTGCGGGCCGGCGGCCCAGGCGATGCCGATGATGTCGCTGCCGTCGGCGCCGCTGAAACTGGCAAATGGAAAGCTGAACTGCTTCCATTCGGGTCCGGCTACGAACGTCTGAGTCACGGGGCGATAGCCGAGCCGCTTGGAAAACAACATGATCTCATAGGTGCGCCCGTCGCCCTTGGCCCAGAATTGGATGGCCTTCCTGGCGGAGAGATTGGCCGGCGCCATCATGCTGGGGCCCGGTGAGAACAACACGCCCGACCAGGGGAACGCAAAGCCAGCGATGACTTCTCCGGTCACCAGCAGATAACTCTTGCTGGCCTCCGCCCCACCGGGCGCGATCTCCATTTTCGCCACCGATTTTCCGCCGGCCATCTTATCCGTGGAAAGGGACCAGCCGGCGCCGAATCTCGACTGCGGCGTGCCTTCCTGTTCGAAATCGCTGATCCAGCCGGATTCCGAGCCAGCCGGCGGAGGAATGCTTTTCGCCTTGGCCTCGTCCTCGAACTGTTTTGCGACCGACGCTTTCCAGGCTGCGCGATCGATCGGGTAACCGTCCTTCCAGACGGAGACGATGTCGCGAGTCTGGCGGATATCGGCGGTCGGATCGCCGTTGACGAGTAACAGGTCGGCGCGCTTGCCGGCTGCGATTTGCCCGCGGTCGTCGAGATGGAAAGCGGCCGCCGGCGCAGCGGTGGCTGCATGCAGGGCTTCCACGGGAGTCAGGCCGGAGCGCACCAGCAATTCCAGCTCGCCGTGCAGGCTGGCTCCTTGCGTGGTGCCTGGATTTCCGGCGTCGGTACCGGCGAGGATCGGCACGTGGGCGGCTTTCAGTTGGCGGACGGCTTCGTAGGCGCCGTCGCAACTGAGCTTCACAGGCAAGGCGAAGGTCCCCCGCAAGGCGGCGGCCGCGGAGGGAGGCAGATACGGCTTGAGCCGTGGATCGGCGGCCAGATCCGAATCGAAACTGGTGGCGCACATAGTCTGCAACACGGTCAAGGTGCCGACGACAAAGATATGGTGCGACGCGGCGAGTTTGGGGAAATCGGGGCTGGAAGCAGGCCCAATGAAGAGGTGGGCCAGCCCATCGGCGCCGGCCTCGATCGTATCGATGGCCTGTTGCAGCGTGCCGATGTGCACCACCAGGAGCTTTCCGCGCGCGTGCGCCGCGACAGCCAGAGCTTGCAGAGTCTCTTTGCTGAGGGTCGGCGTGGACTTGCCTAATCCGTACTCCAGGGCGTCGTCATAAACGGCTTTGATGTAGTCCGAACCCTCGGCAATCCGCGCGTCCACCCAAGCCTGCGCTTCTTCCGGCTTCGTGATGGTGGGGACTTTTATGCCGTACTCGGTCCCGTGGCCGCCGGGAGCGGTCGCCAAGTAACCGGACGATCGCAGATCCGCGTAGTCGAGCAGTTTGCCTTCCGCCTGCTGTTTCTTGATAGCGGCGGCGGATTGCGGAAGCGTGAACATATCGAGGTCGGTGGTGACGCCGAAGATGAGCGCCTGTTTGAGGCTGGCTTCCTCGATGGTGTGCGTGTGCGCGTCGATCAGACCTGGCAGGAGCGTCTTCCCGGTACCATCGATAACATCCGCGCCGGCTGGCGCAGCGATGTTCCGGCCGACCGAGCGAATCACGCCATCTTCGACCAGGACGCCTGTGTCGTCGAGAACGCGGGTTCCATCGAATACGCGTACGTGATCGATCAACAGCGGCTTGGATGCAGGCTGGGCGCCCGCGAGGCCCGCGCAAACCGCGCCGGCGAGCAGAAGTGAAAACCGTCTCATAACGAGCGAATTCCTACTTCGGCTGCAAGCCAATCGAGGTGACGATGATGCCAAGCTCGCGCCTTTCGGCGCCGGTCGGCGGAATGGCATTATCCAGCGAGAAGTTGATGCGCACCACCGGCTTGCCCAAAGCCGACGCCGGAGCGTCGCGCTTGTACTCGTACTGGCCAGCCTTGGTGTAGGTTTCCGGCGGCAGCGGCGAGCCTTCGACGGAGGCCGAAAGCGTCAGCGACTTGGCATGATCGATGGCGACCTGGGGCACGGTGAGCGCCATGTCAAGGGTGGCTCCGCTCTGCCCCGCGCCGATGGGCGGCCGCAGCACTACCCGGAACTGCTTGGCGGTCCAGCGCCAGGAATTCCCTTCGATGCTATAGAAGCCGTCGAGGAGCTGAGGCTCCTGGCTGATTTCCGAAGTTCTCACGGTGGAGGCGAGCGCCGGCGCCTCGCCTTCGGCTGCGATTACCTTAGCGGTTTTCGGCTCGCGTTTGCAGCCCAATGGCGCCAGAGCCAGCGCCAGAACCAGTCCCCCGGCCAGGAGGGGCAGGCGGGATCGTCTCGTGCTGAATGCCTGTTTCATTCGTCTAAAGAATTCTCTCCACTTCCATAAAGAACTGTAAAACACCAGACGATGATTATACCGTGTTAGGCGCCGGAGTCTTGCAGACGCCGCCGGCGCCTCTCAACGGGAAGTTCCATTTTTATACTTTTATACGGGCGCTTCCCAGACGTGAAGCCGCAGAAGAGCGGTAACATTCTCTTACAGGCTGTCGCCTAAGAAAACATCGACCTATGGAGGCGAACCGAATACTTGAGAGCCTGAGGCGGTCGTTTGGTAGATGCGCTGGTTACAGATACGCCGGGCCGGGCATGCCTAGCCCCTACAGATGGCTTCTGGCGGGCTGCCTATCGGTTGCGTGTCTGCTGGCTAGCGAGCATCACGGATGGGTCAAATCGGGCGGAGTTCCTGTGCCTGGAGCGACCATCACGGCCACGCAAGGCGACAAGAGCTTCGTCACATCGACCGACGACTCGGGCGCGTATTCCTTTCCAAACCTGCCCGACGGTATCTGGAGTTTGCGAATCTCGATGCTGGGTTTCAGCCCGGTGGCGCGCGACATCGGCGTAGCGCCGGAGGCACCCAGCCCGAATTGGGAATTGAATGTGCTGACGCTCGATGCGTTGCGGAAGCAGTTGACACCGCCGGCGCCGGCGGCAACGGCCCCAGCGGCGCCAGTTACAGCGGCGGTTGGCACCACGCCAGCGGCGCCAACTGCGCCAACGCAAGCGGCAGCCGCCAAGCCGGCGGCCGGCGCCGGGCCCGCAGGCGGAGGCCGCGGCAATTGGAACGGGGGGCGGCCCTCTCTGCGGCAAGGCGCGCAACAGGGCGGCGGTTTCCAGCGTCTGGATGTGAATCAATCCGGCGAAGCGGGGTTGGACAGCGGCAGCGGCGAGAGCGCGGCTGTGACAGGGACGGGCGACGTCACCCAAAGCTCGGACGCATATGTCGTCAATGGCAGCGTGAATAGCGGGTTGAACATGCCGCAGCAGAATGACTGGGGATTCGGCGGTCCCGGCGGTCCGGGCGGTCCTGGCGGTATGAACGGCATGGGAGGACCCGGCGGTCCTGGCGGGCCGGGCGGCATGGACATGGGCATCGGCCCAGCGGCGGCGGGCGGCGGACGTGGCGGACCCGGCGGGCCGGGCGGTGGCTTCGGCGGCCGCGGCGGTGGAGGCGGTTTCGGCGGCAACTACGCGGGCGGGCGGGGCGGCCGCGGTGGACTAGGCGGCCGCGGCGGCAACCAGGCTTCCTTCGGCAACGGGCGGCGGAATCCGCGCTCGCGATACAACGCCAACGTGGCGCTGATTCTGAATAACTCGGCACTGGACGCGAGGCCGTTCTCCTTGACCGGCCAGGACACCCCCAAGGCTGCGTTCGCCCAGTTCCGCTCGACGGGCATGTTTGGCGGACCGCTGAAGATTCCGCATGTGCTGAGCGGGCAAAAGACTTTTTTCACTGTCAACTACCAGTTGACGCGAGGGCGCAATGCCACGACCGCGACGGCGCTGGTGCCGACGATGGACGAGCGCGCGGGCAACTTCTCGCAGGCGCTCAATGCTGTTGCCAATACCCCTGTCACCATCTACGACCCACTGAGCGGCGCGCCGTTTGCGGGCAACGTTATCCCGACCAACCGGCTGGATGCCGCGGCACTGTCGCTGCTCAACTTTTACCCGCAGCCGAATTTCGCGGGCAGCTCGCGGTACAACTACCAGGCACCGATCGTCGGCATCAGCAATCAGACCAACATCAACTCGCGCATCAGCGAGACGATTAACGCCAAGAACCAGGTGTCGGGGAACTTTGCCTGGCAAAGCAGTAACTCGTCGACGCCAAACTTATTCGACTTCATCGATGCGACCAAGATGACGGGCATTAACACCGGAGTCCAATGGAGTTATCACATCACGACCAGGCTGATCAGCAACCTGCGCTACAACTTCAGCCGGTCGGCCACCACCAGGACGCCATTTTTCGCGAATTCGGAGAACGTTTCGGCGGCGGCAGGGATTGTGGGCAATGACCAGGCGGCGCAGTTCTGGGGGCCTCCCTCGCTGTCGTTTTCGAGCGGCATTTACGGGTTGAGCGACGGCGCCTACCAGCTCAATCACAACAACACGAACCAAGCCGGCGAGAGCTTGATCTGGGTGCGCGGTGCGCACAATGTGACGTTCGGCGGCGACGTTCGGCGGCTCGATTTCAACCAGATTGCGCAGCAGAATGCGCGCGGCAACTTCACGTTCACGGGTAGCATGACCGGCCTGGCGGGCTCGAACGGTCAGGCCGCCAGCGGCACGGGTTTCGACTTCGCCGATTTCCTGCTGGGGCTGCCGGACGCCAGTTCCATCGCTTACTCGCCGAGCGGGGCGGACAAGTATTTCCGCGCCTCATGGGCGGACCTTTTCGTCACCGACGATTGGCGGATACGGAGCAACTTCTCCGTCAACGTCGGGCTGCGCTGGGATTTCCAGGCCCCGGTGACGGAATTGTACAACCGGCTGGTGAGTTTGGAAGTGGGGCCGGACTGGACCACGGAGACGCCGGTGTGCGCTACCGCACCGCCGGCGGGCAGCGCGGGCTCGTGCATTCTGGCCGGCCAGGCCGGGCTACCGGATTCGCTGGTGCGCCCGGACTATCACGAGTTTCAGCCGCGCATCGGCATTGCCTGGAAGCCGATCCCCAAGCATTCGACGGTGGTACGGGCGGGCTATGGACTGTATTACAACACCTCGGTGTTCCAGCCGCTGGCCAACCAGATGTCGCAGCAGGCGCCGCTATCGACGAGCGTCACGCAGCAGTACCCGGTGTCAATGGCGCCCACGCTGTCGCTCGAGAACGCGTTGACGCTGCCGGCCATCGGCACCACGCCCCAGACCTTCGCGCTCGATCCGAATTTCCGCATCGGCTACATCCACTATTGGCAGACTTCGGTGCAGCAAAGCTTGTCCGGGTCGTTCGTGGCGACTTTCACTTACAGCGGCAACAAAGGCACGCACCAGGTACAGGAGTTTCTGCCGTGGACGTTGCCGGCCGGAGTGTCGTCCAGCGGTTACCCGAGTGGCTATGTGTACGAGACCTCGAACGGGAACTCGAATTACAACGCTGCCAGCGCGCAGTTACAACACCGCTTCCATAACGGGTTTCTGGCGAATGCCGCTTATGTCTTTTCCAAGGCCATCGACGACGCGCAGACGCTGGGCGGGCGCGGGGCGGCCGGATCGGCTTATGCGCAGAACTGGCTGGACCTCTCTGCCGAGCGCTCGCTTTCCAGTTTCAACCGGACTCACACGTTGAACCTGGTGTTGCAATACTCGACCGGCATGGGGACGCGCGGCGGAACGCTGATCAACGGATGGAAAGGCGTGCTGTTGAAGGACTGGACGCTGGGCCCCAGCCTGACCTTAGGTAGCGGGCTGCCACTCACTCCCATTGTGCTCGGCCGCTTAGCCAGCGGGACCGGAATCACCGGCACCACGCGGGCCGAGTACCTGGGAGGGCCGCTGGGCGCGGTCTTGCCAGGCTACGGTTTCGATACGGCGGTGTTTGAAGCGCCTCCGGACGGCCAGTGGGGCGACGCAGGCCGTGGCAGCATCACCGGGCCCATGCAATTCGGCCTGAACGCGTCCGCCGCCCGCATGTTCCGCTTCGGCGAACGGCGCAGCGTGGATATCCGGTTCGACGGAACCAACGTGCTCAACCACGTGACCTGGGCGGCCTGGAACACCACGCTGGGCAATTCGCAGTTCGGCCTGCCGACCGGGGCCAACGGCATGCGCACCATACAGGCCACCGTTCGATTCAGGTTTTAAAGCTATGCGAAAAACGCTCGCCACATTTTCGGTTTGGCTGCTGGCGGTTTCCGCGCAACAGGGAGTCCCGCAAGGCGGCAGCAACACCATCGGCGTTCCGCGGGGCACGGTGACGTTCAGCACGACGCGGCAGCTTGTGGTGGAGGACGTAATCGTCAAGTCTCAGAACGGCAAGCCCGTCGACAATTTAAAGGCCAGCGATTTCCTGGTCACCGAGGATGGCAAGCCGCAACAGATCGGCGTCTTCGAATTTCAGAAGCTGTCGAATGAGGCGGTGCCCGCTCCGCCGCCCGCCTTGCAGCAGCGGACGGAAGTGGTGGCCGCCGCAGCGCCGCCAGCGGTGAAGCCGCTTACGGCGATTGAGATCGCGCCGGAAAAACCGGGCGACCTGAAGTACCGGGACAAGCGCCTGATGGTGATGTTTTTCGACATGACCTCGATGCCGATTCAGGACCAGATGCGCGCCCAGGCGGCGGCGCTGAAATTCCTGAACACGCAGATGACGGCGTCCGACCTGATGGCGATCATGACGTTCGCCAGCGACATCAAAGTGGTGGAAGACTTCACCGACGACCGAGACGCGCTTACCCAGGACATCAAGAAGCTGGTGATCGGCGAAGGCCAGGGCCTGGACGAAACGGTGTCCGACGACAGCGCTTCGGATACCGGCGCGGCTTTCCAGCAGGACGACACGGAATTCAACATCTTTAATACCGACCGCCAGCTTTCGGCGCTGGAATCGGCGGTGAAGATGCTGGCCTCGTTGAACGAGAAAAAGGCGCTGGTATATTTCGCCAGCGGCATGACGCGCAACGGGCTGGATAACCAGGCCCAGTTACAAGCCACTATTAACGCCGCCATTCGCTCGAATGTATCTTTCTATCCGATCGACGCCCGCGGCCTGGTGGCATCGGCGCCGCTGGGCGACGCCACCAAGAGCTCGCCTGGTGGCCAGGCGATGTACTCGGGCAGCTCGGCGCGCGCCGTTACCGGCAATTTCCAGGGACAGCAGGAAACCCTCTACACGCTAGCCTCCGATACAGGCGGCAAGGCGCTGCTCGACAACAACGACTTATCGATGGGAATCGTCCAGGCGCAGAAAGACATTTCGAGTTACTACATCATCGGCTATTATTCGGCCAATGAAGCGCTCGATGGCCGCTTCCGCCGGGTCAAGATCGCGTTGAAAGACAAGGACACGGCGGCGCGTGTCGCCAAGCTCGATTACCGCCAGGGCTATTATGCCAGCAAGGAATTCGGCAAGCTCAACACGACGGACAAGGAACGCCAGTTAGCCGAAGCCTTGATGCTGGGCGATCCGGTGACGGATATCGATATCGCCGTGGAGATCGACTATTTCCGCCTGGCGCACGACCGTTACTTCGTGCCGGTGGTGGCGAAGATTCCCGGCAGCGAGCTGGAACTGGCGCGACACGGGGGCGCCGAATCCACGCGCATCGATTTTATCGGCCAGGTGAAAGACTCGGCCGGCAAGATCGTGCAGAACGTGCGCGACACGGCCGAAGTCAAGCTGAAGGGCCAGACCGCCACGGACCTGGGCAAGCACCCGCTCGAATACGATACCGGTTTCACGCTGGCGCCGGGTAAGTACAATTTGAAATTCCTGGCGCGCGAAAATGAGACCGGCAAGATGGGAACTTACGAAATCAACTTCGTGATTCCCGATCTTACGGCCGACCAGAAGCTGCTGCCCATCAGCTCGGTGATCCTGAGCAGCCAGCGGATCGCGCTGGATGCGGCGGTGTTCAGTGCGGAAAAAGACAAAAAGCTGTTAGCCGCCAATCCGCTGGTCGAGGCGGGTCAGAAACTGGTGCCCAGCGTGACGCGCGTCTTCAACAAGAACCAGGAGATGTACATTTACCTGGAAGCGTACGAACCGGCCGCTACCGCAACGGAGCCGATCATCGCCAGCGTGGCGTTCTACCGCGGCAAGACGAAGGCGTTCGAATCGGCGCCACTCGAAATCAGCCAGGGGCTGAACGAAAAATCGAAGGCGCTGCCGGTGCGTTTCAGTCTGCCGCTGGGCAAACTACAGCCGGGGCGCTACACCTGTCAAGTGAGCGTGCTCAATCCCACCGCGCGGAAGTTCGCCTTCTGGCGCGCGCCGATGGTGCTGACGCAGTAGGGCGCCGCAGGGCAACGGCAGAGGACGCGCGCGAATAAATGTCGAGATGACTCTCGACACAGCAGGCAGGACTGCCCGCGCCACGGCGCTTATACTTTCTTGCCGATGATGGCGTAATCCAGGCCGCCGAAGAAAGCCTGGCGAAACTCGTTCGGCAACTCGGCTAACGACGGCATCGAATCGACGGCTTGTTCCAAGCGCCGCACTTCCAGGTTGCCGATGCCGAACTCACTTAGATAGAACGCCAGTAACTTCTCGGGCACCGGACGGGCGTGGGTTGGGTCCAGGTAAAAGTAAGTGGCGAAAATGGCGAGGCAGTCTGGGTTGGGCGTCTCGATGACGATGACGCCGTTGCGCTCGAGCCGGCTGGCGGCGAGGCGAATCATCTCCGGCAAACGCTCGGGCGGAAGGTGCTCCACCACCTGTGCGCAGAAGATGCCATCGAGCTCGCCTTCGCCGAGGCCACGCAGGTAATCGAACAGGTCGGCGGCTTCGGCCGGCAATCCCTTTTCGTGGCAGAGGGCGATCGACTCGAGGCTCGAATCGATGCCGCGCGCCGGCACGCCGGCTTCGCGCATCAGCTCCAGAAACTCGCCGCGTCCGCAGCCGATGTCGAGCACGTTGCCGCGGCCTTTGAAATCGGGCACGTAGATCCGCTGGCCGGCCCTGACGCGCTCCTCGCTGCCGCGGAAGGCTTCGGCGAACCGGGCGTAGTCGAAGGCAAGCGAAGCGGCGGGTTGGGATGGCGCGGCCGCGCCCGGTTCAGACGCCGCGAGCGACTGAAACGCCGCCCCGGTCCGCTGGCGGATGAGGCGTAGTTCGGTGTGAATCAGCTTATCGAATTCCGCGCGCACGCGCTCCAGGTCGGCCCACAGGCGCTTCTGGATCTCCATGCCGCGCTGGTCCAGGCGGACGGTGAACTCATTGTGCTGGGAGCGCACGGCCTCGCGATAGTTGGTGTCCATCAAGGTGAGGCGATACTGGAAGGCCCCGTCGAGATCGGCCACACTGCGCAGAAACTGCATTTCGTTGGTCGCCAGCTTCTGCTCCCAGCCCCCGCGCCATTGGACCCAGTGGTCGCGAATGTCGGACAGCTCCTGGCTTTTGTCGCGCTCGCGTTTCTCCAATTCTTCGACGCGGGCCCGCTCGGCGCCAATTTGTTCATGGAGTCGCTTTTCGAGTTCTTCGCGGCGGATCTGCTCGCCTTTTTCCAGTTCTTCGCGTTGACCCCGCTCGGCGGCCAGCCGGTTGCCGAACTCCACCAGAGCGCGGTTGGATTGATTGAGCGCCTCGATGGCGGCATCCACGCAGGCGATGGCCTTGCGGTTGAATTCCACCTGCTCCCGCACGTGCCAGTCGAGGACCCGCGCCAGCAAACGCTTCCAGGCCTGGACCAGGCTGTTGAGCGGTCCGCCGGCGCGCGGGTTGACGGTTCCGATGGACGCCACTTTCCCCAACGCGGCGTCGCGCGCGTGCACCAGCCCGGTCAGGTCGGGCAGGGCGATATCCGTCCCGCCGGCCGCGGTCTCCGGGTTGCTGGCGCGCACGCGGTCGCGCACGTCGCGCAAAATGGCGATCAGCTCAGCGCTTTCCACGTTTTCGCCTCCAATTGGCGGTTACCAGGGTACCGAGACCGCCGCGCGGGGCGAACTCGCCGATCACCGTGGCCGACAGCGGGTCGGCCGATCGCACCACGTCGCGCAGCACCCGGTTCACAATGTTCTCCTGAAAGATCCCCACGTCGCGATATGCCAGCAGGTACATTTTGTACGATTTCAGTTCCAGACAACGCCGCAGCGGAGTGTACCGCAAAACGATCTTGCCGAAATCGGGCAGGCCGGTCTTGGGACACACCGAAGTGAACTCCGGCATGACGATTTCGATTTCGTACGGCTCGCGGTATTGGTTGGGCCAGGTCTCAATCTCCGGCAGCGGAGCGCGCGTGCCGGATTCGGCGTGCGCATCGGTGTATTGGCGCTTCATACGAGATCCTTCGAGAGCAGGCCGAGAAACAGGCCCACATCGGCCACCACGCCCACCGCCTGCCCGGTGCCGCGATCGCTGACCTTGGTGGCGACGGCGGGATTGATATCCACGCAAACGATGCGGACCCAGCTCGGCAGCATGTTGCCGGTGGCTATCGAATGCAGCATCGAGCCGAGACAGAGCACCAGGCCGGCGCCGGCGAGCTCGGCTGCGTAAGCGTCCTGCGCGGCGTTCATATCGGTGATGGTATCGGGCAGAGGGCCATCGTCGCGCAGGCTGCCGGCCAGCACGAAAGGCACGCCAGCCTTCACGCATTCGTACAGGATGCCCGAGCGCAGCCGGCCGCTTTCCACGGCCAGTGCCACCGAGCCGGCGCGGGAGATGGCGTTGATGGCGCGCATGTGGTTGCGGTGCCCGTGCTCCTCCAGGCGTCCGTCGGAGAGCCGAACGCCCAGCGAAGTGCCGAACAAAGCCGCTTCCACGTCGTGAACTCCCAGCGCGTTACCGCTCAGCAGCGCCTGCACGAAGCCCTGCCGGATCAGCGCCGACAATCCTTCCACGCCGCCGGTATGCACCACCACGGGCCCGGCCACCACCACTACTTTGAGCCCGCTCGAGCGCGTTTGCCGCACCAGCTCGGCGGTCTGGCGCACGGCGGTTTCCACCTGGCGCTCCGACGAGATGCCATTGGCCATGAAGGCGAACGACAGGCGTCCGCGTTCTTTCGATTCGGGAACCACGCGAATGCCGCGCAGGCCGGCCACGATGCGGTCGCCGCGGCGCAGGTCGCGCAACCGCCGGCACCGGGCGCGTCCGCTTTCCACCACCACCATGGCGTCCATGCGCTGGTTTTCCACTTCGATCCATTGCTCGCCGTGGCGCACGTAGGTGCGGTGGTTGGTGGTGGAATAAAAGTCCTCCGGCGCACACCGGTCGCGTTCCACTTCGCGAAGCTGCGCGTCGCTCGCGTCCACCGGCGCGCAGCCGAGCAGCAGCAGCGTCTCGAGCAGGCGGTCGAGCGCGGCCTCATCGGCGGCGGTTACTCTCAGCCGCAGATAGGACGCTTCGCTGTTGGTGCGACCGATGCGGAATTCCTCCACTTCGAAACGGGCGTGCTGCTCCACGACCGTGTCGAAGATGCTCTCCATGATATGAGAGTCGATCAGGTGGCCTTCCGCTTCGACCACTTCCTGGAATGACATAGAATCTTCCATTGTAGCGTCGGCGGAAGCCGGAACTGGTTTGCCACCCGCCAAGGGGCGCGCGACCGAGGAATGGCGAGACTCTCCATTCCTAGTGAATTCGCACGAATCTGAACGTAGGCGTACGCAATGGCTTCTCTCTTTCAGGAGGCTTTGTATCAGGGCACGGTGTTGCGTCACGGCTGAAGCCGTGCCCTGATACAAAGCCAGGCGCCCGGTTCCCACGTCCATGTCGCACACCCCTGCCCGCGATGGGCAGCCTGAGCATCGTGACAGCAACCAAGGTGATGCTATGATGGCAATTGTGAGGACCACCGTCACTCTGGATCCCGACGTCGAGAAGCTGCTCCGGACCTCCATGCGCGAGCGGGGGATCTCCTTCAAAGAGGCCCTCAATGAGGCTGCGCGGTCCGGGTTGCTAAGCGGGAAACAGCGCGCCGCCCGGAAGTTCGTGCAGAAATCGTTTCGGCTGGGAGACGGACAGGGGTTCCGCTGGGACAAAGCCCTGGCCCTGGCGGAGGCGATGGAAGACGAAGAGCTTGGCCGGAAGCTTAGCTTGCGCCAATGATTCTGGTCGACGCCAACCTGCTGATTTACGCGGTCAACCAGGACGCTCCTATGCACCGCCGTGCAAAGTCCTGGCTGGAATCGGCGCTTGCAGGGCCGGAGACGGTCGCGTTTTCCTGGAACGTCCTGCTGGCGTTCCTCAGACTGACCACCCGGCCGGGCCTGTTTCGCCACCCGCTGTCCTGGGCAACCGCCTTCGATCTGATCGCCGCCTGGCTGGATCAGCCCTCCGCGACGGTGGTATCGGCCGGTCCGCGACACCTGCGAATTCTGCGCGAACTGCTGCTGCCGCTGGGCGCGGGCGGCAATCTCACATCCGATGCGCACCTGGCGGCGCTGGCGATAGAACACGGCGCCGCGTTGTGCTCGTCGGACGCGGACTTCGCCCGCTTCCCCGGGCTCGAGTGGCGCAACCCTCTGGCGTAGCCGGCTTCCCGGTCAGTTCGATTTTTTCGGTGAATACTTGGCGAGCGCGTCCAACAATTTGCGCGCCGCGACCGGCGGCGTCGCGCCGCTATTGAGAATCTGGCTGCTGGTCCAGGGCTTGCCGTACATATTGCGGTCCTCGTCGAGATCGTTGCGCATCGTCGCCCCATCGAGCGATGCTCCGGCGAAGAGACCTTTGGAGCGCGACCAGGAAAGAATCTCGGCGGTCATCATGGCATCGGTTTGCGCGGTGGCGTCGCGACCCACCGGGCCCAGCGCGGCGGTGGCCTCGCCGCCGATGGTGAATTTGTCCTGGGTGAGGCGCTTCATGCCGCGCTCGTTCATCACCAGCAGAACCACGTCGGAGGAGGAGAAACCGATCTGCAAGCCAAAGCTGCCGCCTTCGATGCGAATCGCGGCGGGCGGTCCCCAGCCCTGGCCGCTGGCAGCGCGGCAAACGGCATATCCCCTGCCATATTTGCCGCCAACCATAAAAGCGCCCTTCATCATTCCCGGCACCAGCACCAGGCAGGATGCCTTATCGAGCACGCGCTGCGGAAGCGCGCGATCCGGAGCGGTCATGATTTCAGTAAACAGCGAAGCGGCATCGTTCAGCCGCTCATCGGTCTTGCGCGTATCTTCTTCGGCAACCAGCAAGGTCGCCCCCAAGGTCATGGCCAACGTCAAAGTGAGCAGTCGCATGGCTTTATGGTAGCGTGAGCCGGAACGCCGCGGCAGCGCTTTGACCTATCGGAGCCGCGACCATAGGGAGCGGTCGGTACGCATCAAGTGCGCCATCACACGGTCGAAGACTTCACAGCAACCTCGGCAGCACTGCTCCGGCGGCGCCACGCAGCGCGCAATCGACCATTCCGGAATACGGCGTGTCTTCGGTGTTGATCTCGATCACTTTGGCGCCGGCGTGTTTGGCGTAGGGGATCAATCCGGCGGCAGGGTACACCACGGCCGAGGTGCCGATGACCAGCACCACCTCTGCGCTCGAAACCGCGTGCTCGGCTTCCTTCATCATGCCTTCCGGCAGCGGCTCGCCGAACCACACCACGCCGGGACGCGCCAGCCCGCCGCAACCGCAGTGCGGCGGCAGCTTGGGGAGTGGCACGCGGCGGTCCGGCCAGTTGGCGCCGCAGGCGGTGCAGCGCAAGCGCCAGATATCGCCGTGCAGCTTGAGGATTTTCCCGCTCCCGGCGCGGTCGTCGAGGCCGTCCACGTTTTGCGTGATCAAAGTGAAGCGGGCGACGCGGATTTCCAGCTTGACCAGCGCGTGATGCGCCGCGTTCGGTTGCGCCTGCGCCAGCCGCTCGCGCCGCCAGTTGTACCACTCCCACACCAGCAGCGGATTGCGCGCAAAAGCTTCCGGCGTGGCCAGGTCCTCCGGCTTGTGATCCCTCCACAATCCGCCCGCGCCGCGAAAAGTGGGGACGCCGCTTTCGGCGGAAATGCCCGCTCCGGTGAGCACTGCCAGCGACGTCGCGCGCGTCAGCCAGTCACGCGCGCATTCCAGGCCCGGCGCGTTTGGAGAAACCTCCTCCACGGCCGGGAGCCCTCCTAATACAACGCGAGGGCCCGACGAGGGGCCCCCGGTTGTTGCTTCCGTAATTTGGGCATGCTTTAAACGACGGTTACGTTTTCAGCTTGCAGCCCTTTGGGCCCCTGCTTCACCTCGAATTCCACGGCTGCGCCTTCCTCGAGCGACTTGTAGCCGTTCGACTGGATGGCGGAAAAATGAACGAACACGTCGTCGCCGCTCGGCCGTTGGATGAATCCATAGCCTTTGGCGGCATTAAACCACTTCACAACACCTTTTTCCTTCACTTGCGCTTTCTCCTGATTTATTGTTCGTCGTGCTCGTGGGGGGTCCTGTGGCAAGGAAAGCGGACTTTCGAGGCTTGCTAGAACATTTCCAGGCGACGGCCAACAACCATATACCCTGCGTAAGGTATTCTCTCAGATGGCACTTCTATGGTCAAGCCTAGGCGTTTTCTGAAAAGCGAAGCCGCGCTGACGGATAGCCTGCGGCGGCTGGCGGCGGTTCCCCGCGGCTCGGCCCTGGTCGCCGGTATTGGTGACGATTGCGCCATCTTTCGCCCGCCAAACAGCCGGGAAGACCTGCTGTTCACCACCGACTTGCTGGTGGAAGACACGCATTTTCGCCGCGCCACGCACCGCGCCGCCGATATCGGCTGGAAGGCGCTGGCGCGCGGTTTGAGCGACATTGCCGCGATGGGCGGCGACCCGTGCTTCTGCCTGGTCTCGCTGGCGCTCGCGCCCTGGTGCGACGCCGCCTGGGTGAATGGCTTCTTTCGCGGCCTGTTGCTGCAGGCCGGCCACGCCGGCACGGTCCTCGCCGGCGGCGATCTTTCCCACGGCGCAACCGTGGTGTGCGATGTGGTGGTGTGCGGCGCGGTTCCACGTTCCCGTGCGCTACGCCGGGATGGCGCGCACGCCGGCGACGCCATCTACGTTTCGGGCGCGCTGGGCGGATCGGCCTTGGGGCTGGCGACCGGCCGCGGCAAGGCATGGCGTCGTCACCTGCGACCCGAGCCTCGTCTGGCGCTGGGCCGATTCCTGCGCGAAACCGTCCGCGCCACTGCCGCCATGGATTTGAGCGACGGCCTCTCGCTCGATCTCGCCCGTCTGTCGAAAGCCTCTGGCCTCGGCGCGGAGATTAGCCCGCCGCCCGTCTGGCGCGGCGCCACGCTGGCCCAGGCGCTCCACGGCGGCGAGGACTACGAGCTGCTGTTCACCGCGCCGCCGCGCACGCCCGTGCCGGCGGCTTTCGAAAACATCCCGCTCACGCGCATTGGCGTGATGCGCCGGCAGAATCCCGGGAGAGTGACGATGGCAGGCAAGCCGCTCGTGCCCGGCGGGTATGATCATTTCCTGGCGCGGTAGACTGTTAGGAATTACCATGCGAACAAGCACACTACTGGCGATTGCGATTATGGCCCTGGCCCCAACCTGGGCGGCGGCCGAGGTCACCGATTCCTCCCCCAACGGTTTCACGATCAAGCTGGCGATCGCCATCCAGGCGCCGCCGGCGGACGTCTATCAGCGCCTGATTCACAACGTAGGCGACTGGTGGAGCTCCGCCCACACCTATTCCGGCGACGCGCACAATCTCAGCATCGAAGAAAAGCCGATGGGCTGCTTCTGCGAAAAACTTCCCGGCGGCGGCAGCGTTCGACACATGGAGGTGATATATCTGGCGCCCGGGAAAGCGCTCGGTCTCACCGGCGGCCTGGGGCCGTTGCAGACGCTGGCGGCCACTGGCAGTATGCGGTTCGTGATCTCGCCAGTCGAAGGCGGCTCCAAGCTGGAGGTGACTTACGCCGTCGGCGGCTACCTGAAGGCCGGCCTCGACAGCTTGGCCAAGCCGGTGGATTCGGTCCTGCTGGAGCAGATTACGCGGCTCAAGAACTACACCGAGCATGGCGACCCCGCGCCGAGGTAGCGAGGCCGCCAAGAACCGGCGGCAGAGACCGCCGGCGCTACTGACGAACGCGCGGTAACGCCGGCGGTCTTGCCGCCGGTGCCCGCGGGAGCCTGAATACGATGCCATTTGCCACCAGCCCGGAACCGCCTTATTACGCGGTGATCTTCACTTCCGTCCGAACCGAAGGCGACGCCGGTTACGGCGAGACGGCCGCGCGGATGGAAGAACTCGCCCGCGAAGTGCCAGGCTATCTCGGCATCGAAAGCGCGCGCGGCGCGGATGGCTTCGGCATCACCGTTTCCTACTGGGCGAGCGAGGCGGCCATCGCCGAGTGGAAGCGCCACATCGAGCACCAGGCCGCCCAGGCGCGCGGCAAACGGGAATGGTATACGCACTACCAGATTCGCGTAGCCAAGGTGGAGCGCGCCTATAGCGGACCGGCGCGGCGGGTAGAATAGCCGCGGACAGCGCCCGACGTCGCTCAGTTTCAGATGGCGCGGTATGATTATATGTCATCGAGGGGAGGTGGCGCATGTACTGTCCTCAATGCCTGACCGAGTATCGAGACGGGTTTTACGAGTGTGCCGACTGCTGTATGCCCCTGGCCACCGGACTTCCTCCGCAAGTGCCCTCCGATCCGCAAGGGATCGCAGGGCCTCCTCTCGATTCTCCGAACAATGGTGACCTTGAGTTGGTCACGGTGCTGGAGACGGACGACCGATACGGCCTGTCCTTGGCCACTGCGGCCTTGGAGGATGCTGGTATCGAATACGTGATTGTGGGGGAGACCGCGAGATTCGACGCTGGAATTCCTGGCGTCTTTGGATCCGGTCTGAGCCGATTCTATGATTGTCCCTTTCGAATTCAAGTGGCATCCGAGTTCGAAGCTAGGGCTCGCGACCTGCTGGAGCCTTTTCAAGAGCCTCTACCTGCCGATGAGATCGAGGGGGAAACGGAACCTGATCGGCAAGCCAACGATTGACGACTTTTCTTCCGAGGCATCCGCGGCGCAACTGTGAGTTGCCGGCGAGCGCCCGATTGCGCTATCCTAAAAGCTCAAAACGCTGAAGTAAGGATTCGATTTAGCACAGATGGCCAACACGTATTCCGCGCTCAAGCGGGTGCGCCAGATGGAACGGCGCACGGAAATCAACCGCAAGAATAAGACCCGCCTCCGCCACCAGATCCGCGCCATGCGGCGCGCCATCGCCGGCAAGGACCCTTCGGCCGCCGCCGCCCTGCTGCCAGCCACGTTTTCGGTCATTGACCGATCGGCGAAGTCCGGCATCATCAAGAAAAACACGGCTGCGCGCTACAAGAGCAATCTGCACAGCCGCGTCAAAGCGCTCTCCGCATAAGACGAAGTGGGCAGGTCCCCGACCTGCCAACCGCCGGCCGCAAAGGCTCGGCTGTCGGACCCGGGGTCCGACGCCGGCGCAACGGCCCGCCCCCCGCCGTGCAATTCTGCCATAATGCTTCCTTATGCCTGTTTCCCTTAAAGATCAAGTGGCGCTGGTGGTTGGGGCGTCGAGCGGCATCGGCAGGGCCGTGGCGGTTCTGCTCGCGCGTAACGGCGCCAGCGTGATGGCCGCGGCGCGCCGCGAGGACCGGTTGCGCGCCCTGAAAGCCGAAATGGCCGGCCACTTGCTCGAGATCTGCTGCGCCGACGCCACCAGCGTGCCCGATGTCGAGCGGTTGGTGGCCGAAACGCGGCGTGTGCTCGGGCCGATCGGCATCATGGTCTACGCGACCGGCACCAACACGCCGGACCGCGCGCTGGTCCGCCTGCGGCCGGCCATCTGGGATGAGCTGATTTCGACCAACCTGAGCGGCGCTTACTACGTCACTCAAGCGGTCCTGCCCGCCATGCGCGAGGCTCGCGCCGGCCACCTGATTTACATCGCTTCCATCTCCGGCCATACGCCTGATATTTCCGGCGCGGCCTACCAGGCCTCCAAGCGCGGCATGATCGGCCTCGCCCACGCCATCCGCGTCGAGGAGCGCGAGCACGGCATCCGCACTACCGTCATCAACCCCGGCCTGGTAGACACGGAGATACTCGAGAAGCGCCCGGTGAAGCTGCCGCCAGAACAGCTCGCGCAGGCCCTCCTGCCCGAGCACGTTGCCGAGGCCGTGCTGGCCTGCGCCCAACTTCCGCCGCGCGCCGTGATTTCGGAGATGACCATCGTTCCGACGGTGCTATGATCGATGCCCAAACGCGACCGGCGTGGCGCACGCACTCGTGCGTGCCGTGTCGAGACTCTTCTCGACACCTGCTCGGCGCATGGGAAGCCGGGCGTCGGCACGAGTGCCGACGCGGCACGCACGAGTGCGTGCGCCACGTTCTAATGGCAGGGAATTATCTGACAGGCCCTAACCCAATCATGAGAAACTTCCACGTGAAGGAGACCGAATGCCGCCGTTTTCCCGCCTTTTCGCCACACTGGGAGTGGTCGCGCTGATGCCGCTGGCCGCCCAAACGCCCAACGCCTCGGCGCCGCCGGTTGCACCAGTCAAGGAGCACCGCGTGGTGCGCCATGGTGAGACCGTGATCGACAATTATTTCTGGCTGCGCGAGAAAACCGATCCGGAAGTGGTCCGCTACCTGGAAGCGGAGGACGCTTACACCGAAGCGCAGACTGGCGGCTTGAAGCCCTTCCAGGAAGCGCTCTACACCGAGATGCTGAGCCACATCCAGCAGACTGACATGGGCGTCCCCGTGCGCCGCGGCGCGTACCTGTATTATGCCCGCACCGTGGAAGGCAAGCAGTATCCCATTCGCTGCCGCCGCAAGGGCAGCATGGAAGCGCCGGAGGAAGTGTTGCTCGATGCCAATGAGCTCGGCGCGCAGCACAAGTTCGTCGGCGTCGGCAATTTCGTGGTCAGCGACGACGGCAACCTGCTCGCCTACACGGTCGACTACACCGGCTTCCGCCAGTACAGCCTCCAGGTGAAGGACCTGCGCAACGGCCGCACGCTGCCCGACACAACCGAGCGCGTCACCTCAGTCGAATGGGCGGACGACAATCGCACTTTGTTCCTCACCACCGAGGACGCTGTCACCAAGCGCCCCGACAAGCTTTGGCGCCACGCGCTGGGCGATTCCGCTTTCACGCTGCTCTATGAAGAAAAAGACGAGCTGTACGATATCGGCTTGCAGAAGACGCGCGACAAGCGGTACCTGGTGTTGGGGATCGAGAGCAAGGACACCTCCGAGTGCCGCTATCTGCCCGCCGGCGAGCCGGGCGGCGCGTTCCAGGTTTTCCTGCCGCGCGAAAACAAGCACCGCTATTATCTGGATCACCGCGGCGATCTCTTTTATATCCGCACCAACAAGGGCGGCCACAATTTTGAAGTGGTGACGGCGCCCGAAAAGGACCATGCGCCCGCGAACTGGAAGGTGCTGGTGCCGCACAGCGCCGATGTGCGCATTCAGGACATCGATCTGTTCCGCGATTTCGCGGTGGTGGTGGAGAAGACGCAAGCGATCGATCGCATCCGCGTCTACGATTTCGGTACCCATAACTGGACGGCAATCGAGTTTCCCGAACCAGTGTACGCAGCCTATCCGGGAGAGACGCCGGAATTTGATTCCCTGACCTACCGGTATAACTACCAGAGCCTGGTGACGCCGCCCAGCGTCTACGATTACGACGTGCGCTCACACAGGTCCACGCTGCGCAAGCGGCAGGACGTGCCGGGCGGCTTCGAACCGTCCAACTATGCGACTGAGCGTCTGTGGGCAACCGCGCGCGACGGCGTCAAGGTTCCCATTTCGATCGTGTATCGCAAGGGCTTCCCGCGCGATGGCTCGGGCGCGCTGCTGCTCTACGGCTATGGCTCTTATGGCTTCGGCACGCCGCCCACGTTTTCCGGCCCGCGGCTGGCGCTGCTCGACCGCGGCGTAGCCTTCGCCATCGCCCACATTCGCGGCGGCGACGAAATGGGCGAGCAGTGGCGCGAAGACGGCATGCTCATGAAGAAGAAGAACACCTTCTTCGATTTCGTCGATTGCGCCAAATATCTGGAGGCGCAACATTGGACTTCGCCCAAGCGGCTGGCCATTGAAGGTGGCAGCGCGGGCGGTCTGCTGATCGGCGCGGCCGTCAACTTTGCGCCCGATTTATTCCGCGCCGCGCACCTGGCCGTGCCCTTCGTCGATGTGATGAACACCATGATGGACGCGTCTTTACCACTGACTGTGGGCGAGTATCTCGAATGGGGCGACCCCAACCAGAAGTCCGACTACGATTACATGAAGACTTACAGCCCGTACGACAACCTGGCACGCCGCGCCTATCCGGCCATACTGGTCACCACCAGTTTTAACGACAGCCAGGTGATGTACTGGGAGCCTGCTAAGTATGTCGCGCGCCTGCGCACCCTTAAGACCGATGCGAATCCGCTGCTGCTCAAGATCAAAATGGAGCCCGCCGGCCACGGCGGCGCCTCCGGCCGCTATGACCGCTTGAAGGACCAATCCTTCGAATACGCCTGGATGCTGACGCAATTAGGCGTGACCCGGTAGGGACCGGGCATGCCCGGCCCGGAACCTGAAAGTCCGGGCGCATTACACACGCGGCGTGAGGCGATTCGGGCCGGGATTCGTCGGGCCACTGTTCATCGGCCGCCCGCATTCTGTAGCATCGTACCTGGTGCGAGCCGCCCAAGCTGGTATACGTTATATCGTGCCACTTTGAATCGCAGAGTCAATTTCGTGTTCTGAATATCACGATCTGTCACCAGGTACTGGCCTTGCTGCATTGAATCAACGGGGGCCGTATCCGGTTCCCACTGCTCAAGTCTGCCAAGTAAGCCGCACGCATAAAGAATCGCGAGGTCCTTGAGATGACTATCCGTCCAGACGCGCACCGGGGGTGCGGAGGCGCCAAGGTCAAGCAGGTGAGGTGTCAGCATCTCCGCTCGGAGCCAGGTCCCAACTGCGACCGCATCGGTGTCAGGGCCGCCTGCCCCCCGCAGGGAACGCATCGCTAGAGCGTGATTGTCCCATGCCCAAAATACCCCGACTAAGGCAACCAGAGCGAGTGCACCGATACGCTGACGCCGTGTATGCGTGCGTGTCGCAGACAACAAATAGAGCAGCGGAGAAAGCGCTATCGGTAATAGGGCCATGCTGAAAAGAGTGACTGTTGTATAGGGGTGTCCATCTGGATTCGCAGCAACAGCGGAAGCTATTAACACGCCTAACCCCAGACCTATGGTAGTCAAAACGGTCCTAACACGTCCCCGATCCGGACCGGTTCGAACGGAGCCCCAGACGGTGCCGAACAGAACTAGCGGTAGGAGCGGCCATAAGTTGTGCAACAGTGCGCGTGGATATGCAGAAAGACGGGCAGATAGGAGAGTTATTCCGGAGTCCCGAATTAAAGAATGGGCATTTCGTTCGATTGCGTCAAAAGGCGAACCAAACTTCACCCAGCAACCAATGAGCCAGACGACACAATAGGAAACGGACACCGCGGCAAACCATGTCCAGGTCGTCAACCGGAAAGCGCCCCCTTGTCTCTGTGAAATCCAGGCGTAAACCAGCAACACCACGAGGATAGGGCCTAAGACCATCCATGCAACCATATGGAACGAGGTCGCGGCAGCGAAGCACAGGGCAGCAGCCCACCACGCGAGCGACCTGTACCGTGGGGTGGCCGAAAGTCCTATCAGGAAAAGCCCGGCGCCGCAAAGGAGGCAACCGACAAGAGGCGTTTCCGGCATAGTCCCGGCCCCGACCACAATGCCGATCCACCAGGGAGCTGCAAACAGCACCGCTAGAATCGAGTGCCGGTGGTCGCGGTAGATACCTTCCGTAAACAGGAACACGCCGAGCAACGCTAACAGGTTGAATAACACTGCAACGCATCTGACCGCGGCCAAGGGATCGTGTATTAGATGCATGGCAAGGCCGTTTGCGTAAAAAGTGCCGCCTTGCCATATGCCATCCCACGTGATCAGATATGGTCGCTTATACCACCCCCACGAGAGATAAAAGCGAGACGCATCGTCAGGGATGGAGTAATGAAACCCGAGCGAAGCCAGCAGGAATAAGCACGCCAACCGCCATGCCCACGCGCCGCACACCGCCAAAGCACAGTGCGACCAGGAGGCACGTCCTGGTGGCGCAGTTGGTTTGGGATCGTGTCTGCGAGTCGAGAATAGAAGCAGGGCAATTATAGCGGCGATCTGCGTCATCCACCCTGCGGCCTGGATCGATAAGACCCGATTGACGATCACGTGCCTCTCGCTCTCCTGTAATCCTGGCCGCGAGGTCCGTGCCCCGCTCTGGACTCGACTATGGAAACGCCGTATGCGTCTGTTCCATGTGTTCAGCAGGCTGCACCATGAACCCGGCGCAGCAGGCGCCTTTGAGAATCCTAATTATACAAGGAAGGAAGGTCTGAAACACTCAAGTAGCAGTCGCTCAAGTGGCAGTCGCTCTCTCAGCCGCGCCTGCGGCCGAAACATGGGCGGGCGGCAGCGCACCTGCTAGAGTAAGAGCTTGGCCTTGATCTGGTTTCAATCGGGAGTTGCGCCGCCGGCGCTGGCGGCGTTGGTGGGGTGCGGCGGCGCTGTGCTGGGCATCTGGCTGACCGGTCTGCGCAGCCGTATCGCCGTGGTGGTGCCGTTCAGCGCGGGCGTGCTGATCGGGGTGGCGCTGTTCGGCCTGTTGCCGGAGCTGGCCGAGGATTCCAGTTGGCTGCTCACACTGGCGTTGTGCGCCGGCGGCTACGGTCTGTTGTTCCTCATTAACCGCTACGCTTATCCCATTTGCCCGAACTGCGCGCATGACCACGATCACAGCGCGTGTGACACCGAACTGCACGGCTTCGCCGCTCCGCTGATCATCGCCGCAGCGCTGCACAGTTTGCTCGACGGCTGGAGCGTGGCGGTGGTGCAGCACGCGGCTCCGCTCGGTCTGCGCGTCGCCGTGCCCATCGCAATCGCGTTGCACAAAGTGCCGGAGGGCGTCGCCTTGGGCGGTGTGATGCGGGCAGCCGTTCCGTCGCGAGCCGTGGCGCTGCTATGGTGCCTGCTGGCGGAAGGCTCGACGTTGGCCGGCGGCGCCCTGGCCCTCGCGCTGGCCCCGCACTTGGGCAGCCTATGGACCATCTATCCGCTGGGTCTCACCGCCGGCTGGCTGGTTTATCTGGGTTATCACGCGCTGCACGAAGAGTGGAAGCGCAAGGGAGCCGCCGCTACGTCGGTTTCCGCGCTCGCCGGCGGAGCCACCGCAGCCCTCATCCAGCGCGGGGCCGAAGCGCTGTTGCGGTAGGGTGGCGTCCTAAGTAATCTCTTGCCACCACTGCTTGCGTGGGTGGGGCATGCTTTAGCCGGCTTGCCGGGGCACGGCCATCAGCTCTCGGTCGCCCTCAGCAGGTCGTCCGGCGATGTCTTGCGCCAGGTTTCGAACCTGGCCGGTGAGCGCCGTGCCCCCCATTCCCGGTTCTGCTGCGTGGGCGGCTTCGACGGCTGCGTTCAAGGTCAAGATCGCAGTCTGAAACCCGATCGCATCGAGGACCCGCTCGACGCTCTCGCCCGCCCCTCCCGAGTCTTCCAGTTGTCTTCCCAATCCGTTCATAACGTCACCATCCGCCATAAAGCGCCGGCGCGCGCATCGCATTGCGCGGCAGCCGCCAAGTCGCGACCGGCCGCCGTAGACATTCTGCTCCCGGTGATCGCTCAGACCCCCATTTGGTTTGCCTGCCCAAACCCGTGAGGCTGTAAGCCGGCCGGGTGTTCGCTGGGCGCCAGGCAGATCTTGACCTCGAACGCGTCGCTGTCCCAGTGAAAGCGCCGTACGATCCATTCCGCATGGCCGGCGCTCTTGGTTCGAAAGTTCTTGCCGAAAACGACCGTCGGGATGCTCAATCCGAGCGGGCCCAGTTCCCGCTCCAGGTCATTCTTCACAGAGCCGATGATCATGTTGGTCAGCTCGGCGACCGCGTCCAGTACCTCTTCGTTTACGGCCGTGGCTTCGGTCATGAGCATCTGCGAGCAAACACGGCAAGCCAAGACCGGCGAGCAGGACACGCACCCGGTGCCGGCCCAACTGCCCGCCAAACCGATAAAAGAGAGCACGCCATCGTGGGCGTCCGGCGCTCCGTTTTCAAAGGTTACCTCGCCCGGCACGATGCTGGCGCCGAGCATAGTGGAGAACACATCTTCGACTGCTTGTGAAAGCGACCCTACAAGATGTTCTTTCAGGTTCATAATGACATCGCCGCTGGCAGGATACCCACCAACTTCTCCTTGATCTGGTCCGCTGTGAATGGTTTGCGGACGTAGCCGGCGGCTCCCAGGCGAACCGCCTCGCCGACTTTGGCCTCGCCGCCTTCCGTGGTGACCATGACCACCGGGATGCCGTGCCACTCGGGGACATCCTTGATGGCGGCCAGCAACTGGATGCCATCCATCTTCGGCATGTTGATGTCCGTCAGCACCAGGCTAATCTTCTGGCTGTGCAGAAGCTGCAACGCTTCCTGCCCGTCGCCGGCTTCGTAAATGTTTCGGATTGCCATGCCAGTCTGGCGCAGCACGCGCTGCAAAATCTTGCGGATTGCGGCGGAATCATCCACTACCAAGACGTCGGATTCCATTCGGCTCCCTACAATCCATTTATCGGAAGATTATGCAATTTCATTAGAGCGGGCGCAAAGATTCTCATTGGGAAGAAGGGTCTAAAGTCCGGCCCGCAATAGCCGATCTTCTGTCCAGGAGGCAGAACTTGGGCCGGCAACTCTCGCAACAGGAAATCGACGCCGTATTCCAGAACGCGCAAGACCGGAAGCGCGAAGTATCGGCGATCCGCTTCGACTTCCGGCGGCCGGATCGCATCCCGAAGTCGCAGGTCCGGGCGATCCATCTTCTTCACGATACGTTCGTCCGCAATCTTGTCTCCAGCCTGTCGGCATATCTGCGTTCCTATCTGGCCGTCAACCTGGTGAGCGTGGAACAGCTCTCTTACGCGGAGTTCCTCGACGGCTTGCCTTCTCCGACCTGCATGGTTTCGCTGGGGTTGAAACCCTATGACGGTCAGGGAGTGTTGGAATTGAACCCATCGCTGGTTTTTCCCATTCTGGAAATGCTGCTGGGCGGTTCCGGCAAGACCACTATCAACATACAGCGCGACATCACCGAAATCGAACAAAAGCTGCTGGACGGCCTGTTGCGCATCATCCTCCAGGATTTGCGGGAAGCCTGGAGAGTCGTTACGGCGGTCGACTTCACGGTGGCCGCAATGGAAACCGAGCCGCAGTTGCTGCACATACTGGCGCCAAACGAGGCGGTGGTGGCGATTGCGGTGGAAGTGCGCATCGGCGAAACGGTGGGCATGATGAACATCGCCATGCCGTCGATCGTGATCAAGATGATGCGCCAGAAGTTCGATCAGCAATGGTCGCTGCGCAAAACGCACGCCAGCCTGGCGGAAGAGGAGCGGGTGCTGCGTTTTTTGCGCGACGCGTCCCTGGTGTTGGAGGCACGCTTGACCGGGCCCACGTTAACCGTGCAGGACCTGCTGGGGCTCGAAGAAGGCCAATTGCTCACCTTCGATCATCCCGTCGGCAGGCCGGTCGATATGGAAGTCAATGGCGGCAGAAAATTCTCCGGCCGCGTGGTGACCACCGGAAAAAAACGAGCGTTTCAGGTCGAAGAGATGCGCCGGCCGCCCTATCAGGGCAGGACCAGCGGCGACGAATCTGACGCGCCGTCCGTCGATTCCGGTTGAAGCCCGCGGAGCAGATCGAGGAAGGCGCGTCCGCGTGGGCGGCCGTTGTTCCGGTCCAGTTGCAGCCGCTCGAGAAACACGAGGAGGCCCAGCAGATCGGCGTCGCGGGTCCTGGACATGCCGAGCCGATCGGTTTCCTGCCGGCGGAATTCGGCCACGGCGTCCTCGACGGCGCGGAAGATCTTCGCCGCCAGAGCGTTCTCGGGAAGGCTCTGATAGTAGATCCCGGTTTGCAGGGTGCGGTAGGTGCGAATCAGCGCAGCCAGCGCGTCGCGCAGGTCGCTGTCCACTACACCCGGTGTTTCGAATGCCGCGGTAACCAACGTGTGGCTCAGGAATTCCAGCAGCTCCCCGTTGCTTTCGAGCAGCTCTTCGGAAACCCGGATGTCGCGGTTGGGCAGATTCTCGGCATCGAAGGGCGTGGCCTTCTCATGTTTGCGCGCGTCCCGCAGGTATTCACAATCGAGCGGGCACGATACCGTGACCTCGCGCTCGGTACCGCAACAGATGGTGCAGATGTCGCCATGAACGCCTGGGCAGTGGCGACGTGGTCGCCGCGCCTGGCAGATAGCACAAGCCATCCCTTTAGTATATGCAGCCGGGGACACTAACATTTCCAGCCCGGACGCGAAGCGCCGGCCGGCAGGTGGGTCATGTCGGCGCAGACGGACACTCGTGCAGGCCGGCGACGATGCGGCCAAAAGCAGCGCTGCTAGCTGGATGCGGGCGCGTTTTCGGTTACCCATCCGCCTGAATCGGCCGGAACTTTCTGAAAGCTGGAAAGTCAGCTTGCTCGGAGGGCCAGAGCGGTGGTGCGGACGAAGCTGTCTCTCTGAGTCGCGCACGTTGTTGGAGGCACGATGTCTACGGACATGCCCGGCCCTCACCGCCCGCGCTGGGGTACGTTGGCATATTTGCGAAACGGTCAACTGATCCTGGTTGTGGGACAGACTTGTCCCATGAATGGAGGAGGCGGTGTCCTGGAATCAAGTACTTGCGTTTTTCTCGTGGGACAAGTCTGCCCACGTGGGACGGCCCTTGGGTCCAGCCTTGGCAGGTCGGGGACCTTGCCTCACCAACTGCCCACGTGGGTTCTTTCCGGGAACCAAGGAACTGCCTCCGAACCGATTATCTCGCGTAAAGCGCTTACGCTGGCCTTGGGGAACTGGCCGGACAGAGAGTAAGTCATTGGTCATACATGAGTTAAAGAAAATGGAGCGCGCTGTAATGGTATGTAGCCAGCGGTTTTGCGTGTTCTTGGTTCAGGCGGGCGTTGCGTAGATGGGGTCCCCCGATTCCGGCATCGGCTGAGTATTTGGCGGAGACGGGCCGGGCCCTCCCGCTTCGTTGCCGGCCTCATGCCTGCCTGAGCGTCAAAACGCAGGCCGCGCCAAATGTTTTACATTGGCCGCTTGATTACCTCTTGCAATATGGCGAACAAAAGGCGAACATACAGGTATGGCGCTGGTCGGTATTGCCAGGATGGCCGCGCAGAGCACTCTGCTCGAAGCCAAGCGGCAGGTGGAGTATCTGGAGATGCCGGCCCGCAGCATCCTGAACCGCTCCAAGCCCGGCATGCCGTTTCAGTGGACCATTAACCCCTATCGAGGCTGCGAATTCGGCTGTAAATACTGCTATGCGCGATACACATTCGAGTTCATGGAGCTGCCGGTAACGGATTTCGAGGACCGGATCTTCGCCAAATCGGCGTCGGCGCATCTGCTGGCGCAAGAGTTGCGGCGCATCGACCGCCGGGAACAGATCGCGATCGGCACGGCGACCGATCCTTACCAGCCGGCGGAGCGGCGGTACGGCCGCACGCGCTCCATCCTGGAAGTCTTTGCGCGCGAGAAGGGCTGGCGGCTGGGGATGGTGACCAAGTCGGACCTGGTGACGCGCGACATCGACCTGCTGCGCGAAGTGGCGCGGCGCAATGTGCTTTCGATCCACATGACCATCACCACGCTGGACGAAAAGCTGGCGCGGCTGCTGGAACCGCGCGCGCCGCGCCCGGCGCTGCGCCTGGAAGCGGTGCGCAAGCTGAGCGAGGCCGGGCTCGCCGTGGGAGTGACCGCGAAGCCGGTAATGCCTGCGTTGACCGATGGCGAACGCGCGCTCGACCGACTGGGGAAGGCGGCGAAGGATGCCGGAGCGCGGTCGTTCCACGGCGGAGCGGTTTTTTTGACGCCCAGCGCGTTGCAAGTCTTTCTCCCGTTGCTGGAGCGGCATTTTCCGCTCCTGGCGCCGCTTTATCGCGAACAATTCGCGCAGAGCGCCTACCTGGGGCGGGCTTACAAGGACGCTCTGCAGGTCCGGCTGCAAAAGATCCGCGAGCGCTACGGGTTGGATGTGGGAACGCTCGATTACAAGCCGGAACTGTGGGTGGAGGAGCAGGGCGTGCTGTTTCAAATGTAGTGCGGCAGCCGGTAGGACAGACGCTCGGTTGTTGTCGTCTGTCAATGCTTTGTGCCTAAGCGGAGCCTGACAGACCACGAAAGGCGATGGTCTGTCCTACCTTCTCGCGTTACAGTGAATGCTGAATGGATCTGGCGGCTTTCGACTATCACCTGCCGGAGGAGTTGATCGCGCAGCAGCCGCTGGCAGACCGCGCGGCGTCGCGCATGCTGGTGGTGTACCGCGACGAGAACCGCTGGGAAGATCGGCTCTTTCGCGAGTTGCCGGAGTTTCTCCATCCGGGCGATTGCCTGGTGCTCAACGACTCGCGCGTCTTTCCGGCGCGACTGTTCGGCCACCGCGCGGGCGTGCACTCGCTGGCCGTGGGGAAGAATAATCCCAAGCTGCGAGAGCATTTGAGTGGCCGCGTCGAGGTTTTCCTGCTGCGTCCGGTGAGCGCGGACGGAAAAGAATGGGAAGCGCTGGTGCGGCCGGGACGAAAGATGCGCACCGGCGAAAGGATTCACTTCAGCGGCAGCCTGGAAGGCGAAATCGCCGCGCGCGGTGGATATGGCCAGCGGCGCATCCGGTTTGAAACCGCCGGCGACCCGTTCGAAGAATTCGAGAAGATCGGCCATGTGCCGCTGCCCCCCTACATCAAGCGCGCCGACGAACCCGCCGACCGCGAGCGTTACCAGACCGTGTTCGCGCGCGAGAAAGGATCGGTCGCTGCGCCCACCGCCGGTCTCCATTTCACGCCGCAAATTCTCGAACAATGCCGCGCGCGCGGCGCCGAGATCGCCTGCGTCACGCTGCACGTCGGGCTCGGTACGTTCCAGCCGTTGCACACCGCGCAAGTGGAACAAGGCCGCCTGCACGCCGAACGCTACCAAATCGGCGCGGAAGCCGCCGCCAAGGTGCGCGCGGCCAGCCGCGTGGTGGCAGTGGGAACCACCAGCGTGCGGACGCTCGAATCGGCCGCGATGGTGGGGCAGGTCTCCGACCTGCCGCAGCGCGCTCACATCCAAGCCTGCCAGGGCGAAACGGACATCTTCATTTACCCCGGTTTCCAATTCCGCGCCGTTGGAGCCATGCTCACCAATTTCCACTTGCCGCGGACGAGTCTGCTGTTGCTGGTGTGCGCCTTCGCCGGTCAGGAACTGGCGCTGGCCGCTTACCGGCACGCGGTTCAAGAGAGATACCGATTCTATTCGTATGGGGATTGCATGCTGATTGTGTAGAGGGCGCATTGGCAGGTCGGGGACCCGCCCCACCCCCTACGTCCGGGCGGGCGCTGCTCCCATCGCAGCAGTGCGTTGCCGCGCACGCCGCATCAGGCTCGTCACCAGCCGGTAGAGCAGCAGCACGGCAACCAGCGATCCGTAGAGTACGGGCAAACGGATATCCGATTTCACCAGCCAGTAATAATGCACCACGGCGGCGACTGCGCTCACATAGATCAGCCGATGCAGCCGTTGCCAGCGTTTCCCGCCCAGTCGGCGGATCCAGCCCTTGGTGGAGGTGAGCGCCAGCGGAACCATCAACATCAAAGCGGTGAACCCGGCGGTGATGAAGGGGCGCTTGGCGACATCCTTCCAGATTTCGTGGAAGTCGAACAGCTTGTCGAACCACAGATAGGTGAGGAAGTGCAGGCAGCCGTAGAAAAACGCGAACAGCCCCACCATGCGGCGGAAGCGGATCAGGTCCGGAACCCCGAGCAGCTTGCGCAGCGGCGTGACGGCCAGCGTGGCGACCAGCAAGCGAATGGTCCAATTGCCGGTGAAATGGGTGATGTATTCGAGCGGATTCGGCGTCAGGTCCTGCATCCAGAAACGCCACGCCAGGCGGGCGAACGGCGCCAGGCAGAGCAGGAACACGAGGACCTTCGTCCACTTGCCCGTGCCTTTTCCGGGGCGGCTCTTGAGCATCGCCTAATAGTTCTTCTTGAGATTCATGCCGGAGTAAAGGCCGGCCACCTGGCTCGCATAGCCATTGAACATCTGCGTAGGATGGTTCTTGAACAGCGAAGGCAGCCGCTGCTCCTTGGCCTGGCTCCAGCGCGGGTGGTCCACGTCGGGGTTGACGTTGGAGTAGAAACCGTATTCGTTGGCATTGGCCAGATTCCACGTGGTCGAGGGTTGCCCGCTCACCAGCTTGATTTTGACGAGAGATTTGATGCCCTTGAAGCCGTATTTCCACGGCACTACCAGCCGCACCGGAGCGCCATCTTGCGGCGGCAGTGTCTCGCCGTACATGCCCACCGATAGCAGCGCCAGCGGATGCATGGCCTCGTCGAGGCGCAGCCCTTCCACATACGGAAATCCGATGCCCGCCATGTCCGGCCGCGCCATCGGCATTTGCTTCAGATCCCAATAGCTCTCGAACGCCACGTATTTGGCTTTCGCCGTGGGCTGGACCGCGTTCAGCAACGCGCTCAACGAATAGCCGATCCAGGGAACGACGATGGACCACCCTTCCACGCAGCGGTGCCGGTAAATGCGCTCTTCTAGCGGCGCCAGCTTGAGGATTTCATCCATGGAGAACTTGCGCGGCTTGGCGACGTCGCCTTCCACGGAGACCGTCCACGGGCTGGTCTTGAAGTTCTGCGCGTTTCGCGAGGGTTCGTTCTTGCTGGTGCCGAATTCGTAGAAGTTGTTGTAGTGGGTCACCACGTCGGGACTGGTCATCTGCTCGGTGGTGCTGAACGGGCTTTTCGTCACATTGTTCAGCTTGGTCCCGGCCAGGGCCCGGCCGCGCGGCGACAGCAATTCCCGGGCGGTGAGAAACGCGGCCGGCACCGCGGCCAGGAATTTGCGCCGGTCCAGGTAGACCGATTTCGGAGTGACGTCTGCCGGGCGAAGATCGGCAGGCTTGCGGATCAACATATTCTGATCATTCCCCTCTCTGGCCTTGGACGCTGCCGGGCCGCGGCTGGATTCGAAAACTCCGCAATTCGTCCCGTTTCGCGAATTCCCAAACCCCCTCGTCAAACATGAGACAAAGACGCCGGCGTCTATACTGAAACAAGCGGGACTGAAATGAACAAGTACATGGTTCTTATTGAACAAACGGCCACGGGCTTCAGTGCGCATGTGCCCGATCTTCCGGGCTGCATTGCGGCTGGCCGCACGCGCAAGGAGGTCAAGCGACTCATGGCCAAGGCTATCGAGATGCACCTCGCCGCCATGCGCGAGGACGGCGACGAGATACCCGGGCCTTCCCGGGTGGAGATGGTCGATGTCGCCTGACCAGCCGGTGCGAATCGGCTCGAACACGACGCCCCTCTAGCCTACCGTCGGGCCGACGGTGGAGCGTGGCTGGACCTCCCCGAGAAGGGGAAGTCCAGCCTGTTTGTGCCGCGCTACTGCACTGGAGCCTGGGGACTCCCAGGGGCGCTGGGGATTCCAGGGAAGGCGCCGGGCTTCAGTACGCCCATGCTAAACAACAAGGCAACCGTCCGCTGCGCGGGTCCGGAGAGGTTCACCGGACAGTTTTCGACTGTCGTGTTGGTCAAGAGAAAATCGCCACCGCTGTAGAACAGGGTGCAGTTCTTAAGGTGGCAATTGACAAAATGCTTCTCGTCTAGAGTGATGGTCTGGCCAGCACTCGTTGTGTTTTCGATGGTAATCACTTTTTCTACTCCTGAAAATAAGGCTTGAAAAGCGGAGCGCCAGCGATTATCATTGAACGCTGTAAGATCAGTTCAACGTTAAACCAACTTGGCGCCCCAAATGGTTCCTACCCATTTGGGGCGGCCCGCCTTTCAGCACTCGTAATAGTGCCCCAAGATGTAGTGTGAAAGCAAGTAATTTATCTATATGCTGGATCATGGGGTTACGGGTCTTTAGGGTCTTCAGGAACGCGCGCGTTGCTCCCAAATCACCGAGAACCGCTGAATGGAGGCTGGATAATCGCGAACTGGGACGCGGCCCCGATGACGAGTTGGCGCTCGACATGGCCCTCCTGGCGGTATCGCCGCCGCCTTGCTCGTAATCCCAGGTTGCGGATTGTCTCCGGCTATTAGTATGATGGAGTTTCCCCGTAAATGATTCTCGCTTTGGGTGGGAGTATTGCGGGTCTGGACGGGTGGCCGAGCGGCTAATGGCAACAGACTGTAAATCTGTCGCTCCTTGCGAGCTACGGAGGTTCGAATCCTCCCCCGTCCACCAGAGTTTGCGGGGCGGTCGGTAGAGCGTTTGTTCCGCTCCCGACGGGCAAGAGTTTCGCCGTTGTAGCTCAGTTGGTAGAGCGTCCGTGATCGGAAGGTCACCGTTCAGCTCCCGGTAGGGCAAAGAGTTTCGCCGTTGTAGCTCAGTTGGTAGAGCGCGTCCTTGGTAAGGACGAGGTCACCAGTTCAATCCTGGTCAACGGCTCCAGATTTTATAGTCGTTGGTAGAGCGTCCGTAACGGAAGGTCACCAGTTCAATCCTGGTCAACGGCTCCAGATTTGCAGTGGTTTGTATACGTCCTTCGGAGTATTCCGACTGGGCGCCACTACATCGGAATGAGCTCGGATGTGGAGCGGCGTCTTCAGGAACACAATACGAAGACGGGGCGTTGGACCAGCAGTTTCAAGCCTTGGGAGCTGATCGCTCTTGAGGAGTTTGGGTCGCGTAGCGAAGCCGGCAACCGGGAACGGTTCTTGAAAAGCCGGGCTGGCCTAGCAGAGCGGCAGGGTTTGTATGGGCAGTTGGGCGGAGCGAAGCGGTAGGCGTCCGTAACGGAAGGTCACCCGTTCAATCCCGATCAACGGCTCCAGTATTACGCACAGTTGACTGCTCCGGAGTATTCCAAACGGGGCGCGCGATGGGTTTGGGCATGTCCGGCCCGCGTGGGTGGGCACAGCACTTAAAAGGAGCAATCAAATGGCTCGTGAAATCATTACTCTCCAGTGCGGGGAGTGCAAGAATCGCAATTACTCTACAACCAAGAACAAGAAAACCACCACGGAACGGCTGGAACTGAGCAAGTTCTGCCCGCACTGTCGAAAGCACCAGCCACACAAGGAAATCAAGTAGAATGGGAATCGGGTGAGTAGGAGCCGGGCCCCCACCGGGGGGAATGACCCAGGGGCGTAGGTTTAACGGCAGACCAGCGGTCTCCAAAACCGCGAGTGGGGGTTCGAATCCCTCCGCCCCTGCCAATCACCCGTTTTGACGAGTTGCGAGTCAGGAGCAAGCGAGCGTTATGGCCGATGAAAAGAAGAATTGGTTCCAGGCCACCAGGGACTACATCAACGAGCTGAAGCTTGAGATGCGGCGCGTTTCCTGGCCGAACCGGAAGCAGGTGGAAGGCACCACGGGGGTGGTGATTTTCGCCGTTTTCGCCTTCGCGGCTTACTTCTGGGTGGTGGACTCGATACTCGCCCGAGGCGTCAAGGCAGTTCTTTCGTTCTTCACGAAGTAGGCGGATGATGGAAGCCGAAGACAACGTGCACATTGACGAGCAGGCCGCCGCCGAAGCGGTAGACGAACAGGCCGTGGCGCCGGAGGAATCTCTACCGGCCGAAGCCGCGACCGACGCCGCGCCGGAGACGGAGGCCATCGAAACCGTTCCCGATTCCGCGCCGGAGCCTGAGCCAGCGCAAGCGACCGCTGCGCTCGCCGAACCAGAGAAGCCGGCCGCCGAAGCGCCTGCCGCGCCCGCTGCGGCTCCGGGCTACGACGAGTCTTCTCCCAGGAAGTGGTTCATCATTCACACTTACTCGGGCTTCGAGAACAAGGTGAAGGAATCCCTGCAGACGCGATCGGAAGCTTTCGGTTTCGCCGATAAGATCGGTCAGATTCTGATTCCGACCGAGGAAGTGGTGGAGCTGCGCAACGGCAAGAAGGTCACCAGCCGCCGCCTGGTGTATCCCGGCTACGTGCTGGTGGAAATGGAAATGAACGACGAGCTGTGGCACGCGGTGAAGAACACGCCGCGGGTGACCGGGTTCGTCGGCGGCGGCAATTCGCCGGTGCCGCTGAGCGCGGACGAAGTCAACCAGATTCTGTACCGCCAGGCGTCTTCCGCCGAGCGGCCGCGCCCCAAGATGACGTTCGAAAAGAACGACTCGGTGCGCATCGTCGATGGCCCGTTCGCCAACTTTTCGGGGAAAGTGGACGAGGTCAACACCGAGCGCGGCACGCTGCGCGTGATGGTGACCATCTTCGGCCGGTCCACGCCCGTGGAGCTCGAGTTTCTGCAGGTCGAAAAAGCTTAATACCGCGCGAGCCGAAGACGGGCAAGTGTCCGGCGGCGCGACAAGAGGAATGTAAGAATGGCAAAAAAAGTTACCGCACAGGTGAAGCTGCAAATCCCGGCCGGCAAGGCCACGCCGGCGCCCCCGGTGGGCACCGCGCTCGGGCCGCAGGGCGTCAACATCATGGACTTCTGCAAGGCGTTCAACGCCAAGACCTCGAGCAAGGATCAGGAAGGCCTCATCATCCCGGTGGTGATCACCATCTTCTCCGACCGCTCGTTCACCTTCATCACCAAGACGCCGCCTGTTCCGGTGCTGATCAAGCGCGCCGTGAACCTGGCCAAGGGGTCGGCCGAGCCGCACAAGACCAAGGTCGGCAAGATCAGCAAGAAGCAGATCGAAGAGATCGCCAAGATCAAGATGCCGGACTTGAACTGTTTCGACCTGGAAGCCGCCATGCGCAGCGTGGCCGGCACCGCCCGCAGCATGGGCGTCGACGTGATATAGTCTTCCGGCGATTCGTTTTCGTCTGAAGCACTGCGCGGCGTCTCCGGACGCCGCTTTTTTTTGCGAAGGCACGTGGGCAGGGGCTAAAGCCCCATGATGGCTGCATTTTGCGGCACGGCTGAAGCCGTGCCCTGATACAAGACACCACGATCGGGCTGGCTCGGCTAGGTCTTCGACCGGCAGATTCGGTTCTATCGAAAGGACCGCTCCCTCTCCACGAGGCATTCAGGGAACTGCTTTGTTTTCAGCAAAGACAATAACCAGTGCCTCGCGGCCCTCACGACGCGCGCAGCTCGTTTCTGACTATGGTCGCGGCTCCGTTCGGAGGCGCGACGATTAGGGGGCAGTGCTCCCATATAGAGCACTACATCACAGACCTAGGTGCCGCCTCATGCTCAAATGCAGAAACGCCAGTGGCAGGCGAAAGCGCCTGCCCCACTTCGAGACTCATGTTCGCGCCTGCTCATAAACGAATGCCTTCACACGCTCCCGGAGTTGGTCGCGGATGCGCCGGAAGGCGGCCAGGCGTTCGTCTTCGGGGCCCTCAACCGCCGCTGGATCTTCGAGGCTCCAGTGAATTCGCTTCGTCGCGCCGGGAAAGACGGGACAGTTGTCGCGCGCGCTATCGCAGACCGTCACCACGAAATCGAACGCTTGCCCGGCGAACTCATCGACCGACTTCGAGCGGTTGCCCGAGATATCGATTCCGATCTCGCGCATGACCGCGATGGCCTCCGGCCTAACCTGGCTCGGTTTCGTGCCGGCGCTCGATACCTCATAGCCGCCGCCACCCTCGTCGCGAAACAAGCCTTCGCCCATCTGGCTGCGGGCGGAATTGCCGGTGCAAAGCACCAGGATGCGCGTTTTCTGCATTAGGTAATTAAGCCTCGCCGAGACCGTCTACTGCCGGCCGATACGATCAATCTCGCTTTGGATCACTTCTTCCTCCAGCGTAGCCAGCGGCAAGGAGAGGAACAAGCTGATTCGACGGTCGAGAATTGAGAACGCTTCAAAGAAGGCGCGCTCTATCTGCTGCTGTGTTCCTTCAACCGCTGCGGGGTCGGGTACCCCCCATCGGGCCGTCAGGGGGTGTCCCGGCCAAACCGGGCACACTTCGCTGGCCGCCCTGTCGCACACTGTAAACACAAAGTGCATCTTCGGTGCGTCGGGCTTAGCGAACTCATCCCAGCTCTTGCTGCGCAAGCCGTCCGCCGGCATGTCGGCGCCCGCTATCTGTCTGAGCGCCTCAGCGTGGACGTGACCGGTTGGGTGGCTCCCTGCGCTGTGGCCGGTGAAATTCGGGGAACCTTTCCGATTCAGAATTGCCTCTGCCATAATGGAGCGGGCCGAATTGCCCGTGCAGAGGAACAGAACGTTGAAATGTCGAGGCGTCACTTCGTTCTCCAGCGCCGAGCAGGCCGGCGGCATCCAACCACTGACGTCGATATCACGGAAACACGCATCTTCGTCCTACTATTCTCTATTGGCATTGATTTCAGTTGCACTACAGTCCCGAGACAATCTAGTCAGCCTCCCGGCTGCCATAGGCGCCCTCTCCGAGAAACACCATTACACGGGCATGAATCCTGTCCCGCAAGCTGCGAAAGGCACGGAGGCGCTCTTCCCCGTCTTGCACGAACGTGGCAGGATCCTCGAAGGGCCAATGGAGCCGCTCCGGGACTCCCGAAAACACCGGGCACTCCTCTCGTGCCCGGTTACAAACAGTGATCACGAATTCAAACTCGCGCCGCGCAAACTCCGCCAGCGGCTTCGAGCGATGGCCGGAGATATCGATGCCCAGTTCTCGCATGACCTCGACGGCTTCGCTGCGTACCTGCGTTGGTTGCGTTCCAGCAGAGTACACTTCAAATCATTTGTCAGCTTCGTGTCGAAGCAGCCCTTCCGCAATCTGACTGCGCGCGGAATTTCCCGTACACAGAACTAAAACCCTCTTCTTTCCCATCTGAGAGTTTACCTCCCGGCGTTTCGTCCACTACCTCGTACGGCGGTCTCAGGCTCGCTGCGCCCGGCAGGTGTCGATGCTGGCAAACACGCCACCGTACCATTTCCGGTTGATCCACAGGGCGACATTCACGAGGGAAATGAGTACCGGCACTTCCACCAGCGGCCCGATGACGGCTGCGAACGCGGCGCCGTGGTGGATGCCGAATGTGGCAATCGCCACGGCGATAGCCAGCTCGAAATTGTTGGAAGAAGCCGTGAACGAGAGCGTGGTGGCCTCTGCATAGTTGGCGCCGACCTTCTTGCTCATCCAGAACGAGGCGAAGAACATCACCACGAAATAGATGGTGAGGGGGATGGCGACCCGAACCACGTCGAACGGCAACTGCACGATCATCTCGCCCTTCAGGCTGAACATCACCACAATCGTGAACAACAGGGAGATCAACGTGATTGGGCTGATCTTGGGGATGAAACTCGTCTCATACCATAGGCGGCTCCTGACCTTGAGCATCACGAACCGGGTGAGCATGCCAGCTAGGAATGGGATGCCGAGATAGATGAAAACGCTCTTGGCAATTGCGGCCATCGAGATATCCACCTGTACCGCCTTCAGCCCCAGCCAGCGCGGAACGGTGGCGAGGAAGAAATACGAATAGAGCGAGAAGAACAGCACCTGGAAGACTGAATTGAGCGCCACCAGGCCAGCGGCGTACTCGCGGTCGCCGTGCGCGAGGTCGTTCCAGACGATGACCATGGCGATGCAGCGGGCCAGACCTATCAGAATGAGGCCCGTCATGTACTCCGGCTTGTCGCGGAGCAGCAGTACCGCCAACGTAAACATGAGAATGGGGCCGACCACCCAGTTCTGAATCAGCGACAGAACCAGAACGCGGCGATGCTGGAACACACGCCCCATTTCTTCGTACTTCACCTTCGCCAGCGGTGGATACATCATGAGGATCAGCCCGATGGCGATCGGTATCGAGGTCGTACCGACGCTAAAGCGGTTCCAGAACGGCACGACGCTGGGAACGAGGTACCCGAGTCCAACGCCCGCTGCCATTGCAGCGAAGATCCAGAATGTGAGATAGCGGTCCAGAAACGAAAGCCGGGGAATTGTTGCGTTCTTCATATCTGTCGATTCTCCTGAATTCGCTCATCGACGAACAGCGATGTGCAGGACACAAAAAGACTCCGCCTTTCAGATGATGGCCGTGAGCGCTTTCAGGCGCCGCAGACCATCGAAATCGATGCAATAGCCGACCCGCGTGCCGTCCTGTGCACATCGCACGAGGCCAGCCTCCTTCAAAATGCGCAGGTGCTCGGAAACTGTCGATTGCGCCAGGGGCAACTCGTCCACAATCTGGCTGCACACGCGCGCTTCTTTGCGCGACAGCAAGCGGAGGATGCGAACTCGCGCGGGGTGCCCGATGGCCTTCGCCAGCTTCGCCAGCTCGTCGTCGGCTTCAGCCCCTTCGAGGGTCTGCCAACTCACCTCGGCTGCCGGCGCGCCCGGAGGGCAGCACATATCGCCTTTGAATCGTTTCGCCATTCTTATCGTCTTTTGACGATAACACGGATCGATCGCGGCTTGCAAGAGACTCGGCCATATGGCCATTTGGCCAGCAGTCTCGTCGGATCGTGGCAGAGCAGGTTACCCTCGAAGCGATCTCGACTCTGGTTGCATGGCGCTTTGCACACTATAATCCAATCTGGCGGCACGGGACGCCGCTTTTGTAGGTCCGCCACGGCAGCGGGAGCCGCGCAGTATCCTGGGAGAGTGGGCGGCATGTGGAGGTGAAAGCGTGAACGACAAAGTGGAGAAGGATATGTCGAAATTCGACTGGGTAACTGAGCGTGCCTCATGCTCTCCACCCAACATATTCAAGGCACTTAGATTACAAGTTACAGAGGACGTTAAGATTCGCAACGCCCTGCGTCCCAATAATTCCCCTTACGAGTTTTCGGTGGCGGAGCATGGCGACGACTTTACGGTTCTGCTAGACGCCAAAGATGTGCAGAAGTCGGTAATCTTCAGCCTTGCCGAGCACGCGATCTTAGTGCGGGGTGACAATGGCAAGCCGATGTTTGAGGTAACCCTGACCTTTAATGACGAGGGCGAGTGCAGGTTGAATGTTAATGGGAAGGAGCGCGACTTGTGGCAGGTGCGACGGATGGCTCTTGAAGAGTTATTGTTTCGAGGCTATTAGGCTGGGGTTCTCCCGGTGCCGGTGCACGGAAACGCCACGGTGGCGGGTTTGCGGCTGGAATGGCGGCTGCGGCTGGTGGGCGATGGCACCGTAGCCGATCGGAACCGTGAAACGACCCCGCGTCGCAGAAGCTATACTCGCGATCAGTCCCGATGCAAAATCGGCGTCCAGGAGTCTTTTCCCGTGCCTCCAGAGCCCGCAGGGGCTGAAGCCCAAACCTTTTTCACGATCCTTCGGCACGGCTGAAGCCGTGCCTTGATACAAAGCCTCCTGAAAGAGAGAAGCCGTGCTTACCCCTACGTTCCGATTCGTGCGAATTCATTGGGAATGGAGAGTTTCGCCATTTCTGTGTCGCACATCCAAGCGACCCTAAACGGTGGACTGAACCGGAAGCGGGAGCTAGAATGGATGCTCCGGCTTGAATTACTGCGGCTTCAGGATCGAGATCTATCGCGCCAGCGACGGTTTCGCCTGGTGAAACTCGGGCTAAACAATGGAGAATCCGAAGTTACGGGTCGCATTTCTTGTTGGCAGCGATAACCCCTCAACCAGGCGCAGTATCGAAGCGGTGTGCCGGTCGTCGGGCGTGGAACCGGCCGGTGTGTTGCTGGACACTGGGGTTGTCCCCTTCAAGCGGCGTCTCAAGCACCTGTCCCGAAACATTCGCGCGAACGGCTGGAGTTATCTCTTATTTAGAGCTGTTGAAGTGATTCGTAGGATAACTGACGCCGCGGTCGAGAATGCCCCGGTTTCCCGTGCGGAAGTGATGAGCGTTCTCAGAAGGGCTTTTCCCGATAGGTGCTTTACTCTGGCGGACCTGGGAGCAAGGTACGGCATGCGAGTTCATGCCGTGGGAAGCTTGAACGGCGCCAACGCGGTTCGCGTGTTGAGCGAATGCGGCGCCGACCTGGGCATCGTGCTGGGAACCCGCATTCTTAAGCCCGGCACGTTTGGCGTCCCGCGAATGGGATGTATCAACCTCCACAAGGGGAGGGTGCCGGAGTATAGGGGCTTGCCGCCTGGGTTTTGGGAGCTTTACGATGGGGCGTTGTCGGCCGGCCTCACCGTGCACTTTGTCGACGAGGGTTTGGATACTGGCGATATCGTTGCCACCAGTACAGTACCCATTATGGGGACCGACACGCCCGAAAGCCTTGTGGAGAAACTGCACGAGGAAGGTGCGCGGCTGCTCGCCTCAGTAGTTTCCACGATCCGGAGCGGAAAAGCCAGTCCGCAACCACGCGAGAAGTTACCGCTCAAGCCCCGGACCCGGCCCACCAGAAAAGAGATCGGTTTGCTTCGGCGGCGTTTACCTCATTGGAAACACCGGGGCGACGTTTCGACGATTTTGCGAGATCTGTATCTTCTGTTTGTCTACTACTGTGGCATCTACTACATCGCCCGCCAACTTCACCGTCTGCTGTGGCGGTCAAGAGGTGCGATTTACTCCTACCATCGAGTCAACGATTATTCGAAGGATGTCCTGACCGTGGACACCATGACCTTTGCCGCTCAGTTGCTGGCGATCCGCAGCCGCTATCCGTTCTCCTCGACGGCCCACCTGGTCGATTGCATCCGGAACAAGAAGCCGGTCCAGCCGACGACTATCACCATCCAATTTGACGATTGTTATCGGGATATTCTGACCAACGCCGCGCCCCTCATGAAAGCGCTAGGTATCCCGGCGTGCGCCTTCATTAGCAGCGGTTTCGTCGACACGGACCGGTCTTTCGCGCACGACGTCGCGCTATACCCTTTCACTTACGAAATGTTTCGATCCTCCGACATTCAAGCATGGGTGGCGCTGGGCTTTGATGTCGGGGCGCACACGGTTGACCACGTGGATCTCGGAAGATGCACGGTGGAAGCTGCCGAGTCGGAGGTCGTTGAGTGCGGCCGAGCGTTAGTGAGAATCATAGGCAAACCTATCGATCTGTTCTCATTCCCCTTTGGACGAGTGGACAACATCCGCAATGAGACCAGACAGGCCATCTCGGCAGCCGGCTATGTCGCACTATTCTCCTCCCACGGCGGTGTGGTCGGCCCTCGCACAGATCCGTATGATATTCCAAGGATGGGAAGCTCCTATGAGTCATCGGCCCTCTATTGTCTACTGCAGATCGAGGGCCTTGCGCTGGGTCAGCTCACGGCGCCATTTCGGCGCAAAGGAAGTGATTCCGAGGAAGTTGCATGTTGACGCCCCGAGTTCGGTAGTCGACGGGTACCGCGAAACCGGTCCCCTATTCTGAGACGCGGCCAAAGGGAGCGGTGAGCATTCCAATGCTTTCCGGCCCTCACGACGCTCTGCCCGCGTCTGGTACTTGCGTGACGCACACGTGACCCAAGACCGGCGCGTTGCGTGCCGAGTGCTGGCCGCATATAATCTGAACAGGAGGCGCATGTCCCCACTTGCGTCCGTCATCCTCCGCTGGTTGGCGCGTCTCTCAGCACTATTCTTTGCGTGTGTTTTCCTGCTGATTTTGGTTCGCGAATTCCTGGCGCCCCAGTCCGGCCCACCCTCGGGCTTTGTCGAATGGGCCGGCGTCATTTTGCTGTTTATCGCCGTGGCCGGCATGATTCTGGCGTGGAAGTGGGACCTGACCGGCGCCCTGATTGCGCTGGCCGCGCTGGTGCTGCACATCTCACTGGTTCGCGACCGCACCTACGCGGTCGTCTGGCTCGCCGCCATACCCGCAGTGCTGTACCTGGCCGATTGGTTGCTGCGGCGGTCCCGGACCCCTGCACGAAACACCACGCCTTGACGCCGGCCGCCGTGAGCGAACCCGCTCGTCGCTTCCCTCTCGCACCCTCTACACTCGAGTCGCTTGACAGAACGGGAGTCGGAGCGTACCATTCTTAGAGTCGTTGCGGTCTGTCAGCAACGGCACTTGGCAAGCGGTGGTTTGTGGGGGACCCCGTATGACATTCCAGATCGGCGACAAGGTCGTCTATCCCAATCAGGGCGTTGGGATCATCGAGAACATCAGCACCCGATCCTTCGGATCCGCCTTCGAAAAGTTCTACCTGTTGCGGCTCGGTCTCAACAGCATTACGGTGCTGGTGCCGCTTTCCAACGCCGCCAATATCGGCCTGCGGCGGGTGACCAAGGATCGGGAGATCTCGCGTGTGCTCTCTTTCCTTTCCTACGGAGAGTGCTCGATCCATCCGGATTGGAAGGTTCGTTGCAAAGAAAACACGGAGAAGATGCAAATCGGCAGCCTGCTACAGGCGGCGCAGGTGTTCAAGGCGCTGCTGCTTCTGCAAACCGAGAAGCAGCTCTCGTTCCGCGAGAAGAAGATGATGGAGCGCGCGCGGCACATGCTGGTCTCGGAGATCTCGCTGGCGCGCGGGGTTCCGGGCGTGCACGCCGTCAATCTCCTGGAGCGGGCGGTTGCCAAGGCTGGACTCAAGCTGCCGCCGCTATCCTGAAGCCATTGGTGGGGCATGCTTTAGCTTGCCAACGCCCGCTCGCGGGCGGATTGTTTCATAGCCTCTCACGACGAGCGCCTACGGTGCGATCCTAAAGAAGAGTTATGCGCGGCTCTCTTCCATCGGGCGTGATCCAAGGTCCACCCCCTCCGCCCGTGGACTGGGGCGGAGGCGACGGCAGCGGTCCGGAGGGACGCGGCGCGGACCGGCGCGCGTCGTTCATCGGCCTGTTCGTCTTGCTGGCCGCCACCGGCATGGTTTTCGTAGCCCTGAGCATGGCCTTTTGGATGCGCCACAGCACATCCGACGACTGGATTGCCATGCGCAAACCGCCGCTGCTGTGGGTGAACACGGCGGTGCTGCTAGCGTCGAGCGCGGTTCTCGATCGTGCGCGGGTGGCTCTCAAAAGGGGCCAGCGCGACGGCTTCAACTTCTGGTGGACCGCCGCGACCGCGCTGGGCATCGCGTTCCTGATCGGGCAGGCAATTGTCTGGCATCAGCTCTCCAACGCCGGCGTGTTCATCGCCAGCAGCCCCACCAGTTCGTTCTTTTACCTGCTGACGGCGGCCCACGCGGTGCATTTGCTGGGCGGGGTGGCGGCGCTGATCTACGTGGACGTCCAGGCGCTACGCTTGCGGCTGGGGCCGGCCAAGCGGACCATCATCGACGTCACCGCCGTGTTCTGGCATTTTCTGGATGGCGTGTGGCTGTATCTGATGGTGCTGCTGTACGTGTGGGGGTGAGTCGTGGCGCGGGCCGTCAGTCCTGCTGTGTCGAGAGTCATCTCGATATTTCTTGTCTCGATGCGCGCCAGAACCCCCGCGCCGCCGCGCTATCGATCGCGCAAAGCCTGCTCGTAAACCTCTCTTTTCGAGAGGCCGCGGCGGCGGGCAACCTGTTTAATGGCGTCCATGCGCGCGGCGCCGGCACGGACGAGTTCGTCCACAGCGTCGCCAACTGGCGTATCGTCGGGCAGCGGCGCCACCGCCTTACCCACCAGCAGCGTGAACTCGCCTTTGATGGAGCCGCGCGCGGCGAGCTGGGCGTGCACTTCGACGGCGGAGCCACGCAGGAATTCCTCATGCACCTTGGTCAGTTCGCGCGCAGCCACCACCGGCCTGGCCCCGAGCACCTGCGCGATCGCCTCCAGCGTCTCCAGCACACGGTGCGGCGCCTCATAGAAAATCAGCGTGGCGGGTTCTTCTTTAAGGCCTTCCAGGGCCCTGGCGCGCTGGCCGGATTTGGCCGGCAGAAAACCCGCGAAGTGAAAAGCGTCGGTGGGAAGGCCGGAAGCCGCCAGCGCGGCCAGCGCGGCGGAAGGGCCGGGGATCGGTTCCACCGGGATGCCGGCCTCTATCGCCGCCCGCACCAGCCGGTAGCCTGGGTCGGAGACCAGCGGCATGCCGGCATCGGAGACCAGGGCCACCGAAGCACCGGCGAGCAGGCGCTCGGCCAGCTCGGCGGCGCGCTGCGCCTCGTTGTGTTCGTGGTAGCTGATGGTGGGTTTGGAAATAGCGTAGTGGTCGAGCAGCTTGCGGGTCTGGCGTGTGTCCTCGCAAGCGATCAGATCCACCTCGCCGAGCACGCGCACCGCGCGATAGGTGATGTCTTCCAGGTTGCCTATGGGTGTCGCTACCAGGTACAGCCTGCCGGGCATGACTTTGAGTATGCCGCAAAAGATGGAGCGGGTGCGGAACGTCGAATTCCCGCGGGCCGCGATTCGTGCCACACTACTCTTTATGAAACAGATCTACGCTGCTCTGATTCTCGCCGCCGCGTTCGCCGTTTTCGCCCTCCCGCTGCGGGGTGCCAGCCCGCTCGCCGGACGCTGGGACATCACGGTCACTACCCCGCACGGCACGCTGGTCGATTGGCTGGGCGTGACCGAAAAAGATGGCGCCCTCGATATCTGGTATCAGCCGCCCGGTGGCAATGTGTACCAGGTGAAGAATTACAAGGCAAACGGAGCGCACTTGAGCCTCGTCCTCCAGGAAGCCAACGGCACCCAAACCGCCTTGACGTGGGACGTGGACGCGAGCGGCGACAAGCTGTCGGGCAGCCAGAAGCGGGGAGACTCAATCGGCCAGGTGATCGGCGTGCGCGCGCCAGCGCTGGTGCGGCCGGAGCCTAAATCCTGGAGCGCCCCCGAGCCGCTCTTCAATGGCAAGGACCTCACCGGTTGGGAACCGCTCGACCCGGCGCACAACCACTGGGTGGCGAAGAATGGCGAACTTGTGAATGAAGCGCATGGTGCCAATTTGCGAACTACGCGTGCCTTCGATGACTTCAAGTTACACATTGAATTCAATTGCCCAGATGACGGCAACAGCGGAGTTTATCTGCGCGGAAGATACGAAGTGCAGATCGAATATGAGCCGCTCACATCCAATCCGCCCGAGCGCCGAATCGGCTCGGTCTATGGATTCCTGACGCCGTCGGTGGAGATGCCGCGCATACCGGGCCAATGGGAGAGCTACGACGTGACCCTGGTGGGACGGATTGTGACCGTGGTACGCGACGGCGTGACGATTCTCGACAAGCAGGAAATCCGCGGCACGACCGGCGGTGCGCTCGATTCCAACGAAGGCGCGCCCGGCCCGATCTATTTGCAAGGCGACCACACCGGCGGCCTGCTCTTCCGCAACATCACGGTGCAGGTGGCGCAGCGCTAGGGTGCTTGGGCTCTCCCGCGAAGAAAAGTCGAGATGACTCTCGGCTCAGCAGGCTTGACAGCCGGCTTGACAGCCTGCTTGACAGCCTGCGCCACGCAACGAATGCTCCCGCTGGCGCGTCTTCTGCTATAGTTTCGTCACAGGAAGGCCTATGCAAACTCTTCGAATTGTTGTGTGCGTCAGCGCACTGGCGGCGCTGGCCGGATTTGTCAACGCGCAAGACCAGGGCCCGCTCAACGGCCCGGGGCAGCCCGTGGCCAAGCCGAAGCAACCGGCGGACGCGAGCGGTCAGCCCGCCGATCAGGCGCCTATCCCTTCGCAGTACAAGCGCAACCCGGATGCTGGCGTAACGCCGACCTTCAAGAGCGACGTGGATATCGTGACTCTTGACGTGGCGGTGATCGGCCCCAACGGGCAATTTATTCCGCAGATCCCGGGGGGCAACTTCCGCGTGCTGGAAGACAACGTGCCCCAGCAGGTCCGCAAGGTGGATATGGCGCAGGCCCCGCTGACGGTTGCGCTGCTGGTGGAGTTCAGCGCGCGGTATCAGACCCTCTATAGCGGGGCATGGTTCCAGACGCAGCAACTGGTTTGGACGTTTGCCAGCTCGCTCAAGCCGGAGGATTACTGCGCGGTGATCACCTACGCGATGAGGCCGGAAATCCTGACCGACTTCACGGCCGACAAGCGGAAGATTCAGGAGGCGTTGCAGCAGTTGACCATTCCGGCGTGGCACGAAACCAACATGTTCGACGCGGTGACGGACACGGCGGAGCGCATGTCTGCAATCGAAGGCAGGAAGGCGATTCTGCTCATCACCACCGGAATCGACACCTTCAGCAAGCTCACCTACGACCAAACGCGCAAGAAGTTGCAGGAAGCGGGTGTGCCGGTCTACTCCATTTCGCTGATGGGGTTGCAACGCGAAATGATGAGTAGGGAGCCGATCGGTTTTTTACAGGCGGACAACGAACTCAACACGTTCGCGAAGGAGACCGGGGGAAGAGCGTTTTTTCCCAAGTTTCAGGGCGAGTACCCGGCGATGTTTGGCGACGTCCGCCAGGCGCTGGGCACGCAGTACGTGATCACCTATTCGTCGAGCAACAAGGCGCACGACGGGACGTTCCGCAAAATCAAGGTGGAACTGGTTGACCCGAACGGCAAGCCGCTGCCCATCAAGGACCAAAAGGGCAAGCCGGTCAAGTACGCGATCCTCACCAAGTCCGGATACAAGGCGCCCCGCGAAGTGGAATAGGGCCGGCGTTCGACAGCCCGGATGCTACACTAGCGGGTTGTCGAATCAATTCGAACGCGCTGGACGGTGGTTTCTGGAGTCCGGCATCCAACTCGCCGATGGCGGCGTGGCCCGTTATTACCGCGCGGACACACGGCAGAATCGCCCGGTTTCGACCGAAATCACCGGCTACGCGATCAGCGCGCTGGTCTACCTGAACGAGCTGACCGGCGACCAGCGTTACCTGGACCGGGCGCTGGCCGCGGCGCGTTTCCTGGTGCGCGATGCGTGGCGGGCGGATTTGTGCGCGATGGCGTTTGAGACCGATCCACCGGCCCTGTCTTATTTCTTCGATTGCGGCATCATCGTTCGGGGGTTGCTAGCCGCGTGGCGCGCAATGCGGACCGGGGAGTTTCTCGATTGCGCCGTGGCGGTGGGCCGCTCGATGGCACGGGATTTTCGCGCCGCCGATGGCTGGCATCCGATTCTGACACTGCCCGCCAAAACGCCGGCCAGCCGTGACGCCGCGAGCTGGTCGCGGCTGCCTGGTTGCTATCAGTTGAAGTCCGCCATGGCCTGGTGGGACCTTTACCGGGCCACCGGCGACACAGCGTTTCGCGAATTGTACCAGGAGTCGATCGAGCCGGCGCTGTCCAACTCCGCCAGCTTCTTTCCGGATGGCGCCAGCCGGCCGAAAACCATGGATCGCCTGCACGCCTACCTGTATTTTCTGGAAGGCCTGATGCCGGTGTTAGTGGGTTCGCCAGAGAGCGCCGAAGCTCGCTGCGCGCTGGCCCTGGCCGGCGGCATCCGCCAGGCGTCGTGCCTGCTCCATGACATTGAGCCCGAGTTCGCGCGCGCCGACGTTTACGCGCAGTTGCTGCGGATTCGCATTCTGGCCGACGCCGCTGGAGTGGTGCCGCTCGATCGCGAAGCCGCCGCTCGCGAGGCGCGCTCGCTCGCCGAATTCCAGGCTGCTTCCGCCGATCCGCGCATCGACGGAGGATACTGGTTCGGCCGCAGGAACGGAGCGTGGCTGCTCCACGTCAACCCGGTCTCGACGGCGTTCGCGATCGAAGCGCTGGATCTTTGGGAGCGGCACGCTGGCGCTGAGCCCGGCCGGCCGCTGATCTGACCATGCTCAATCCTGCATTTCCGTCCGCCATCGTGGCGCAGGCTGTCCTGCCTGCTGAGCCGAGAGAGGTCTCGACATTTCTTGCCGCACTTTCTGGAGTCGAGCGTTAGTGATAAAAGCCGCCTATGCCGCCGCTCGCCTGGCAGGATGGGCGCGCCCTGTGCGGCGCGGCGCTGGAACTGTTCCGCTTGCCGCCAACACCGCCAGCGCCGGAATTTCGGTGGTGATCCCGTCGCGCGATGGGAAGGCGCTGCTGGAAGATCGGCTCGCCGGCATCGCGGCAGATCTGGCGGGCGTTTCGGGCGAGATCATCGTCATCGACAATGGATCGAGCGACGGCACCGCGGAATGGCTCCGCGGCACGTACCCGCAAGTTGTGATCGAGGTCTCGCCCGAGCCGCTTTCCTTCTCTGGCGCCGTGAATCGAGGCATCAGGCTCTCCCGTTTCTCTCACGTCTGCCTGCTCAACAACGATATGCGGATCGATCCGGGCTTCTTCGCCGCTTTGCTCAAGGCGTTTCGTGCGGTGCCGGACCTGTTCTGCGCCACGGCGCAGATACGCTTCCCGCCCCGCGTGCGCCGCGAAGAGACCGGCAAGGCGGTGATGGCGCAGGCCGCACCGGAGGATTTCCCCGTCCGCTGCGATGAGCCTTTGGCTGGCGAGGACGGCACCTGGGTGCTTTACGGCAGTGGCGGCTGCTCGGCTTACGATGCCGCCAAACTGCGCGCGCTGGGCGGGGTGGACGAGGCCTACGCGCCGGCGTATGTGGAAGACCTCGACCTGGGCTATCGCGCCTGGCTGCGCGGCTGGCCCAGCGTATACATAGCGGACGCCGTGGTGGAGCACCGGCACCGTGCCACCACGTCGCGGTATTACAGCGAAGAGCAACTAGCCGCGATATTGGAGGTGAACTACCTGAGGTTTCTGGTGCGCGCGGTAGCCAGTCCGCGGGTTTTTCGGCGGCTGTGGCGGCAGGCGCTCGACCGGTTGCGATTGCGCGCTGCGCGCGATCCGGCGGCGCGCGCCGCGTTGCGCGGCGCAGCCCGATTGGCGCTCGATGGCGGGCCTGCCCGTGCGCCGGCCGCTGGCGAGGAATCGCTGCTGGCGCTGACGGATGGTTCAGTCGCCTGTTTCCCCGGCAGGGCGGCATCCGGAAAACCGCCGGTTCTGGTCACCGCGCGGGGGTTCGAATCCGCCACGACTGATGAAAGAGGCCACGCGGTCTTGTTGGTTCGCGTCAGCCAACTCGAGCCGCCGCCCGCCAGCCTGCTGGCCCGCTACGCCGAGATCGTCGAGGCTCGCACCGACGGGGCCTTCGATGCCGCCGCGCAGTGGATCAAGCACAAGTGGCGGATGAGGGATTGAAAAATCGAGCATTCGCAGGTCGGGGACCTGCGCCACATCCCACGCCCAAACGCGCGCCATCTTCTATAATGATGTTTCTTCATCTAAAACAATTTCACTCTTAAGGAGTATGCATGCCCTCGAAGCGTATCGGTATCTTGACTGGCGGTGGCGACGTCCCCGGACTGAATTCGGTCATCAAATCGGTTGTCTACCGATCCGGTGAAGCCGGATGGGAGGTGATCGGCATCCGGCGCGGCTGGGAAGGACTCACGCACGTCGACCTGCAGGACCCGGCCAGCCGCAGCCGCTATATTCTGCCGTTGAACCGCGAGAACACCCGCACCATCGACCGCACCGGCGGCACCTACCTGCACAGCTCGCGCACCAACCCGTCCAAGATGTCGAAGCTGCCGCCGACACTCGAACGCCGCACTTTTCCCTCCCGGGAGAGCACCAAGAAGGGCGTCACTTCCACTGTGTACGATGTCACACCGGCGGTGCTCGAGAACCTGGAAGCGCTGGGGATCGAGTACCTGGTCGCGATTGGCGGCGACGATACGCTCAGCTATGCGGCTGAGCTGGATCGCCGTGGAGTCAAGGTCGTGGCCGTGCCGAAAACGATGGACAACGACGTGCGCGGCACCGAGTACTGCATCGGCTTTTCGACCGCCATCACGCGCGCCATGGATGCGATCGAGCGGCAGCGGACCACGGTCGGTTCGCACGAGCGCATCGGCATCTTCCGCGTGTTCGGCCGCGACGCCGGTTACACCGCGCTCTATACCGCTTATGTGACCTCGGTACGCTGCTGCATCCCCGAGTACAAAGTGAGTCTGCCGAAGCTGATCGAAATTCTGGTGAACGACAAGAAACACAACCCCAGCAACTACTCGCTGGTGATTCTCTCCGAGGGCGCGGAGTGGGAAGGCTACATGGTCAAGGAGTACGGCGAGGCGGACGCCTTTGGGCATCGCAAGAAGATGAGCGTGGCCGAAGACCTGTCGACCGAAATCAAGTCGGCTACCGGCGAGGAAACCATCGTCAGCGACCTGACTTACGACTTGCGCTCCGGCAGCCCGGATTTCGTCGACCGCCTGGTGGCTAATACGTTCGCCGGCATGGCGATGGACGCCATCGAGGAAGGCAAGAGCGGACTGATGGCCGCCATCAGCGGCGGCTGCTTCACCCTGGTGCCGATTCCCGATCCCAAGCTGGGTCCGCGGCATGTCGAAGTCGAAACCATGTACAACACCGAGCGCTTCCGGCCGGTCTACGATCACAAGCTCGGATTGCCCATCTTCCTCACCAGGGCCTGAGGCTTGAACTGGAGGCATCTGTTTTCGCGGCGGAGTGCGCGGCTTACCGGCGAGCTGCGCGCCCGCATCCGCGCCTCGTTCGACCGGGCCGCCGGCGATGAGGTGCACTTCCCCGCCACCATCGATCCGCGCATTTATCATGTGAAGCTGATTCGCCGGCACCTGGGCGAACTGACCGGGCGGCGAGTGCTCGACGTGGGCTGCGGTAAAGGCCGCTTCGCCCGCGTTCTGCACGACCAGGAGCCGGCGGCCGAAATCTGCGGGTTGGACCTGTCGCTCGAGATGCTGCGCTTCGCGCCCGCGGGCGTCTGCGTGTGCGCCGGTTCGATGACCGAGCTGCCGTTTTCGGACGCCGCTTTCGATGCCGCCTATGCTACCGAAAGCCTGGAGCACGCGGTCGAAATCGACAAAGCCGTGAGCGAGATCTGCCGCGTGGTGAAGCCGGGCGGGCGGATCGTCATTATTGACAAAAACGCCCGCGCAAGCGGACGCCTGCAAACGCCCGAATGGGAACGGTGGTTCACCCGCCGCGAACTCGAGGGCCTCTTGAGACGCCACTGCCGCCACGTGGAGAGCCGCGACATATCGTATTGGGAAGACGTGCCGCCGGACGGTTTGTTCCTGGCCTGGCTGGCGGTGAAATAAAATGCCAGCCAGTTGCCCTGCATAAATAACGCCCCCATGGCGGAACTAACGACCAGCAACGATTCACGGAATACGCGGCGTGGTTCGCCGGCCGTTGCTGGTTACCATGACTGGCGCCGGCGCCACGACCGCCGTCCTCACCTCACTGCCCCTATCGACGACTACGATCCGAAGAGTCAGCGTGGGCGAGCCGGGACTGCTCACTTGCATGGTGCCGCTGCAGTCGGGGTTGAGGCTGTACGTTCCCGTACCTTGGCGATCGGGAGCCGTATAACCGGAAATCGATCCGTGAATGTTGTCGGTCTGGGTCAGATTGCCATTGCCGTCGAAGGTGGTCATGGCAACTCCCACGACTGTCTCAATCGTGGTGGCGCCTGGGGCTGAAGGCCTCGTGCCGGTGACTGTAAACCCATAGTCGCCCTGCAGGGTGGCATTCGTACAAGTAGTGACGTTGTCTTGCCCCCAAAGGGCAGTTGCGGTGAGCAGTAATACCGTAAGTGTGATCTTCATTTGTCTTCTCCTCCTAAGTGAACGTTGTTGATGAGCATTACTTTGATCGCTGGCGGCAGCGCCGCAATATCACGATTCAACCTCCCCGCCAGCCCAGGGACGCCGAACACCGCAAGCCCAGCGGGGGCTGTAGAGCGCATATCAAATCGGGGAAACAGCCGCTGAACCGCAAACCACTTAAACGGCAAATTCGGCCCCATCACCCAAGAGGCGGTGGTGGTGTTGTCCGGTGTCAACCCCGCCTAGCCGCGGCTGAGCTCGATCATGGTCTTCACCGTATCCTGTGCGCCCGCCGGGTTCGTGCGGATGCCGATCTTCACCCCGTTGACGGTGGTAGACAAATCACGGGTCGTAGCGTCGGAAGCCCACGAAGCGTTCACGTGCGACTTATACCAATCGGCGACTGTCGCCCGGTCGTCGGTGGTCTGGAACTGATACAGTTGCGTGTTGACCAGGATGCCCACGCCGGCGTTCGGGTAAGGCGGCGCGACCGCGCGGGCCCAGTCGGGGTAGAGCGGCGCGTTTGCGTCTGTGGCGGCCGCTCCGGACCGCGAAACGTTGGACGCATCGGGGGCTGTCGTTGTCGAAGTCTTCCCAGAGCAAGCCCCTAAGGCGAGCGCGACCAAAAACGCAGAGCAGGCTAACACTGTGCGACGCTTGGATGTCTTCATGTTACCTCCTGGCCAGCAGCGCCGGCCGTGATCTAGTGGGAGCTTACGCGACTCCGGAGTTAATGTCGATGGCCCACAGGTCCCATGTTCCTTGAATGTTTGTCCTCGGCTAACTCGCGCGGCACCAGGCACTTACGGCGCTATGTCTCCGGGTCTGGAGCGTTCAAGCCGAGGTCCGTCATCGACCGCGGGTGCTATAGTGGACTCCAGTTATGGGCGCCGCCGGCCGCAGACCTCACCGACTCCGCTTCGCCACCTTCGAGGTCGACGCCGGCTCCCGCGAACTCTTCAAACAAGGCCGCAAGGTCAAGCTTCAGGAACAGCCGTTCGAACTCCTTCTCGCCCTCCTGGAACGGCCCGGCGAGGTTTTGACGCGGGAAGAGCTGGAGCAGCGGATCTGGCCGGACGACACGGTGGTGGATTTCGATCGGGGCATTAACCGCGCCATCAATCGCGTCCGTGATGCGCTGGGCGACTCCGCGGAGAACCCCCGCTTCGTCGAAACGCTCCCCAGGCGCGGCTACCGCTTCATCGCTCCGGTTCAGGAACTCGATCTCGCGGACGCCGAACTGGCACCCAGCGGTGAGGGGGAAGGCGCCACACGAGAGCCTCCGGCCGGCCCAACGTCCGGCGCGAGGGCCTTCGCCGGCAAGCGCGTCCTGCTCGCGGCTGCTGGCGCCATGGCTCTGGCAGCGGCCCTGTTCTGGAATCCGGGAAATTGGCGCGATCGCCTCACTGGCGCATCGCCAGGCTACCAAGTCCGCTCGATCGCCGTCTTACCGTTTGCAAACCTCTCGAACGACCCTGCACAGGAGTATTTCACCGACGGAATCACGGATGAGCTCATCACCGACCTCGCCTCGCTCGACGGCGTCCGCGTGATTTCGCGTACCTCCGTGATGTCCTACAAAGGCAAGCGCCAGCCCCTTCCGGCCATCGCCAGCGCCCTTGGCGTGGATGCCGTGGTGGAAGGTTCCGTGGTGCGCGCGAACCAAAGAGTACGGATTACGGCTCAGTTGCTGCTGGCGCGCGAGGACCGGCATCTTTGGGCCGCGAGTTTTGAGCGGGATCTGGGGGACATCCTCAGCGTGCAGCGGGACATCGCCGCTGCGATTGCCCGGCAGATTCGGGCCCACGTTTCATCAGTGGCAGGTTCCCGCCGTACGGCGATTGCTCCCGCGGCGTATGACGACTATCTGCAGGGGCGCTTCTTCTGGAATCGCAGGAGCGTGCCAGACACTCTCACCGCGATCCGTTATTTCGAACGGGCCATCGGGATTGACCCCAACGCGGCGGTCGCCTGGGCCGGTTTGGCCGACTGCTGCAACACACAGGCTGCCGAACAGGGGGCGCCGAACCGGGAAGAACTTTTCTCCAAGGCCACCGCCGCCGCGGTGCGCGCCCTGGAGATCGATCCGGATCTCGGGGAAGCCCACGCTTCACTCGGATACACCTACCTTTTTCACACCTGGGACTGGGCCGGCGCAAAGCGCGAGCTCGATCGGGCTGTCGAACTCAATCCCAATGACGCCAGCGCCCACGACTGGCTGTCGCACTATTCCATCGCCATGCGGCAGTTTGATGCTTCTCTGGCTAACAGCAAGACCGCCCTGGAAATCGACCCTCTTAACCCCTTGCGGCGGGCCCATATGGTATGGCACTTGCTCTTTTCGCGCAGGTACGATGACGTCATCAGCCAGGGCCAGCGGCTTCTCCAGGATGCCCCAGCCCTCACCGGTGTTCTCGCTTTTCTCGGGTTAGCATACGAGCGGAAGGGAATGCTGCCCGACGCGATTGCAACGTTGCAGAAAGCGGTGGATGCAGAGCACGGCGACTCTTCAGCGTTGGCGGATCTCAGCCATGCATACGCCGTCGCCGGTCAACACGACAAGGCACATGCCATACTGGAACAACTTCTCGCCCGCTCGCAGCGCGAATTCGTTTCTCCGGAGATCCTGGCAAACATTTATTGCGGGCTGAATGATCGCGAACGGGCCATGGACTGGCTCGAAAAAGCCTACGCTGCGCGGACGCCGGGTCTGGTCTATATCGGCGTGGATGCGGTGTACGATCCTCTGCGCTCGGAGGCGCGATTCCAGGCGCTGCTTCACAAGCTGCAACTGCCCGCCAACTAATCACTAGCTGGATGCCGGCGCTGGCGCGGTCTCTTCCTTCATGTGCCTTGGGGGCGTCCCCAC
>PLOR01000051.1 GCA_003142185.1 Bryobacterales bacterium
CCGATGGAACAACACATCCTGGCATGGATCACCGAATACGGTTACGCCGCCATCGTCGGCCTGCTCATGCTGGGAATTGTCGGCCTGCCTGTGCCGGATGAGACCCTGCTCACCTTCACCGGCTATCTGGTGTTCCGCGGCAACCTTCGTTTGCCGCTGGCGTTCGCGGCCGCGCTCACCGGCAGCGCGTGCGGCATCACCATCAGCTACCTGATCGGCCGCACGTTCGGCATCAAGGCGATTCACCGCTACGGCCGGTATGTGCGCATCCGCGAAGAGCACGTGGAGAAGGCGCACGCCTGGTTCCGCAAAGCCGGCCACTGGAGCCTCACGCTAGGCTACTTCATTCCCGGCGTCCGGCACTTGACCGCTTTCGCCGCGGGCATGAGCGACCTCGAAGCTCCGCAATTCGCCCTCTTCGCCTACACCGGCGCCATCCTCTGGGTGTCGGCGTTTCTGTCGCTGGGCTACTTTCTGGGCGACCGATGGGAAGCCGTCGAACGGAACGTCCACCATTACCTGGTTTACCTGACGCTGGCGGGGATCATGGCGCTGGCGGGTTACTGGGTTTGGCGAAAGCGGCGGGCGCGAGCCAGGTGAGAGTCAGCGACACCACCACCACCCACGGGTATAATAGCCCTGTGTCGGAATCCGCCTTGAAAGCATTCGTTGCTAGGCCTGTGCCGACAGTTCGCGCTGAGGAACTGAGGCGTGTGTGGTCCTTTTTGGCGTCCGACCAAAGTCGAATCCAGGCCCAGAGGTCGGTCAGCTTGAGCGTCGTGGCCGGTCTGTGCGGGCCGAAAACGGACGCGCTTGCAGTGTGGTTTCGGGCGACCCTTATCCAGGCTTTATTGCGGCGAGGTCGATTGGACCGATGGCGAGATGGGAGCAGCTTGCAAGACAAGGTCTTCGAGGTGGCAGCAAGATTCCCGCTTCCAAAAGGGCCGGCCGAGGCCGATCTTGACGCCTTGGTTGCCGCAATGGAGTAGTTCGGGCCGCCCCAGTGGCGCTGTCTGGCCGACTGGTATGGTTCCGGGTCGACATCATTGCGCTGGCGGGCTACCTGATTTGGCGAAGGTCGCGGGCGCGAGCCAGGTGAGAGTGAGCGCCACCGTCACCACCACCACGCAGCCAATCACGTTGTACCAGAGATAGGAAATGTTGCCGCGCAGGAACGTCCAGAAAATCGCGGCTTCGCCCGCCAGCATGCCCAGAAACACGGCGCTGCCGCCAACCCTCTTGAAGGCGAAAGCCACCACGAAGCAGCCGAGCAGCGAGCCGTAGAACAGCGATCCAACCACGTTGACGGCCACGATCAGCGATCCGAGCTTTTTGCCCCAGCCCGCGAACGCGACCGCATAGGCGCCCCAGAACAAGGTGGCCCAGCGGGAGGCCGTCAGATAATGATGATCGCTGGCGCCGCGGTGGAAGTGCCGGCGGTATATATCCACCACGGTCACGGTGGCGAGCGAGTTGATTTCGCCAGAACTGGCGGACATAGTGGCGGCCATGATCACCGCAATTACCAGCCCCACAATCCCCACCGGAAGGTAGCGCGTTACAAACGAGAGGAAGATGTAGTTGGTGTCGCTAAAGCCCTTCTCACCATGGTTCTTGTCCACCAGGCGCGCGGCGCTGGCGCGGGCTGCATCGAGCGATTGCTGCGCGCCGCGGTAATCGGCCAAGCCCCGCGCGTGCGCCGCACCGTCGCCGGCCTTATGCGCCTGGGCAAGCGACAGGGCGGCTTCCCGGCGCCGCTCAAACGCTTCGTGATAGCGTGTCTCGACGCCCGTGTACTCGCTCGACTGCGAGATGCGCGCCAGCTCGGTGTGCTGGAACAGCACTGGCGGTTCGACGAACACATAGAAGACGAACACCATGGCGCCGATGAACAGGACGAAGAACTGCATCGGAATCTTGGCCACGGCGTTGAACAGCAGGCTGAGCCGGCTTTCCGCGATCGAGCGGCCGGTGAGGTACCGCTGCACCTGCGACTGGTCGCACCCGAAGTAAGACAGAAACAGAAACGTGCTGCCTATGAGACCGCTCCAGATATTGAAGCGGTCGTTCCAGTCGAAGTTGGTGGTGACGGCGTTGAGTCGCCCCGCCGCGCCTGCCAGAAACACCGCGTCGCCGAACGACACCGAGTGCGGCAGCAGCACGATGACGGTCACCAGCGCAATCAGCAGCCCCAGGAAGATGACGCCCATCTGCTGCACGTCCGACCAGGTGACGGCCTTGATGCCGCCGATCACGGTGTAACTGACCACGGTCGCGCCCATCAGCAGCGTGGTAGCGCGCTCCGGCCATCCCAGAATCACCGACAGCACGATGGCTGGCGCATAGATGGTGAGCCCCGCGGAGATGCCGCGCTGGCAGAGGAAGATAACACTAGCCAATGCGCGCGTCTTGGCGTCGAACCGGTTTTCCAGGTATTCGTACGCGGTATAGACGCGGGCGCGATAAAACGCCGGCACCACCACTGCACAGACCACGATCATGGCGATGGGCAGGCCGAAGTAAGCCTGCACGAAGCGCATGCCATCTACGTAAGATTGGCCGGTGGTGGAGATGAACGTGATGGCGCTGGCTTGCGTGGCCATGATGGAGAGCGCCATGGCGTACCACGGCATGGTCTTGCCGGCGAGCAGGTACCGGTCCACCGTGTTGCTGCCGCGGCTGCGGTACAGGCCGTAGGCGATGATGGACACCAGCGAGGCGAGCAGGACCACCCAATCCAGGGCTCTCATCGGTAGGCACGCGTGAAAAAGTATGCCGCCAGAATCACGCCCGCAAGGTAGATCAGCACCGCCACGTAGACGCGCCGCCAGCTACCTAGAAACGGCGGCGGCGAGTCCGGCACATCGGGAAGCTCCGGCATGTGAGGCAGTGTAACACGGGAAGAATGTGGCGCAGGCCGCTGTGATGGGCCGGCCGTGGTCGCGCCGCCGATGCGGCATCGACCGCCGGGAAAACAGGAGAAAAGCAGGCTAATAACTTTTTTCTCACTTTTCTTGTTCGCAGCGAGGATATGGCCTGCTTAGATGTTCTAGTACCACTACATTCAGGCCTTGAGTACCAAAATCAAGCGGATCTCGTTCCTTCTTGCGCTACGCTCGATGTGGAAGAGGAATCGGGAAAATGAAAAACCTATTGCTGGCGGGAGTCTTGCTGCTGCCGTTCGTTGCCAGCGCGAGCCAACTGTGCTCGACGCAAACAGATTGGTCCTTTTTGACGTGGTCCGGTGCCGGTTTTTCTTGCGAGGCTGACGACCTTGTGTTCTCAAGTTTCTCGGTCAACAACGTCCCCGGCAACATGGCCCTGAACTTTTCGACGAACGCCTCTGGCAGCATGATCTCCCTGAACCTCGTCAACGGGACCTTTGCCCAGAGCTTTAGTTTTAGCTACGAAGTCACGCTCGACGACACTGCGTCTCCGGCGGATAACGAACCCCTATGGGTCATCAATACGGCCTCTGCCGCGGTTCAAGCCGTAACTGGTGCGAATGGAACGCTTGAGAAGCAGGTCTATCAAACTCAGGGTGGGACCCTGATTGGCACTGACGTCTACACCCAGAGTGGCAACACTGGCGGGGACATCGGTCCGATTCCTATTAATTTGACTTCGATCTTCATAGTCGATTCGTTCAGTTACGGGAGTGGGACTTTCCTCGACGCCAGCAACACCTTCACCCAAGATCCAATTCCGGAACCCTCCACGATGGTGCTGCTCGGTGGCGCACTGATCGGCATGGGTTTGATTGGCCGCAAGCGCCGCAAGAGCAGGTAGGATATTGCGTCCCCGCGCCGGCAGCGGCTGTCATCGGACAACATAGGGCGAAAGCTCCGGCGGTCCTTGCCAGGGAGCGTGGAGCACCCAGACCCGCCGGCCGCCGAAATAGCGCAACAACTCTTCGGGACGGTCCGTCTCCCACGCCCACACCACGTCCGCCTTGTCGATTTCGGGATCGTTGTAGACCCACTGCTCGAAAGGATTGTCGCCTTTGTTCCATCGGACGAGGATCAGATGCTGCCCGCCCAGCCGTCGCAGTTTGTCCAGGACATCTGCTCGATGGGTGCCACCGGGCAAGCTGTAGCACCATGTCATGGGAAAATCGGGCGGATGGTACGGCAGCGGCTGTGCCAAAACGCGGGCGGCCACCATCGCGGCACAGATGAGCGGTATCCCTCGGACAAGCGCCATTCCTGACGATTGAGTCCGGCGCCTCCACAAACAGAGATGGCGCATGGACTGGAGCAAAATCGCATAGAGCAGCGCGGTCGCCGGAGCTGCGTAGTGCGGATAGAACCAGATGCTGACTCCCAGCCCCGCCAGGAACACCACGCCCGCAACCAGCAGAAAGCGGATTCTCCTATCCCTAAGTACCCAAGGCAATGCGAGGAGGGGCAGGGTCAGAACCGGGCCGAGGTAAAACAACCAAAAATCCCGGATCTTGATCGCAGTCGCCCATAACCAGCCTGGGATGGATCGGGTGCTGCGATAGTAATCCATCTCCGCACGCGTGTAGAAAGCCCGCAAGGCTGCGTTACGATAGACCGGTTCCGGTTTGGCGGGCGATTGCCAGATGAAATACGGCGCCATCGCATACGTGTTTCGCTGCAATTGCTGCGGCGATTGCAATGGGTTACCCGTGACCCGCGACCAATAATAGAGAGTGGCCGCGCATCCGATCGAAAGCGCCACTAACATCGGCAGCGCGACGCGGAAAACGGACACTCTAAGGGGAGGACGCTTTCCGCCGAACGCCCAGACAGCCAGAGCCACGGCGACAGGCAGAGCGAGAACGAATCCCTCGTAGGGGCGTGAGTTCGCCAGAACGATCAGTCCCAGCGCCATCGGCAAGGCATCGCGGATGCGCTGTTTGCGGATGAGCCGTGGCAGCGCGCCCAGCACCAGTGCGCCCCCAAGCGCCGGTACTGCACCACCGTAGTAGGTGTTCATCCAATACCCGAAAATGCCCAATCGCGCAACCGCGAGCAAGCCGCCCAGCAGCGCCCACGTTGGCGGGAGCCACGCCTGCAGCATCCAGCAGAGGGCCGCGCACATCAAACCAACGCTCAGCCAGACTCCGGCCCAAGGATGTCCAGTGACGATTTTCCCAGCCGCGAGAAAGAGTCCTTGCGCGGGAAAGTACATCGACATGTAAGTCGGCTGCTGGAGAATGTGCGGACTCTCGAAATGAGTCCACATCGGATGCGCGGGGTTAGTAAGGCGGCCGAGGGCGAACGTATCGCCCGCCAGCAAATAGCCGAAATCGTCGGCGATCCAGGGCAGACGCGGAGGCAGAATTGGCAGCAGCGCGGTACGGATCACCAGCGGCAGAATTCCCACCGTGACGATGGCTAACTTACGCCGCCTGGCGAGCCAGTGAAACCAGCCGAAACTGCGAAACCATTTCCTGCGCGAATGGGGATACCGCAGCGCGCTCCGCACCAGGAAAATGACCGCCAGCGCTTCCACGACATACAAAAAGTACCGGATGACAGTTGCCAGAAGCGTCCCCAGGAAGAATATCATCTGACGCGGTCCAATCCGGCACTATTCGATCTCAGGCGCATCTCTGTAAAGGAACATTGTAGGCGCAATCGCGCCGGATCTCTGTTGCGGGCAGGTTGGCAGGCGGAAGCGCCTGCCCCACTTTGTTGTCGCAGACGTGTGGGGCAGGCGCTTCCGCCTGCCAACCGCCCCTACTTGCCCACGGTCTTCTCGACCAGTTCCTGCGCGGCGGTTTGAATCTGTCGCAGGTGGGTTTCACCGGCGAAGCTTTCGGCGTAGATCTTGTAGACGTCCTCGGTGCCGGAAGGACGCGCGGCGAACCATCCGCGGCGGGTAACCACCTTGAGTCCGCCCAGCGGCGCACCATTCGACGGCGCACGGTTGAGCTTGGCCTCGATGGGATCGCCGGCAAATTCGGTGGCAGTCACCTGCTCCGGCGAGAGCGCGGCCAGCCGCGTCTTTTGCTCCGGCGTGGCCGGTGCGTCGATTCGTTCGTAGACCGGGGCTCCGAATTGTTCCGTGAGCTTCTGGTAAATCTCGCCGGGATCGCGGCCGGTCCGCGCCAGCATTTCCGCCGCCAGCAAGCCGAGAATGAGGCCGTCCTTGTCGGTGCTCCACGGCTTGCCGTCGCGGCGCAAAAACGATGCGCCGGCGCTCTCTTCACCGCCAAAGCCGAGCGAGCCATCGAGCAACCCGTCCACGAACCACTTGAAACCGACCGGCACTTCGAACAGCGGATGGCCCAGGTGGCCGGCCACGCGGTCGATCATGCTGGAGGAAACCATCGTCTTGCCCACGCCCGCGTTCTCTTTCCAGCCCGGTCGGTTGAGAAACAGGTAGGAAATGGCGGCCGCCAGGTAATGGTTCGGATTCAGCAGACCCGCGCTGCGCGCCACAATGCCATGGCGGTCGTGATCCGTGTCGCAGGCCCACGCCACATCGAATTTGTCCTTGAGCGCGATTAATCCAGCCATGGCGTAGGGCGAAGAACAATCCATGCGGATGGCGCCGTCCCAATCGAGCGTCATGAAGCGGAAGGTGGCATCCGCCCAATCGTGCCGGATGGTGATGTCGAGGCCGTAACGTTCGGCGATGCGGCCCCAGTATGCGATGCCCGCGCCGCCCAGCGGGTCGGCGCACAGTGAGAGGCCCTCGGAGCGGACGGCCTCGAGATCCAGCACCGCGCCCAGATCGTTGACGTAGCTCGAAACATAATCGAAGCGCTGTGTCGCGGCGATGGCGCGGGCGTACGGGATGCGGCGCACGGGCCGCAAGCCATCGGCCAGGATGGCGTTGGCGCGGTCCTGGATCTTGCCGGTTACTCCGGTATCGGCGGGCCCTCCGTTGGGCGGATTGTACTTGAAACCACCATCCCTGGGCGGATTGTGCGAGGGCGTGACGACGATGCCGTCGGCGAATCCGGACGTGCGGCCGGCATTGTATGTCAGAATGGCATGCGAGAGCGCAGGCGTGGGCGTGTAGCCAAGATCGATATCGACCATCGCCGCCACGCCGTTGGCGGCCAGCACCTCCAGCGCCGTGGCCGATGCCGGCTCGGAGAGCGCGTGCGTGTCCTTGGCCAGAAAAAGCGGCCCATCGGCGCCGTTTTCGTGGCGCAATTCACAGATCGCCTGGGTGATCGCCAGTATGTGGTCCTCGTTGAAGGAACCGTCGAGCGACGACCCGCGATGTCCCGACGTGCCGAAGCTGACTTTCTGCGCCGCCACGGAAATGTCGGGTTTGGCCGTGTAGTAGGCCGTGACCAGGCGCGGCAAGTTTTCGAGCTCGTCTTCGCGGGGAGGCTGACCGGCACGCGGATTGATTGCCATGGAGAATAACTTAACCGTTTTGGCGGAGCCAGTGCAAATGGTAGGGCATGCTTTAGCTCGCCCGTTTATTGAATTTTTTGTTTTAGGGCAAGCTAAAGCATGCTCTACCTGGGCGTTTTTCGGAGGATACTGGAACGTATGCGTCCATTCCTTAGCGTGCTTCTGCTGGCGGCCTCGTTCGCCAGTGCCCAGACGGGTCCTCTGCTGTTGCGCAAACCGGCGTTGAGCAAGACCCAGATCGTGTTCACCTTCGCTGGCGATTTGTGGAGCGTGCCGCGCGAAGGCGGCCAGGCGCGGCGGCTCACCGCGGCCCCGGGAGTGGAAACGTCGGCGGTGTTCTCACCCGATGGATCGACCATCGCCTTCACCGGCGAGTATGACGGCAACGTGGACGTCTTCACCATACCGGCCGCGGGCGGCGTGCCCCGGCGGCTGACTTTCCATCCGGGCCGCGACGTGAGCGTGGGTTGGACGCCGGACGGCAAGCGCGTGCTGTTCAGTTCGCACCGCGCGGTGCCCAACGATGGCGACCGCCTATACACGATAGCGGTGGAAGGCGGCGGCCTGCCGGAGGAATTGCCGCTGCCGATCGCCGAAGAGGGTTCCTACTCGCCCGACGGTTCGCACCTGGCCTACGTGCCGCTGTTCCAGTGGCAGGATGCCTGGAAGCGGTACCGCGGCGGCCAGACGCGCAAAATCTGGATCGCCGATATGGCGGATTCGAGCGTGGTCCCGATTCCGCGCGAGAATTCGAACGACTTCAATCCGATGTGGGTGGGCGACCGGATCTATTTCCTCTCCGACCGCGAAGGGCCGGTGACGCTGTTCTTTTATGACGTCAAATCGAAGAAAGTCACCCGCGCCATCGAAAACCAGGGCCTCGATTTCAAATCGGCTTCGGCGGGACCGGGCGCCATCGTGTATGAACAGTTCGGCTCGCTGCATTTGTATGACCTGAAGAGCGGGCGGACCAAGGAGGTCGCGGTCACCCTGGCCGGCGATCTGCCGGAGGTGCGGCCGCACTACGTCAACGTCGCCAAGCGGCTCACCAATCCCGACATATCGCCCAACGGTGCGCGGGCAGTCTTCGAAGCGCGGGGCGAGATCATCACCGTTCCGGCCGAAAAGGGCGACCCGCGCAACCTGACCCAGAGCCCGGCGGTGATGGAGCGGGAGCCACGCTGGTCGCCCGATGGCCAGAGCATCGCGTACCTTTCCGACGAATCGGGCGATTACGCGCTGCACGTGCGCAACCAGGATGGTACGGGCGAAGTGAAGAAGATCCCGCTCGGCGATAAGGCGTTCTATTCCTCGCCCGATTGGTCGCCGGACAGCAAGAAGATCGCGTACCTGGACAACCACAGCCATCTCTTCTATATCGACCTGGAGCAGAAGAAACCGGTGCTGGTGGAGACGGATTACTACGCCAACGGCAATGGACTGGCCCCCTCGTGGTCGCCGGACAGCCAGTGGCTGACGTACTCGAAAACGCTGAAGAGCCATATGCGGGCGGTTTATCTCTACTCGCTGGCGGACGGCAAGACCACGCAGGTGACCGACGGCATGAGCGACGCCGAAAGCCCGGTCTTCGACAAGAACGGCAAATACCTGTACTTCACCGCCAGCACCAACTCGGGCGCGTCGATGGAGCCGGACATCCAGAGTTTCTCCCGGCCGGTGACGGCCAGCGTGTACGTAGTGGTGCTCTCGAAGGCCGAGGCCTCGCCTCTGGCGCCGGAGAGCGACGAGGAGAAGAAGCCAGACGCCAAGAAAGACGAATCGAAGAAGGACGACGCGAAGGACGCCAAGAAGGACGACGCGAAAAAAGACGACGCCAAGAAGGACGATAAGGACAAAGACAAAGACAAGAGCGCGGAAAAGGTAGAAGTGAAGGTGGATCTGGAAACCATCGGCCAGCGCATTTTGCCGCTGCCGATGCCGGCGCGACGCTACGTTGGACTTGCCACAGGCAAGGATGGCGTGGTCTATGCGGCCGAAGCGCCTGCACCGGGAACGCCGGGGCCAGTCGCCATGACCATCCATCGTTTCGATCTGAACAAGCGCAAGGCGGACACCGTGCTGAGCGGCGTCAGGAACGTGCAGGTATCGTTCACCGGCGAAAAGCTGCTCTACCAGCAGGGCGACAAATGGACCATCGCCGATGCGCCGGCGCCGCCCGGGGACGCCCCCGACGCGCCGCCGGCCAAGCCGGGGAACGAGAAGGCGCTGAAAACCGCAGACCTGGAAGTGAAGGTGGACCCGGCCGCGGAATGGAAACAGATGTTCCACGAGGCGTGGCGGATCGAGCGCGATTTCTTTTACGACCCTCATTACCATGGCCTGGACCTCGGAGCCGCCGAAGAGCGTTACGGCGCCTACCTGAGCGGCCTCGCATCGCGCGACGATTTGAACTACCTGTTCACCGAGATGCTCGGCAACATCACGGTGGGGCACATGTTTCTGCACGGCGGCGACCAGCCGGAGGTGAAGCACGTTTCCACCGGGCTGCTGGGTGCCGACTACAAAATCGAAAACGGGCGCTACCGTTTCGCCCACGTGTTCAACGGCGAGAACTGGAACCCCGATACCAAGGCGCCGCTCACGCAGCCCGGCGTCAATGTGAGCACCGGGGATTATCTGCTGGCGGTGGACGGACGGGAGCTGCGCGCCGCGGACAACATTTACAGTTTCTTTGAGGCCACGGCGGGCAAGACCGTGGTTCTGAAGGTGGGCGCCGACGCAACCGGCGCCAACGCGCGCGAGGTAAAGGTTGTGCCGGTGGGCGACGAATTCGGGCTACGGCACCTGGAGTGGATGGAAGAGAACCGGCGCAAAGTGGACCAGGCCACCCATCACCGCGTTGCTTATGTCTACATGCCCGACACTGGTAGGGGTGGTTACACCAACTTCATGCGCTACTTCTTCGCGCAGGTGGACAAGGAGGCGGTGATCATCGACGAGCGGTTCAATCACGGCGGAGCTTTGGCGACCGATATCATCGAGTATCTCCAGCGTAAGCCAATGAGCCTGGTAACCACGCGCGACGGCGCGGATTCTGTCCAGCCGCAAGGCGCCATCTTCGGGCCCAAGGTGATGATCATCAATGAATTCGCGGGCTCCGGCGGGGACGCCATGCCGTGGTACTTCCATCGCGCGGGCGTGGGCAAGCTGATCGGCGAGCGCACCTGGGGCGGCCTGGTCGGGCTGAGTGGCTTCCCCGAACTGATGGATGGTGGCGTGGTATTCGCGCCAAACTTCGCGGTCTGGAATCCGAACGGAACTTTCGACGTGGAGAACCACGGCGTGACCCCGGACATCGAAGTGCAACTCGACCCTGCGGCGGTGCGGCAAGGCCACGATCCACAGCTCGACAAGGCCATCGAAGTGGTGATGCAGGAACTGACCGCCAATCCCCCGCCGCAGTACAAGCGGCCGCCGTATCCGAACTACCAGAAGAAATAGTGAGCGCTCAGTAACAACTGAACCAACCGCTCCCTTTGGCCGCGGCTCCGTTTTGCTTTCAGCGCCGCGACCGCAGGGAGCGGTCGCGCCGGCCATGGAGCCGGTGATTTCATGACAGGTCTTGAGAGTCCATTGCCTCGTTTTGCACAATCATGTTAGGGTGAGGTGTAAGAATCCTGGAAGCATTCCCGGGAGCACTACTTCCTAATTAGGAGAACCGATATGCCATTAGTGTCGTTGCGGCAGGTCCTCGATGAGGCCGCCAAGGGTGGGTACGGAGTTGGCGCGTTCAACGTCAACAACATGGAGCAGATTCAAGCGATCATGGAGGCGGCCCGCGAGACCAAGTCGCCGGTCATCATTCAGGCCAGCCGGGGCGCTCGCGCCTACTCGCAGGACCGGTTTTTGTATCACCTGATGCTGGCGGCCACCGAGCTGTATCCGGAGATTCCGACCGTGTTGCATCTGGACCACGGTAACAGCCCGGAGACTTGCCTGAGCGCCATCGAGATGGGCTTCACCAGCGTCATGATGGATGGCTCGCTGCTGCCGGATGGTAAGACGCCCTCGAGTTTCGAGTACAACGTGGAGGCCACCCGCAAGGTGGTCGAGGCGGCGCATGCCAAAGGCGTGACCGTGGAAGGCGAAATCGGCTGCCTGGGTGGCATTGAAGACGGGCACGGCGCGGGTCTCGACGGCCTGAGCCACCTGACCGATCCCGCGCAGGCGGTGGATTTTGTCAAGGCCACCGGTTTGGACGCGCTGGCCATCGCCATCGGCACCAGCCATGGCGCTTACAAATTCTCCAGCAAGCCGACCGGCGAGACGCTCAAAATGGAGCGGCTGATCGATATTCACAAGCGGTTGCCCGGCGTCCACCTGGTGATGCACGGCTCTTCCAGCGTGCCGCAGGATTTGCAAGATATCATCAACAAGTACGGTGGCAAGCTGAAGCCGACCTGGGGCGTGCCGGTGGAAGAAATCCAGCTCGGTATCAAGAACGGCGTGCGCAAGATCAACGTGGACACCGACAGTCGGCTGGCCATCACCGGCGCGATCCGCAAAGTATTCTTCGAGAAGCCCGAGGAATTCGATCCCCGCAGCTACCTGAAGCCGGCGCGCGAGGCCATGAAGAAAGTGGTGGCGTTGCGCATGACCCAGTTCGGCCAGGCCGGCCACGCCAACGACTACAAGCCGCTCAGCCTGGAAACCATGGCGAACAGCTACGCCGCGCAGCCCGTGGCAGTGTAAGTTGGCGTAACGCCGGCGGTCTTGCCGCCGGTTCTTTGCGAGCCATGCCGCCCCACCAGCGCCTCACGTGTTCTTCTGCATCGCGGCGACAATCGCATCCGGCACGCCGGCCTGCTTCAGTTTGAGCAGGTCGTCGTCGCCGAGCGCGAAGCGGTTGGGCTCAGTGGCGATCAATTTGAGGATGTCCTCGTCGGCCACGTTGCCCTGCACCAGCCGGATCACCAGATCGTTGGTGAATATGATTCCCGTCCGCACCGGCTTGGCCGGCTGCGTGTCCTTTTGCGTCTGCTTCTCCCAGGCCACCACGCGCCGGGCCAGCGCCTGCGCCAGCGACTTGTTCGTCTGGCACTGCGCCACCGCGTCGGTGACCAGCCGGCTGTCGCGGAGCTTGCCGGTTTTGTCGAACGCCTCCAGCGCATGATTGTAATTCTGCACCACCATATACGCGATGCCGAGGTCGTACCACGCCGCGGCGACGGTCTTTGCATTGGCGTGGCACGATTCGGCATTGGCTAGCGCCGCCTTCAGTAGGCCCTTGTAGTCGGCTGCCTTGAAGAGGTCGAACTCCGCGCGGAGGTTGCAGTCCTTGTCGTCCATGAACGACACTTCCTCGGCGTCGATCCACGGCTCGTACAGGCGCCGGGTCTGGCCCAGCGCCTGGAGCCGCGCGATCCCCATCAGATCCGCCGGAGCGGGCCACTCGGGCTGGGTGCTCGAGGATTCATTTTGTCTTGCCGGGTCGGCACGCAGACTCTGCATCGCCAGTTCCTCGCCGCTCGCCCAGTCCTTCACGTGCAAGGTGGCCAGAAAGTGCCCCACGGTTCGCGAGATGTGCGTCGCCGGAAGGCCCGAGCCGATGATCGGTGGGTCCGGCAGCGCCTGGCACTCCGAGATATCGATGGAGATTGTGACCACCGCCGTTACGCCCGGCTCGGCCTGCGCTACCAGCGGAATTCCGTGCGCCAGCAGATCCTGCCCCAACAGGCTCGAAAACTCTTTCGCGCACCTGCCGGTGACCTGACCGAGAATCACGCGGGCTCCAGCTATGCCTTCGCCGAGGATGGCTGGATGCGGCATTTTGACCTGGAGCTTCTTTTGGCCAATTGCCGGAGATGTTGCTATGAGCGGCAACAGGAGAATAAAGGAACAGCGATAGCAACGGCGCATTTCGGACCTCCATGGGTCGTTAAGATAAGAGCTATTCCGGAGCGGCAAACACCGCCTGCCTTCACTATGCGCTCTCCCGGAGCGCAACAGGCACATTTTTCGGCTGCTAGCCCTAAAGAGTAGTCCCATGAAAACGGGCCGGCGCACCGGCACTGGGAAAACCGCGGAACAGCGACAGACAGCGCAAAGGTGAGAGTCTCTCCCGCCGTAAGGCACTAACACAATCTGCAACCGAGCATGCTGGGGTCGCGATTCCGCCCATTTCCGTGGCTGCGCGCCGCTGCGTTGGTTGGTATGGCGCTTTGCGGCAATCTTTGGGCGCAAGCGCCCTACTACACCACCGCCAGCATCGTGAACGCCTCCGACTACTCACCGGGGCCATTCGCTCCGAGCTCCGTGCTCTCGCTGTTCGGCACCAACCTGGCCTGGACGACCGAGGCGGTTACCCCCGAAACTCTGGCCGCCGGTAGCCTGCCTACTCAACTGGCGGCGACTATCGTTTTCGTGGATAACGTGCCGGTGCCGCTGCTCTACGCTTCTCCCACGCAGATCAATCTTCTGGTGCCCGCCGAGCAAATCCCCGGCGATGTCACGGTAACCGTGGTACGCCAAGGTGTAAGCGGCCCGGCGGTGACCATCGCGCTGATCGATGCCGCCCCCGCGCTGTTCGTGTTGGATGGCAACTTCGCCATCGCGCAAGACTGGAACACCAACTACACGCTGATGACGCCCGACGCTCCGGCGCATGCAGGCGATATCGCCGTGCTGTATGCCACCGGGCTGGGTTATACGAATCCCCCGTGGGCATCCGGTGTGGTGGCGCAATCCGCCGCCTACATCACATGCCGGGGTAGCATGCAGGTGCTACTGAACGGCGCTGCCATCGATCCCAGTCTGGTCCTCTACGCCGGCGTCACGCCCGGATACTCCGGCTTGTACCAGATCAACTTCACCATCCCCGCGGACGCCGGCACGAACCCGGAAATCCGCGTCCGGATCGGAACGCAGGTCAGCATATCATCCATCAAGCTGGCAGTAGAATAAACCAAGCGAAGGCGGCGCGCGACACGCGGGGCAGGCGCATTCGCCCAGCTCGCGGTAGATCCAGGCGCGAATCGGCTTGGGTTCGCGGTCGACGGTGGCCAAGTTACACTAAGAGCTTATGAAGACGCGGACCATCGGGCTTGTGGTTCACGCAGTCGGCACCACCGGAGTGCTGCACCAACTGACCGGCGTGATTGCACAGCACCTGGGTGATATCACTTCCGTCGAGATTCTGGCGAACCGGCCCGAAGAGGCCCGCACGTATTTCGAAGTGATTCTGCCGGGAGGCGTCGATCCGCTGATCGAGGGACTGCGGGCCCTACCCATCGTGCGCGGCGTAGAGATCGTCAAGCCTCTCGAGACCGTATACGGCAAGCGCATCATCATCATGGGCGGCGGCGCGCAGGTGGGCCAGGTGGCCATAGGCGCGGTCTCCGAAGCCGACCGTCACAACATCCGCGGCGAACATATTTCGGTGGACACCATTCCGCTGGTGGGCGAGCAAAAACTGGCCGATGCCGTCCGCGCGGTGGCCCGCTTGCCGCGCGCCAAGGCGCTGGTACTGGCCGGATCGTTGATGGGCGGCGAAATTGAAACCGCGGTCCGCGAGGTTCGCGAACAGGGCCTGCTGGTCATCAGCCTGAACATGGCCGGCAGCGTTCCGGATGCGGCCGACCTGGTCGTCACCGACCCCGTACAGGCCGGTGTGATGGCCGTGATGGCGGTCGCCGAAACCGCCAAATTCACCATGGAACGCCTCAAGCGCCGCGTGTTCTAGCGGCGCTGTTTTCGGCGGCAATTCGCGCCCGAACCGGATACGATTGGCGGTCGTCACAAAACAGCCGATTTACGTTATCGTAGCCACATGAGGTCTATTTCACTCCACTCAGTTCGCGACCGTGCCGCTGCGGGCATGCTCGCTGTGCTCATGCTGGCTTTTGGCTCTTCCGGTGCCGGGGCCCAGGAAGCCAAGCCCGCGCCTACGCCGGCTCCTGCCGATGCGAAGCCCGCGCCTACGCCGGCTCCCGCCGATGCGAAGCCCGCGCCTGCGCCGGCTCCTGCCGATGCGAAGGATAAAGACAAAGACAAAGAGAAAGCCGGCGACAAGGAGGCTCCACTGCCCGCGGACGCGCACGTGGCGCAAAGCATTCAACTGGATGGCAAGCCGCTCCACTACACCGTCACCGTGGGCACGCTGCCCGTCTATGACGCCGGCAAGAAGACTGGGGAGGTGGTCTGCACCGCGTACACCGTGGAGGGCCAGGACCGGCCGGTCACCTTCGCGCTGAACGGCGGTCCGGGCGCGGCTTCCGTCTTTCTGAATTTCGGCGCCATCGGACCCAAGCGCATCGAGTTCGGCGTGGAGGGAGACAGCCCGTCGGATCCGGCGAAGTTAACCGACAATCCGGGTACCTGGCTGGATTTCACCGACCTGGTGTTCATCGATCCCATAGGCACCGGTTACAGCCGGTCGCTGGTTCCGGCGCTCGACGCCAAAATTCAGTTTTACGCCACCGATAACGACATTCATTACCTCTCGCGCATCATTTACGACTGGCTGGTCGCCAACGGGCGCGTGAGCTCGCGAAAATATTTCGTCGGCGAGAGCTACGGCGGCTATCGCGGCCCGCGGATCACACATTACCTGCAAACCCAGCTTGGCGTGGCGATGAATGGTGTGGTTCTGGTCTCGCCGTACCTGAATCCGGCGATCGAGGACAACGGCGACGTCTCCCCGGTTCCGTGGATGATGACGCTGCCGTCGATCACGGCGGCGCATCTGGAGCGCGAGCACAAGCTGACGCCGGAGGCCATGGCGACGGTGATTGCGTACACTCGCGGCGATTATGCCGCCGACCTGCTGAAAGGCCGCTCCGACCCGGAGGCGACGCCGCGCATCGTGAAACGCGTGACTGCGATGACCGGCCTGGAAGAGGAGTTTGTGCGGCGGGCCGGCGGGCGGTTGGACACCGGCGCCTATCTGCGCGAGGTCTTCCGCGAGAGCGGCAAGATCGGCAGCATATACGACTCGAACGTGACCGGGTATGACCCGTTTCCCTTCGCTCCGGAGCAGCGCACCAACGATCCAATGCTGGAGAGCATCATCGCGCCCACCACTACCGCGATGGTGGATTTTGTGACGCGTGTGGTTGGCTGGAAGACGGATGCGCGCTACAACACGCTCAGCCACGAGGTGGGCTCGCAGTGGGATCGCGACAGCCGCTCCCTGCGCATCGGCGCGGTGCCCGACCTACGACAGGCGGTGGCGGCCGACCCGAAATTGCGCGTCATCATCGCCCACGGCTGGAACGATCTCTCGTGCCCGTTCATGGGCTCGGTGCTGACGGTGGACCAGATGCCGTTGATGGGCGATCCAGCGCGTATCGCCGTGCGTGAGTATCCAGGCGGCCATATGTTCTACAGCCGTCCGGGCAGCCAGGCTGCCTTGCGCAAAGATGTGCAGGCGATGGTAAGCAAGCACTGAGTCCTGGTTGCGTAATAACCGTACCAACCTCCCTCAGAAGCCGTGGAAAAATCGGTTGGCAGGCGAAATCCGCTTCGGACCCGAAAACCGGGGCGCCTGCCCCACACGCCTGCGAGAACCTTCGACGGCAAAGTGGGACAGACGCTTTCGTCTGTCAACCTGCCCGTTCCGGTTTTTTCACGGCTCCCGATGCGCGTTTCAGAGCCGCGGCCGTGAGGGAGCGGTTGCCGGACGCAGCTTTCGCTACCGGCCCATTCGGAACGAATGCCACCAGGGTTGGGGCTGCGCCGCCGGCGGACGCACCAGGGCCGCATTCCCGCCCTCCACTACGATCCTCGGATTGTCGGTGAACACCAGGTCCGCCACGTCCTCGTCCATCTTGCGCTGGACCAGTTCGCGCGCCAGGTCAAGGCGCGGCGGCCGGTGCTCGAGATCGTGCGCGTCGCTGGCCACAAAATGCACCAGGCCGCGCGATAGCATCCGCCACGCCGCGTCCGCCGCCTTCGCGCCGAATCCTCCCTCCAGCGACTTTGCCGTGATCTGCACCAGGACGCCGCGCTCGCACCACTTCTCCAACTGGTCGACCTTCTGCGCCAACGTCGGGTTTCGCTCGGCATGCGCGATGATCGGATCCATCCCAGCGTCCGCCAGCCGTGCGAGCAGGTCCTCCGCGTGCGGAGGGAGCTGTCCGGCGAACTCCAGCAACAGGAAATTCTTGCCGTTCACCGTATACTTTCGCGGATTTGCCAGCGCATCCTGAATCGCGTCAAAGCTTACGTGCAATTCGCAGCCGCGATGAATTCGCGGCTTGCCGTCCAAGGCGCGATTGAGATCCTCCATCTGGCGATCGATCTCCTCCGCATCGGGCACCGATTCCGCGTTCGCATGAGGCGTGCCAACAATGTCCGTGGTTCCGCTCTCGCTCGCCATCCGCAGCATCGCGAGCGTGGTCTCGCGGGTATCCGCCCCGTCGTCCACGCCCCAGAAGATGTGACTATGAATATCTACCAATTCTTAAGATATACCGCAGATTCAAACGTCATGATGCACGGACCCGGCGATCGACGTGGCGCACGCACTCGTGCGTGCCGTGTCGAGATTCCTCTCGACACCTGCTCGCTCATGGGAACCCTGCGTCGGCACGAGTGCCGACGCGGCACGCACGAGTGCGTGCGCCACGTCGAAGCTATTTTCCGACAGGCCCCAGCTTCTTCAGCAGCCACGCCATGTTCCGTCCCAGCACTTTCATGGTGCGGATGCCTTCCTCGTCCTTTTCCACCTCGCCGGGTTCCCGCCCGATCCCGATGTTCCAGTAAGACGATCCCGGTATGATCATCTCGCTGATGAGAAAAAAGTGGTTCAGGGCATCGAACGCGTGCATCGCCCCCGCCCTGCGCACGGCGATCACCGCCGCCCCCACCTTACGGCGGAACATGCCGCCGTTGGCGCCGCCCACCATACAGGCGCGGTCGATCAGCGCTTTGATCTCCGGCGAGACGTCGGCCACGTAGGTCGGTGAACCCAGGAGAATGCCGTCCGCCTCCGCCATTTTTTCAATATAGGCGTTCCCGACATCGTTGCTCTGGGCGCACCGCCCGTCTTTGCGCGCCGAGCACTCGCGGCACGCCAGGCACCCGTGGATCTTCGATCCACTCAGCTCCACCAGTTCGGTTTCGATGCCTTCCTTTTCCACTTCGCCGAGCACATAGCGGAGCAAAATCGCGGTGTTACCGCCTCTTCTCGCACTGCCGTTGAAAGCGACCACCTTCATATCGGACCTTCCGTTTCTAAACTCCATTCTCTCTCCTGGCGGGTCTCGCGGCTGCGATAACCGACGATTCTGCACTGTAGTAGTCTAAGGGGAAATACGCTACACGATCGGAAAATCCTCAAACTACAAGCGCTAGTTCTGTTGGCCTTGCTCACGGCCGCGGCGCAAACGGGAGATTGACATGGACTTGACGCGTAGAGATTTGTTTAAGACCAGTCTGGCCGCGCCGGCTGCGGTTGTGGCGGCGACGGAGACCGCGATCAGCGACGAAGCCCTCGCCCAAGCCGCTCCGCTCTCGCCCGCGGCTCCCATATCCGGCCGGGAACGCCTGCTGCTCGATTTCGGCTGGCGCTTCCACCTCGGTCATGCCGCTGACGTGGCGCAGGATTTCAATTTCAGGGGCAACTTCTCCAAGACCGGAAACTTCGGCCCGGTCGGCACGCTGCTCTTCGACGACAACGACTGGCAGACCGTCGATCTGCCTCACGACTGGGCCATCGAATTGCCCTTCCAAAACGATCCAGCGCTCACCAGCAAGGGGTTCTATCCGCTGGGGCGCGCGTACCCGGCCACCAGCATCGGCTGGTATCGCCGCATCTTCGAACTCACGGCTTCGGACGCTGGCAAGCGCATCACCATCGAATTCGATGGCGCGTATCGCGAGGCCACCGTCATCTTCAACGGCTTCTACATTGGCAGGCACATCGGCGGCTATGATCCGTTCAGCTTCGACGTAACCGATTTTGCGACTCCCGGCGGCCGCAATGTGCTGCTGGTCCGCGTCAATGCGACCGAAAGCGACGGTTGGTTCTATGAGGGCGCCGGCATTTACCGGCACGTCTGGCTGGTGAAGACCGCTCCCGTGCACGTGAAGAAGTGGGGCACGTTCGTGCGCTCGGAGACGCGAGGCGGTGATGCCACGGTCCGGATTCGTACGGAGGTAGAGAACCACGGCAAGGGCGTATTGGGCGCGCGCGTCCTCTCGACCATCCTCGATCCCGCGGGCAAGGTCGTCGGCAAAGCGGCCACGCTGCCCGAGCCCATCGGGGAAAGCGGAGAGCACATCTATGAGCAACAGGTAGCGGTGAAATCGCCCGCGCTATGGTCGCTCGAACAGCGCAATCTGTACAAGCTCGTTACGGAGATCGAAGTGGGCGGCGCAATCGCTGATCGTTATGAGACGCCCTTCGGCATCCGCATCTGCGCATTCGATCCCGAGAAGGGCTTCCTGCTGAACGGCCAATCCGTCAAGCTCAAGGGAACCTGCAATCACCAGGATCACGCAGGGGTGGGCGCGGCGGTTCCGGACGCGGTCCAATACTTCCGCGTGCGCAAACTGCAGGAGATGGGCTGCAATGCCCTTCGCACGTCGCACAATCCGCCCACGCCGGAACTGCTCAACGCCGCCGACGAGCTGGGCATGCTGGTGTTCGACGAAACTCGCATGATGTCGTCGAACCCCGAAGGCCTGAACCAGTTCGAAAACCTGGTCCGGCGCGACCGCAACCACCCCAGCGTCTTTATGTGGTCGATGGGCAATGAGGAAGGTGCGGCGGCCACCGACAAAGGCTTGCTGATTCTGACGGCGATGAAAGCAGTGTCCACCAAACACGACGGCTCGCGGCTGGTCTCCATCGCGCCGCTCGGCGGCAATAACATGGGCAAGTTCGGGTTCGCCGCGTGCGATGTGCAGGGCTACAACTACGCCGATCCCGCGGCCGACGCGTTTCATAAACTCAATCCTACGGTCCCCGTGATGGGCACCGAGCAGGTCAGCGCCGTGGCGACCCGCGGCATTTACGTGATGGACCCGCAGCACGGCTTCGTCGGCTCGTACGATCCTTACACCACCACCGGCCGCGCCTCCTGCGAAGGTTGGTGGAGCTTCTGCAACGCGCGGCCGTGGCTGGCCGGAGGCTTCATCTGGACGGGGTTCGACTACCGCGGCGAGCCGTCGCCATACGGCTGGCCCAACATCAGCTCGCAGTACGGCATTATCGATACCTGCGGTTTTCCGAAGGACAGCTTCTTCTACTTCCAGTCGTGGTGGACGCGAGAACCGGTGCTGCATCTGCTTCCGCACTGGAACTGGCCGGGGTATGAGGGCAAGGAGATCGCCGTCTGGGTGTACTCGAACCTGGAAACGGTGGAACTGTTCCTCAATGGGCAGAGCCTCGGCCGCAAGGACATGAAGAACGATTCGCACCTGGCTTGGAACGTCAGGTACGCTCCCGGCACGATTGAGGCGCGCGGATACAAGGATGGCAAGCAGGTGATGACGGCGAAGCGCGAGACCGCGGGTCCGGCGGCGAGGCTCGTGCTCACAGCGGATCGCACAGAGATTTCGGCCGATGGCGAGGACGTGGCGATGTTCGCGATCGAGGTGCAGGACTCGCAGGGCCGGGTCGTGCCGACCGCCGATAACCAGGTGAGTTTCCGGGTTTACGGCGAGGGCCGCGTGATCGGCGTCGGCAACGGCGACCCCACCAGCCAAGAATCCGACAAAGGCAGTTCGCGCAAAACATTCTCCGGGTTGTGTATGGCCATCGTGCAATCCACCAAGACGGCGGGGAACCTTGCGGTCGAGGCAGGCTCGCCCGGATTGGCGCTGGCCAGCGTCACAATTGTGTCGAACGCTGTGAAGCTGCGCCCGCAGGTTGCGGTTTGGGAGCGCGAGGTCCCGGAAGGCACGGGCATCACAGGCCTATGGAGGCCGGTAGCCGCCGCCGAGGGTCCGGGAGGCTTCGGAGCCAGCCAGGTATTCACCTTCCGGTTGAATGGGAGTTCGCTCACGGGAACCATTGAGAGCGCCGGCCGCGGCGGCGACGCAACCGTCGCGATCGAAGATGGACGCGTGGTTGGTGGCGCCAACATCTCCTTCAAAGCCGCCAACGCTGTTTACACCGGAGCGCTGAATGGGGACGCGATCGAGTTGCAGCGGACTGGCGGAGACCCAAATCGCGGGCGCCCGGTCCCACCCGAGCCTTCCGGACCGCGCCCGGCTATCGGCCCACCGCCCGACGGTTCGGACCCATCGCATCCATCTTTCGTCGGCCTTGGGGAGAGCGGACGCGGGCCGCAAACGCCCGCGCCGATCGTCCTTCACAGGACCAAGCGGTAGATCAGAGCCGCGCGCGTCGGCCGGCGGGTGCTCTAACGCACTTTCACCGCCCCATCAGGTCTGAAAAGTGGTATTTCGGCACAAAGAACCGAACACGTTCTCCATTGAGCCCAACGTAGAACCAGCAACTTGCGAACACTAGTGAATGGCACCCTAGATGCTCGCGGAGTCCGGCATCTGCCTGCCATGACGGAAATCACCGGGCCACAGCCCGGTTCGATCCTTCTGAGGGCGACTAGGGGCTGTTTGAAGTGGGAGTCCATCGATGCGACTTCCGCGCCAAACAGCAGCGACCACGGAGGAGCATCTGGCATGAGCCAGGGGACTTACTATCACGGGCGCCGCGACCAGCCAACGGTGGCGTTAACATTTGACGACGGCCCTAACCCGCCACGAACCGATGAAATTCTGGAAATATTGGCTTCCCGTGGTGCGCGCGCGACTTTCTTTGTCATCGGCAAGTGGGTTGAACGATGGCCCGATGGTTTAAGGCGTATGCTCCAGGCGGGACATGCAATTGGGAATCATAGCTATAGCCATAGCCGGCCGGCGGCGGACTTTGACCGGGCGGACGCGGTCATCGGAAACCTTACAGGAATGCCCACGAGGTTTCTGCGGGCCCCTTACTTCGATTACAGCCGCTGCGGCCAATCGGCGGTGGCCATGTCGTCTTCCGTGAGAACCGTCCATTGCGACGTGAATCCCAGCGACTACTTGCCTCGCGACCCCGACCGGATAGTATCCGAATGTCTTCGAGCTCGGAGCGGATCGATCATTGTCTTGCATGACGGCGCAGAGCATGACGACAAGCGGTTGGCTCGGCCGATGCCCCTGGTGGCCGCGCTACCGCGCATTATTGACGGACTGACGTCGAAGGGTTACAGGTTGGTCGGGCTGGACGAGATGGAATTGGTTGAAGGAGAAGAGCTGACGGCCTTTGCCTCCAGCCCCAGGTGAGGCTGCACAGCGACAGGTTGGCCCTCAGCCTCTCGCCACAGCGTCGCTGCCCGCGGCCAAATCCCATCCAAATCCATCTTTACCCGCTGGGCCGCTTGCTAGAATCTACCTATGGCGGAAAATACCGGGCCACAGCCGGTTCGATCCTTCGAAGCTTCTCTGGAAGATCTCGAGAAGGTGGTGAAGGAATTGGAAGGCGGAGACCTGCCGCTGGAGCGTTCGCTCGAGCTGTTCGAACGCGGCATGAGCCTCTCCGGCGAATGCCGCAAGCAGCTCGAGGCGGCGGAAACGCGGGTCGAGATTCTGCTGCGCAAGGAAGGCAAGATCGCCGCCGAGCCGTTCCGTCCGGAGGAAACGGAGAAAGCATGAACCTGCGCGACTACCTCGCCGTGCAGCAACATCTGGTGGATGCCGAACTGGACAGGCTGACGCCGCCTGAAACGACGCCTCCCGCGACGATTCACCGCGCCATGCGCTACAGTCTGTTCGCCGGCGGCAAGCGCATCCGGCCGGTGCTGTGCCTGGAAGCCGCGCGCACGGTGGCGGGCGAAGTGGAAGGCGCGGTGACGGCGGCCTGCCCGCTCGAGCTGATCCACACCTACTCGCTGATTCACGACGATCTGCCGGCGCTCGATAACGACGATTACCGGCGCGGCAAGCTGACCAACCACAAAGTGTTCGGCGACGCGATGGCGATTCTCGCCGGCGATGCGCTGCTGACGCTGGCGTTTCAGGTGCTTGCCGAGCTACCCGCGCCAGCGGATCGCAAGGTGCGGCTGATGGCGGAACTGGCCACCGCGTCGGGCACCGTGGGCGGCATGATCGGCGGCCAGGTGGCGGATCTGGAAGGGGAAGGGAAGCCGCCCGATGCGGCGCTGCTCGAATCCATCCATCGCGCTAAGACCGGCGCGCTGCTGCGGGCCAGCCTGCGGATGGGCGCCATTTACGCGGGCGCGACCGACGCGCAATACGCGGCGCTCTCCTGCTACGGCGAGCACATCGGCCTGGCTTTTCAGATCGTCGACGACATATTGGACGTGGAAGAATCCTCCGAGGCTCTCGGCAAAACCGCCGGCAAGGACGCCGCCCAGCACAAGATCACCTTCCCCGCGGTCTACGGCCTGGAAGTGTCGCGGACCATGGCCGAAGCCGAGTGCGCCCGCGCGCACCAGGTGCTGGAGCCATTCGGCGAGCGCGCCGCGCGGCTGCATGAGCTGGCCGACCTGATTGTCCGCCGCAAGTCATGAAGACGCGGCTGGACCGGCTGCTGGTGGAACGCGGTCTCGCCGAAACGCGCGAGAAGGCGCAAGCACTCATCATGGCCGGCGAGGTGCTGGTGGACGGCCACAAAGCGGCCAAGCCCGGCCAGGGTGCGTCGGCGGAGGCGGTGCTCGAAGTGTTGGCGCGTCCGCCCTACGTGAGCCGCGGCGGATTCAAACTCGCCGAAGCGCTGCGGCATTGGAATATCGACGTCGCTGGCTGGGTCTGCCTGGACGTCGGCTCCTCCACCGGCGGCTTCACCGATGTGCTGCTGCAAGCGGGCGCCGCGCGCGTTCACGCGGTGGATGTCGGCTCCGGACAGCTCGATTGGAAACTGCGCACCGATCCGCGGGTGGTGGTGCACGATAGGATCAACGCGCGCCATCTGGCAGCCAGCGAGATCGGTGAAGCGGTGGATCTGGCCACCTGCGACGTCAGCTTCATTTCGGTCACCCTGATTCTGCCGGCTATCGCGCCGCTGCTCCGCCCCACTGGGCAAGTAGTTATACTGGTCAAACCGCAGTTTGAAGCTGGCCGCGGGCAAGTGGGCAAGGGCGGTATTGTGCGCCGGCCCGAAATCCACCAGGCGGCGTGCCAGCGGGTCGAACGGGCCGCGGCGGATCTCGGCTTCCGCACCGATGTGATCGAAAGCCCCATCCTCGGCGCCGAAGGGAACAAGGAGTTCCTGCTCTATGCCCACCATTAGTACCGTCGGCATTTGTTCCAAGCCGAATTCGCCGGAAGGGCTCGCCGTGGTGCCGCGTCTGCTCGAGTGGCTACAAGAGCGCTCGATCGCGGTGCGCTGCGACATGGAGACGGCCGCTTACGCGCCGGCGGCGCTGGGCTGGCCCCGCAGTGACGTTCCGCCGGGCTGCGACCTGGTGATCGTGCTCGGCGGCGATGGCACGCTGCTTTCCGCCGCCCGCGCTATCGGCAAGCTGGAGATTCCGCTGTTTGCCGTCAACCTGGGCGGCTTGGGATTCCTCACCGCCATCACCATCGACGAAATCTATCCCGAGCTGGAGCGCGCTTTTCGCGGCGAACACCGCATCGCCAGGCGCAAGCTGCTCTCCACCGAAGTGGTGCGCGGCGACGAAGTAGTGGCGTCTTACCAGGCGCTTAACGACGCCGTGCTGACCAAAGCGGCCATCGCGCGCATGATCGATCTGGAAGCCTGGGTGGACCAGCAGCTCGTCTGCGAGTATAAGGCCGATGGGCTGATCATTTCCACTCCCACCGGCTCGACGGCGTACTCGCTGTCGGCCGGCGGCCCGGTCATTTTTCCGGCGGTGCCGGCCATTTGCCTGACGCCCATCTGCCCGCACACGCTCACCAATCGCCCCGTGCTGGTGCCGGAAACCAGCGTGATCCGCATCCTGGCGCACAATCCGAATGAATCCACTTACCTGACGATTGATGGCCAGGTGGGCGGCCCGATTGCCGAGGGCGACGCGATTGTGTGCCGCGCCTCGAACTACGCCCTCCATTTGATCCGGCCGCCGCACGCCAGGTTCTTCGACGTGCTGCGGCAGAAGCTGGATTGGGGCAAGCGATGAAGCGCCCGTCGCTGACGGCGTGGATCTTCATCGGCATGGCGGCCGGCGTGGCCGTGGGCGCGCTGGCTCCCTCGTTCGCGCGGCAACTGGCGCCCGTGAGCAACGTGTTCCTGCGCTTGATTCGCTCCATCATCGCGCCGCTGATCTTCGCGACCCTGGTGGCGGGCATCGCCGGCGCGGGCGATCTGAAGCGCATGGGCCGAGTCGGCGTCAAGGCCATCGTCTATTTTGAAATCGTCACCACCCTGGCCTTGTTCCTGGGCCTCGCGGCGGTGAACCTGGCGCGGCCGGGCGAAGGCGTTCCGATGGGCGCGGGCGGCGCGGAGTTGGGTGCGACACAAGCACCGCCGGCTACGCTCGGCGCCATTCTGGAACACGTTTTCCCCGCCAGCATCATCGACGCCATGGCGCGCAATGACGTGCTGCAAGTGGTGGTCTTCGCGTTCCTGTTCGGCGCCGCCTGCGCGGCCATCGGCGCGAAGTCGCTGCCGGTGGTCGAGTTTTGCGCGTCGCTCTCGGAAGTGATGTTCCGCTACACCAAGTATGTGATGTACCTGGCGCCGCTCGGCGTGGGCGCGGCCATCGCGGTCACGGTCGGCTCCAAGGGCGTCGGCGTTCTGTTTGGATTGGGCAAGCTGATCGGCACCATGTATGTCACCGCGGTGCTGTTCGTGCTGCTGGTGCTGGTTCCGGTGGTGATCCTGTTTCGCATTCCGGCCCGCCGCTTTTATCGTGCCGTGCGCCAGCCGTTCCTGATCGCCTTTTCCACCGCGTCGAGCGAAGCCGCATTGCCGCTGGCGCTCGAAAACATGGAAGAGTTCGGCGTTCCTAAACACATCGTGGGATTCGTGCTTCCCACCGGCTACAGTTTCAACCTGGACGGCAGCACGCTGTACCTCTCGATTGCTGCGATCTTCGTCGCGCAGGGAGCCGGCATCCACCTGTCTCTCGGCCAGCAACTGGTCATCATGCTGACCCTGATGCTGACCAGCAAAGGCGTGGCCGGCGTCCCGCGCGCCGCCATCGTCATCCTGACCGGGACCCTCGCCACATTCCATCTGCCAATGGAAGGCATCGCCGTCCTGCTGGGCGTCGACGCCGTACTCGACATGGCACGCACCTCGATCAACGTCCTAGGCAACTGCTTGGCGAGCGCGGTGGTGGCCAGGTGGGAGGGGTATGGGCTGGAGGCAAGGTGAAAAATGCGTCTGTCCCCTTTAGCCTTACTAAAAACAAGCTCTCGGTACAAAATCGGTACAATCTGCATGCGCAAGACGGTCATTATGGCTGTCTCCAAGGATTCCAACGCGCCAACGGGAATCGAAACCGGTTCGCGCGCCCCGAATAGCTTTCGGACTCAACTCCCGTATTGTCGATACCCTTCCTTTGGCGATCCCTCCACAATGGAACAGGTCCATAGTACGGGTTGGCTGTTCTACGTTCGGATCGAACTTAGAATTTGGTAAGTCTCGCCCAAGCATTCTCCGCGGTCCAGCGCAAGCTCACGCTGCAGGAAGACTCAGGAGGTAGCGCACCCGTGGAGACGACGGACACCCCAGGCAAAGCCGTTCGTAAATCGTGAGCTACTTGGTAGCCAAAGTAGAATGCTCCATAACGATCGCTTGACAGATTAACCAGGTAAAGAGTTCGGCAGCAATTTGCTCCTTTGCACGCGGCCCCTGCTTCGGCAACCGCAACATCCACAGCGCGGATCATCTTTACGTAGGCCAGCGTGTTGAACAGAGCGGCGCTCATCATGATCGCCACCCAGGCTGCAACCAGGATCCTTCCGAACCCCGTAGGCGGAATTCCGGCTATGATAACAAAAACGATCCAGATCACCGGTTGATAGAGATACCTGCCCTGCTGAGCGAACTGCGTTATCCAGCCGAACATGTTGAGCATCGGGATGACCGCAAGAAACGGAAGCAGGAGAAAAAGAGTTCGTTTTCCGGCGCTGATATTGCTGAAGAAAATGACGGACAGGAATGTAACGTAGGCGATCAGCGTTGCCCGAAGCCAAACAGGTAGTCCTGCGCCCGTGTTGATCAGAAACAAAGCGGCTGGAAGCCGGGTGGCAATGGACGTGAACGTCTTCGTGCTTAATACAAAATTCACATTTGCGCCAGCCGCGACATCTGGGTACCCGCCAAGATTTCCGTAGATAGCGATACGGATGAGCACGAGTAAGATAGTGGCCGCCAACGCCGCAGACAAGACCGCAAACCATTTTTGCTTCGGCAAAGGCAAGAGGAGAGGTCGACGAAGCAAGAATAGTGCCGCAAGCAACAGCGGATACGCATATGCGGTCTCTTTGCAAGCGACTCCGAGGCAAAAGGCGGCTGTGCTCACCCCGGCGGCACCCGCGAGTGCGCGCTCGAGGGCAAAATATGTAAATGCGCCCGCCATCAAGTCAAAGCGTGCGCCCGGCCAGATAACGGCTTCGAACGAAGCAGGCACCGCGAGGAAAGCGATACCCGCCCAGGCAGCCCGCGATTGCTCTAGACCCAGCCGGAAAGCCAATCGCGCCACGAGAAGGCCGTTCAGTAAATGGATGAGCAGATTTTGCACGTGGTAGCCCCAGAGCGCAGCTCCGAATATCTCGTTATCCAGCCAGAGAGACACAAAGGTGAGCGGGCGATAGAAGCCGTCGTACTGCCGGTGCAGAAAGAAGCTCCAAGGGTTTGTATGTGTCGTAGTAATACGGTGCGTCCAGTCTGGAAAATCGAGGTTGATTCGAAAGGAAATTCCATAAACGGCGGCAACCACAGCGGCAGCCGACAGCCAAAACACGAGCCCGGGACGGAAGCAAGCGCTGGGCTGAGGAGCCTCTTCCATGGGGCAAAGCCGGTACTTCAGAGCGAAACCCATCAGAAACGCTGCATTTAAGTACAGCAGGGGCTTAAACAGGTAGGTGGCAGCCAAGTGAACCGGGCCCAGCCGAAAATCATAATGGCCGACGATCGCCAGAAGCACGAAGTTGGCGGCAGCCAGCGCGAAGGCCGCTTCCAGCAACCTTCGCATGATCGATAAAATCATTACCCACCTAGAATCGGACCGGGCATGTGGCATGGTGAACCCAAGTTTATCACCCGGAGTTGAATTCGTATTTCGCGACTTCAACCATCAGTTTCTAGAAAACACTTGGGAGTAACGAGACGTGAATAGAAGAACAGCGGGGTCTCATCGGGGCAATGATGGTTTTGCGTCTCCGGAGCGAGATTCCGAACCAAAACGGCTGGCTGTCGTGGTAGGGACGATCATTGCTAACCGCCCCCTGCCTCTGCGCTGGTGATCGGCCGACGTTTATCCGGCACCAGAACCCGATAGGCTTGGGCCAGCTTCTCCGGCAGCAAACGATCGAAACGATACTCCAACTGAAGAGTGCGTTGTGGAACCGGTTTCGGCTCAGCCACGACCTCGCCCTCGTGGCAGAAGCCCGAGCAACACAATGAGGGTAAAGGGATTAAAGCCGGTGACAGCCTGTCACCGGCTTTTTGTCACGGGCGTCTTCCAACGACCGCTATGGTCGCGGCTCCAAACTCGTATCGGAGCCACTCGCGGTGAGGGAGCGGGGAACGGCGAAGGCACAGCGTCGCTGCCCGCTCAGGTTACTTCAGATACTTCACCGCCAGTACCGCGTTTCCGCGCTGGTTGTAGAGCAGCTCATCGACCAGGCTGCGCGACATGAGGATGCCGAATCCGCCGGCGCGTTTGCCGTGCTCTTCGCGGTATTCGATGTGCTTGGTGGGCGAGCCGTCGGGGTTGGAGATGGCGGCATGCGGCAGGGCCTGCAACGAGAAGCCCTTGCCCGGATCGGCGATGTGCGCGATCACCGCGCGCGACGTGCGCAGCAGCGAGGCCCGCACCCGCTTGCGCGCGTCGGACTTGCCGCCATATTCGATGCCGTTGATGAGCAACTCCCGGAACGCGATGGCGACGTCCTCGGCCGTTTGCGGTTCCAGGTCCGCCAGTATTTCGCGGATAAACTGCGTGGTTCGCTCGGCGGCTTCGATCTTACAGCGTACTTCCAGGGTAATCCACTCGGGGCGTGCGGACGCCACCCGTATATCGTCGCGCCAGGCCGTGGCGTCGAGCGCCAGTTGCACCATGTCGGCCAGCGGCCCGGTGGGAATCGGCTTATGAAAATAGGCGTAGGCGCGTTCGCGAATGGCTGCCACCGCCCCGGCCGGATCGCGGCCTCCAGTCAGGATCACTCTTGCCTCGGGACGGATGGAACGTACGCGGCGCAACAGTTTCAGGCCTTCGTCGCCGTTGCGGCCCTGCCCGGCCAGCACCAGGTCGCACTCGGAATGGCGCAGCGCCTCCAGCGCTTCGTGCCGGTCGTAAGCGTCCTGAATCGAGCGTCCTTCGCGCTGCAACACGGGAGCCAGAAGCTCGTGGAGGGCGGGATCGGTATCGAAGACCAGTAACCGGCTGAGGTTCACGTCATCTCTCACCTTCACTTTAGCCGAGGAAATCTCCGGCTGGGACTTCTATCGGCATTTTATGGGCGGGAATGTACGGTAACCTGGGCTGTCCGCGCCGCATCTCATGTGGTGATGAAAAAGTTCGAGCCTGCCCGAAGTGTGTCTCACGCCGGCAGCGCTGTCTTGCGCACTGCCGGCTGGTTCGCCATTTGGCTGCTCGCGGCCGGCGCCGCGAGCGCGCAAGTCTACCCACCCGGAGGCTACCCGGGCGGCGGTTACCCGCCTGGCGGCTACCCAAATGGAAATCCGGGAAACTACCCAAGCGGCCCCAGCATTCCGCTCGGGCGCAACAAGACGAATCCCAAAACCTCCACCAAGGGCGAGCCCATGCCCAGCTTCCGCGGCAAGTTGCAGCAGATGGACGGTAAGGCCATTACCATCGCGCTCGACGACGACCGCCAGGTGGACTTCAAGCGCAACGACAAGACCAAGTTCTTCAAGAACGGGGAAGAAGTCAAGAACCCGCAGTTCGCTGTCGGCGACCAGTTGTCGGTGGAGGGTCCGGAGGATGAGAAGGGCTACCTGATCGCCGTCAATGTGTATTGGGAGAAAGCCGCGGGCGCCCAAACTACGGCCACGAAGGACAAAGACGCGGGCGCGGTCGACACGTGGAAAGACAATCCGAAGGAAGCCGCTCCAGCCAGCACGGAGGCGGCCGCGCCCATCACCCACGTGACTACGCCGCCCCAGCAGAATGCCGACGATCCCGGCCCGCCCGTTTTGCACCGTGGCAGGCCGGCCGACGTGGCGCGCGAGCATGCCCCCGAGCCGCCACCTGAGCCGGCGGCGCAAACGGGAACGGCCGGCAACGCGCCGCCGGTTATACCCCCGCGGGCCGAGACAGCCGAGGCTGCGGGAATGCCTCCCGCCCCGGTTAATCGGGATGCCGACGAGGCGCCCGTTCCGGAGGCGCGGCCCCAGCGCGGCGACGACTTGATCCGCAGGGCCGCCGGGGCGGCGTTCGATTTCACCGAGGGCCTGCCCAATTACGTGTGCCAGGAGCAGATCGCCCGTTACGTCAGCGACATTCGACCGGCACAATGGAAGTCTGTCGACCTGGTTTCGGCCGCGGTGATCTATGAGAACGGGAAAGAAGACTACCGCAACATCAAGGTGAATAACAAGCCGCGCGATAGCTTTAAGGACACCGACGGCGCCTGGTCCACGGGCGAGTTCGGTACCCTGTTGATCGACCTGTTCTCGCCGGCCAGCGACGCCCAATTCCGCTTCCGCCAGACCGATCGCATCGCCGGCGTCAACGCGCGGGTCTACGATTACACCGTAGACCACCCGCATTCGCATTGGAACATCATCGTGTCGTCGCAAAGCTACATGCCGGCATATAAAGGAGCGGTGTGGATCGACCCGCTGACCGCGCGCGTGCTGCGCATCGAGGAACGCGCGTACGGTTTTCCCTCGGACTTTCCCTCCGACCACGTGGAATCGGCCACCGACTACGAGTACGTGCAACTGGGCGACGCCAGAAAGTACCTGCTGCCCGTGCATTCGGAAAATCTGACCTGCCAGCGCGGCTCCGACATGTGCAGCCGCAACACCACCGATTTCCGCAACTATCACAAGTACGCCGGCGAATCCAGCATCACGTACGACGACACGAAGAAGGAGTAGGGGACGACGTGGCGCGCGCCACCGGCGCCCCTCAAACCCCGCGGCGGCTGCCCCACAGGTCGATGTGCAAGCGTGGACTGAAGCGGAAACCTTCTTCCTTGCAGATTTCGGCGAGCCACAGCCCCCGCTCGGCCAGCCGCGCGGGTTCGGTGCCCTCCGGCATCAGAATCACGCGCTCCCGCGGCGCAGCGAGCATCTCCATCAGCGCGCGAATTTCTTGCAGGTCGGCCGGATTCTCGACCACGAACTTCAGTTGATATTCGTAGCGCGCCATCAGTTCCGCCAGGATAGTGGGCTGAATGCGCAGGCGGTCGTGCGGCTCGGCGAAGTTGCCGGCGGGCGTTGAGTTGGAAAGCTTGGGGCTGATGCTCATCAGGTCGCAGGCCACCGGCTGGAACACCGTCCCCGCCGTTTCGATAGTGATGTGCATCCCGAGCGCGCGCAGCCGCTCGGTGAGCGGCACCATCTCCGGCTGGATCATCGGCTCGCCGCCGGTAATCACCACGTGGCGCGCCGGGTGCGCCTTCACTTCATCCACGATTCGGTCAAGGTCCAGTTCCGTCCCCTCCGGCTGCCACGACGTGTACGGCGTATCGCACCAGGCGCACCGCAGGTTGCAGCCGCTGGAGCGGATGAATACCGAAGGCACGCCCACCAGCGAACCTTCGCCTTGCAGCGAGTAGAAAAGCTCAGCGATCTTCAATGCCGGCCTCTTCGAATCCCTTGCGCCGCAGCAGGCAGGCGTCGCAGGCGCCGCAGGGGCGCCCGCCGGGGCCCGGATCGTAGCAACTATGCGTCAGGCCGAATGGCACGCCAAGCTCGTGCGCCAGGGTGACAATCTGCGCCTTGCTGAGGCCGATGAGCGGCGTGTGAATGGTCAGCCGCGTGCGCCCTTCCACGCCCGCCCGCGTCGCCAGGTTGGCCATTCGGCTGTACGCCTCGATGTATTCCGGGCGGCAATCCGGATAGCCGGAGTAATCGAGCGCGTTGACGCCGATGAAGATGTCGGCGCTCTCGATCACCTCCGCCCAGGCCAGCGCCAGCGACAGAAAAATCGTGTTGCGCGCTGGTACGTAGGTTACCGGGATGCCATGGCTCATCTCGTCGAGAGACCGCGCCTTGGGCACAGCCACATCCGCCGTCAGCGCCGATCCGCCGAACACATCCAGGCCCACCTTCACGACCAAGTGCCGCTCCACGCCCAGCGCCGCCGCCACGCGCGCCGCCGCTTCCAGCTCGAATATGTGACGCTGCCCGTAGTCGAACGTGATCGCGTAGCAGGCAAAGCCGTCGCGCCGCGCCAGCGCCAGGCAGGTGGAAGAGTCCAGCCCGCCCGACAAAAGACAAACTGCATTTCCGCGAGTTGGCAAATGTATGGTCCCGTATAATTATAATGTTTCAGTTTACGGGCAAGCTAAAGCATGCCCCACCATGCGCATCCGTTTCCTCACCAGCACGCCGCTCGACATTCGCCGCGGCAGCGGAACTTACGTGGGGATCGCGGTGCTGGCCCGCGCGCTCCGCGAACTGGGGCACGAAGTAATTATCGAAACGTCGCGCGTGCATCTGCCGGTTTACACGGCCGAGCGGCTGCTCTTCAACCGCGGCTTGCGGCCCTCCGCCGGCTTCGATCGCACGGTCGGTTTCGATATGGATGGTTACCGCATCGCAGCCGAGGCCGGCCACGTCGCCGCGCTCAAGGGCGTGATAGCCGATGAAGTGCGTTTTGAGCGCGGGTTGACGCGCTTCACCATGGGGATTCAGGCGCGGTGCGAGCGTCTGCACGTGCTCCGCGCCGAGCGCGTGATTGTGACCAGCCGCTATTGCGCCGCGCAGGTGCGCGCTCTCTACGGTGCGACCCGCGAGCCGGCCGTCGTGCCGGAATTGATCGATCTGGCCGAGTGGCGGGCGGCGCTGGCCGCTGGCAGCGCGTCGAGCCCCGCCGGCCGGTTCATCGTGTTGTTCGTGGGACGGCTGTACCGGCGCAAACGGGTGGATGTGCTGCTGCGGGCCGCCGCCGCATTGCGCGGGCGCATCCCCGAATTGGAAGTACGCATCGTGGGCAACGGCCCCTGCGCGGCGCCGCTCCGGCAGCTTGCCCGCGAGTTGAATCTGGATGGCATGGTCACCTTTCTCGGCGACGTTTCACGCTCCCAATTGGTGGACGAGTATCGCGCCGCGTCGGTGCTTTGCCTGCCCAGCGTGCAGGAGGGTTTCGGCATCGTGCTGCTCGAAGCCATGGCCGCGGCGAAGCCGATTGTCGCGTCGCGCGCGGCGGCCATTCCGGAAGTTGTGCCGCATGCCACCCTGGTCGAACCGGACAGCCCCGAAGCCCTGGCGGCGGGCATCGAATCGCTCTCTCGATCGCCTGAGAATTGCGCCGCCCAAGGCCGGGCCGGCTCCGCTAGAGTGGAGCAGTTTGATGCGCCCCGCGTGGTTCGGTTGTTCTGCGAGGCGATAGGCGTGTAGGACGGGCATGCCCGGCCTTCGGCAGGTCGGGGACCCGCCCCACCCTAGCCGCGCACGAGCCTGCGGCCGCGCTCGAACAACTCGGCCGCGTCTTCCACCAACTTGCGTCCGCGTTCGAACACGTCGCGGCCGACGTCCACGATGTCGGAGCTGGTCTGCGCAACGGCTTCCTTGCCCTCGTGCGTTTTAGCGGAGAGGAACCGGCGGGTATCGCGTCCGCTCTTGGGCGCGAACAGCACCGCAACCGTGACGCCGATCGCTGCGCCGGTCAAAAACCACGCGATGGTGCTGACACCTCCGCCCTGCCCGTCTTCTTCGGTCATAACGATGGGTTCTTCCGGCATGCGCCGCCTCCGCGGGAGCCTCGGATTAAGTGCGGCTCCACTCTCCATTCTGCGATATCCTTGAGGCATGGCGCAAGATCCCGAGCACGACGAGGAACCGATTTTGAGCGAAGATACGCTCGACGTCTCCCACGACCTGGACATGGTGCCGGTCTTCTCCTCGACGGGGGTGGATGCGGAGGTGGAAGGCGACCTGATCTGCGGCGTCCTGGCGAACACCGGAATTCCGGCCGTCCAATCCGGCTCGCTGTTTCCGAACCTGGGAATTTCCGTGTGCGTGCCCCGCGAGAGCCTCAAAGAGGCGCAACGCCTGATCGCCGAAGCGCAAGCCGCCGGTCCCGCCGCCGCCGCCGAAGCCGAACGCGCGTCTGAAGACGACCACTAAAGCAGCCGCTCACGCCACGCGCTATTTCACGCGCGATGCTACGCTGCCAAGATACACGTACCCGCAAGCGGCCCGGCATGTCCGGCTAGGGTGGGGCAGGTCCCCGACCTGCCGAGGGCCGGCATGCCCGGCCCTTACAGACGGGCTTCTCTATTAGCAGGCGTACCCACCGGCTGCCCGCGCCAGCTTTGGCGCTTCGCAGGCTTCGTCATCTTTCGCCAGCAGAAACCCGAACTGAACAGGCTCGTTGCGCTCGTCGAACCAATCCAATCCACAAAGTTGCAGTTCCATCGCGTCCTTGCGGCCGGCCACGGCCAGACGCATCCGGGATTGCTTGTTGGCTAACACGACGGCTTCCATAATGGTTCCGTCGCGCAGCCGAATTAAGGTGTACATTCTGAGTTCTCCTCCTGGAGGTTACCTGATTCTCCACGCCAAAGAGGGTGGGCACAATACTCACCTTGGTTATGGGCTATTCCTCTCAGGGCAGCATTGGCTCTTGAAAACACCGAGCAAGCTAAAGCGTGCCCTACCAATGCGAGAATGGGATGGATGCGGGACCGCTCGCCATACGGAGCGATCACCAGTCTAACCTTGCCATGACCAAAGTTATGATTGCCGGCGGCGGACTGGCTGGCTTGGCCGCCGCGGCCGCGCTGGGCGGCGCCGGATTCGAAGTCGATCTGTTTGAATCGCGCTCATTTCTGGGAGGCCGGGCTACGTCCTATCCCGTGCCGGTGGGCGAAGGCGAATCCGAGACCATCGACAACTGCCAGCACATCCTACTGCGCTGCTGCGTCAACCTGCTCGACTTTTATTCGCGGCTGGGCGTTCGCGACCGCATCCGCTTCTATCGCGAGTTCGTCTTCCTGGAGCCGGGCGGCCGCGCCTCGGTCTTGCGCCGCGGCCGGCTGCCGGCGCCATTCCACTTCGCCGGCGCATTCCTGAAAATGAAATGTCTGGACGCGGGCGACAAGCTGGCCATCGCGCGCGGCCTCTGGGCGATTCGCCGCGAGCGCACCCGGCGGCAGGATCTGGACAAAATCAGCATGCGCGACTGGCTGTTGCAAAAGCGGCAAACGCCGCGGGCGATCGACCGCTTCTGGCGCCAGGTGCTGGTCAGCGCGGTCAATGAAGATCTGGACCGCATGGCCGCCCGGCACGGCTTTCAGGTTTTCTGGTTGGGCTTTCTGGCGCGCGCCGACGGTTACGAAATGGGCGTGCCCGCGGTGCCGCTGGGCGAATTATATGGAACTGACGCCTGGCAGCGCCTGCCGTCGGTGCGCATGCATTTTCGCGCGCCGGTGGAAGCCATCGACGCGAGCGGCTTCGTGGTGGCGGGCGAGCGGCATACCGCCGATTACTATATTTCCGCGCTGCCGTTTGAGCGGCTGCCGGCGGTCGGGCTTCCCGCGCCGCCGTTCGAGCATTCGCCCATCACCGGCGTCCACCTCTGGTTCGACCGCGAAATCACCACGCTGCCCCATGCCACGCTGCTCGACCGCACCATGCAATGGATGTTCAACAAGGATGGCGGGCGCTACCTGCAACTGGTGGTGAGCGCTTCACGCGACCTGACCAACTTGTCGCGGGAGGACATCATTGACATCGCGCTGGGCGATCTGCGCCTGTACTTTCCCCGCGTGCGCGAAGCCACGCTGGTGCGGGCGCACGTCGTCAAAGAGCAGCGCGCCACTTTTTCCGCCGCGCCCGGCACGGAGGCTTTGCGCCCACCCGCTGCAACCGCCCTTGCCAACTTATTCCTGGCCGGCGATTGGACCCGCACCGGCTGGCCCGCCACCATGGAAGGCGCGGTGCGCAGCGGGTACATCGCGGCCGGCGCCGTGGCGCGCGCCGCCGGCAAGCCGGGCGAGTTTCTGCTGCCGGATATCGCGTAAGGGCGAGTCAGTCACGTCTACGCGTAGGGCGTTTTTGGGCCGGATATACCAGATTCCAAGGGCCAGACTTCTGGATGGGCTCGCCGCACGGTGGCAAGGACTCGTCAGGTGCGCTACTATTAAGTTAATTCCGCAACGAATGGCATATTTGCCATTTGGGCCGGAAGGTTCGTAAGATCGGCGCGGCACGGCCTAGGGCGCTCCCACAGCGACTAGTCAACCGACCGCATTAAGAAACCTGTCTGGCGAGGTGGATAGATTTCGAATGGGGCCGTTTAGGCCCCATTCGCGTTTGTTTGTGCGATTTTCAATCGAATGGATGAATCCTGGAACCAGATCGTTGCAGACGCGCTAGCGGCTGGCCTGAAGACTTCCAGCGGAGCGGTACCGGGCGCTAAACTCCGTGAGTTAATTGACAAAGTTGCAAAATCACGCGAGCTTCGCTATCCGCCTAGCGGCCATGAGCAAGAATCCTTCGGAGACTTTCTCAAGCATTTCGAATCGATCGCGCTCGTTCGGCGCCGAAAGGGCAGGGATCTTCTCGCCGCGCCGGCTGACATGCCCCAACTCCTCGATGAGGCGCCAGAAAGCGGCGTAGCGAGGCTTAGGGAAGATATCTTCGAGGCTTTTACTCGAATTCCACGTGGCGTGCCACCATCAGAACCATGGTACGCGGTTTCGAACGACACCATCGTGTGGCTGCTGCCCACCGAGCTCTCGGGGTCGGGAGAGCTCATCAAAATCCCAGCAGCGACTCTGGAGGGAGAACTTAGCGAGCGCAAGTCGTTCATCCAATCCGCCGATCTGACGGACGACGCCAAGAATGAAATCGCGGCAAGCCTAGATGCCCACTCCGGCCTCGGATCTTTTTCAAAGCTCATCAAGTCCCACGGCCTTTCGCAAATGTGGCACCGCCGCCGATTTCAAGCCGTTGTCCGCCGAATTAGAGCGTGGTGCACCGCAGTTGGTATTCCTTGGCGCGAGGAATGGGTGCCGTCGAGCGACACGTCGAAACCGCCAGCTCAAACGGGAGATGATCTATCAGCTAAGAATCAGCGCTATCTATTCGAGCGATTCGTCCAGTCGCTCACCGACGAGGACGTACGTCGAATCTCGGTACCGCTCGATATAGTGCTCAAATTGATCCGAGAATAGCTTTCAGCCCGATGGAGACCGCGATACTTATCGGCATTCCAAGTCCATACGTTGCTAGGCTCCGAAACGCTTTGGATTCGCAAGGTGGACTGCCAGGCACGTGGTCCCTATTGTTCGTTCCGGCCCCGAGGAAAGAACCGGGAATCAATCAAGGAACCGTTCGCCAGGCTTGTCGCTTCGCTGACAAACATTCGAGCCCGCACATCCTCGGCTTTTCGACGCAGCAAAGTCGATCCGAGCTGGCGGCAGAGATCGCACGGTGCTTTCGCTTCCGATGGTGTGACCAACTTGTCAGGTGCCTAAGCTACCTCGCAACGCCAAATCCCGCCCCTTTCTTGGAAAGGCTAGCCACCGATCTCGCCGAAGAAGAGCAGTGGGCATTTCGCATAAAACCCACGGACATGGGATCGCCCCTGCTCCTGCCCGAATGTTCATTCAGCGTCGGCGGTGGGCACAGAAATCTCTGGCGTCATGCACGCGGTTACGGCGACCAGGCAAACATCGAGGGTGCGGCGAAAGCCGTACGCGAGTTTGGGCGAGCCTATCTTCGAAAGCAGGAGCGCTATCAATGGATCGACGACCGAGACTTGATTTTTGGCCGTTACGGACCTCGGCATGCGGACGCTCCATTTCCGCGTGGATGGAAATTTTCCTATCACCTGCCGGACGGTTTCCACTACGACATTAAGCATCTCGAAGCCCGTAAATTCTCCATCACTGACGTTGCCGGGACGCTTCACCTTTCGGTGCCAAAGGGATATATCAACATTGACCCGCACGGTTATGTCAGAGGCTGAGGGTCACGAGGGTTTTCTTCGCAACTCCGTCAGCGAGACGATGGAAGCGCGTTCTTCCCAGCCGAAATGCCCAATGATGTCGGTTCAACGAAGTAGACGGTTATCGGCGACCAGGGAACAATCCATCTGAGCGGTTAGTCGCCATCTCGGACTCGTGGCGCGCGCCGCCGGCAAGCCCGCCAAATTCCTGCTGCCCGATATCGCGTGAGGGCCACGGCCTACCGCGCGGCTTTTTTCACCAGTTTGATTTCGAACAGCTTGGGCCACAGCTTGCCGGTGACGAACAGGCGGCCGGTGGCGGCGTCATAAGCGATGCCATTGAGCACCGCGCCGTCGCCTGCGCCGATCGGGTCGCTGGGGCTGAGCAGCCCGGCGCAATCGATCCACCCCACCACGTGGCCGCTCTTCGGGTCGATGCGCGCGATGCGGTCGGTCTGATAGACGTTGGCATAGATCTCGCCCTTGACCCATTCCAGCTCGTTGAGGTCCTTGACCGGCTGCCCGTCGGCGGTGACCGTGACGCGGCCCAACTCCGCCAGCGTTTCCGGGTCCCAGAAGCGGAGCTGCGCAGTTCCATCGCTCATGATGATGCGTTTGCCGTCCTGCGTCAGGCCCCAGCCTTGGCCCGGATAATGATAATTGCTGCGGGGTTCGAACGTGGCGAGGTCGTAGATGAACCCCTCCTGCGCCAGCCAGGTGAGTTCGATCAGGCGGTCTTTCCAATTCACGATGCCTTCGCCGAAATACTGTCCCGGCACGTCCCGCTTTTCGAGCACCTCGCCCGTTTCGAGCTTCACCTTGCGAATGGAGGACTGGTTGTTCAGCCCGGTGCCTTCATATAGGAAGCCGTTGAGGTAAAACAACCCTTGCGTATAGGCGGTATTGTCGTGCGGGTAGGTGTGAACGACCTGGCAGGCGTACTCGGGAATGCTGCCGGCCTCGGTGGCCGGCCCGCAAGCGGCCGCAGCCAGAGCGGCAGCCAGAATCAGAAAGCGCATATGAGAATTAGCGTACCGCAGTGGGGCAGGCGCTTTCGCCTGCCAACCCTGCCGCGGCAGAAAATGAGAGGTTGGCAGGCGATAGCGCCTGCCCCACCCCTAGAACAGAAACTCGTTGCGCGCGGCTTGCTGGTAGAGGCCCGACTTGGCCAAGTGATAGCTGTACGGATTGACGGGCACGCCGCCGATGCGCACTTCGTAATGCAGGTGCGGCGCCGTGGTGCGTCCCGTGGCGCCCACCTCGCCCACGATCTGGCCCAGACGCACAGCCTGTCCCGTCTGCACGAAGGAGCGCGAGAGGTGCGCGTAGTTCGTGTGAACGCCGCCGCCGTGATCGACCGTGACCATCAGGCCGTATCCGCCTTCCCACGAAGCCGCCTGCACCACGCCATCGGCCGTGGCGCGGACCGGAGTTCCAGGCGGAGCGGAGATATCGACGCCGGTGTGAAACGCTCCTTCACCGGAGAATGGGTCCATTCGCCCGCCGAAGGCGCCCGTCAACCGGCCGGCCACCGGCCAGATGCTCGGCCGCGCGCTCGCCGGCTGAATCCAGCGCGTGCGGTCGCTGTGCAATTCCATCGCATTGGCGCTGCGCAGGAAGTCGTACTCTTCCACACTTTCCGCGAAACTCGGCGTCAGTTTACCTTCGCCGGAAATATCCGACGGTCCTTCCAGCTTCTGCTTAATGCCGTAGGCGATCGAAACTTCCTGAGCGTAGATTTCCAGGCTGGCCAATTGCTGATCGGTCTGGTTCACCACTTTCTGGAGGTTCTGGTAACGCGTGCGTAAGGTGTCCGCTTCGCGCCTCAGGGCATTGTAATTAGCGACCTTCCACGCCATGCGCGCGTAGCTGGCCACGAAACCGAAAACCGAAAAGCAGCCGAGCAGGGCCAACCCAAGAATGGCGTAAACAGCCTGGTGCGGAATATGAATACGGCGAAGCCTGCCGCGGAGCGAGTGGGCCAGCACCACGACAAAGTATTCCTGCCTCATAGTCTTCTCCGGCCAGGCCTTGTGAGATTCGGAGGGTTAATCCGCAAGGCCCAGTGGGGCTACTTGGACACACTATCAAAAGAGAGCGAAGGCCCCACTGTAACAACCACCCACCTTGATGTCAAGGCTGGGTGAAGGAGACCTGTCGCTAGTATGTGAGTTGTC
>PLOR01000049.1 GCA_003142185.1 Bryobacterales bacterium
GCTCCGAACACTCGTGCGAATAGTGTGGATCCCGGGGGTCCACATGCACCTCAAGCATGCGCGTCTGCCAATTCCGCCCACGACCGCGAACTCCAAAAAGCATTTGAACGACTTAGCTTTTTAGGCTAGTTTTAGCGATGTTCAGATGGAGGCGGAGGCGACGTTATCTTCCAAAGCGCCTTTGTTATCTTTAACCGGTGCCCGATGAAGCGTGCCGGTCTCGAGCGGCCTGAAGTCACGATAAGGTCCAAAATGGATTTCGCTAGCCGGATAAGGTCCAACCAAAAAACCGTAAGCCTTTTAAAATGTGGTGCGGAGAGGGGGACTTGAACCCCCACGAGATTGCTCCCGCTAGCACCTCAAGCCAATAAACGCTGTTTTGCCGAGTATCATAGAGGCCTAACCGACTGATTCTGCGAAGCGGATGTATTGTCCGGTTTCGCCGCGTTTCCCGAAACCACTACAATTCCGCTACAGTCGGACGCCGCTCCAAAAGCTCTCTGGCGTTGGCCAGATCCTCGGCGTCAACAATATTATAACGGCGCTCCATACTGTCGGTCTTGTGGCCGGAGATCTTCATCCTGATGACTTGCGGGATTCCGGCGCGGCGCATGTTGCGGACCGCTGTTCGGCGTAAGTCGTGGAAGTTGAGATCGGGAACTCCGGCGGTTTTGCATGCCTCGTCCCAGGCCCAGCGGAAATCCTTGATGGGCTCGCCATTTCGGTTAAAGACCCATTCGGATTCTGGGGCGGCGGCCTTCGCAGTGCGCAGTAGGTTTTCCATGTCACCCCCGATGATTGGGACGCTCCGAGCGTCCTGGTTCTTCGTTTCTCCGTGATCCAGCGTGATGGTACGAGCCTCGAAGTCGACTTGGCGCCAGCGGATCGCAAGCAACTCGCCGCGGCGAATACCGGTGATATAGGCCGTGACGAACAGCGCCTTTAGCTCCTGCGGTAGAGCATTTCTCAGTGTCGCGTATTGAAGATCCGTCAGGAAACCTTTCCGCACGGTGGTTTCCTGGACCATCGGAAAATACGGCACAATCGCCACCTTTGGCGGCGTTCGCCTCCGTGCGTTGTGGTAAGCCGTTCGCAGAATGGAAAGCTCGCGGTTGACGGTCGCCTCAGAGCGGCCCTCATCCTTGCGCTTTTCACGGTATCGGTCCATGAGGTCTGTCGAGACGCGCCTCGCCTTTAACCTTCCGAAAAATGGGCGGATGTTCTTTTCGATGACCTTCTCCCAGATGTATCGAGTCGATTCCTTGATGTCGCTTTTGAGAACATCGTCGAGGAGTTCGCTAACGAGAACTCTGTCGGGGGATCCGCCAGAGATCTCGCCGCGCTCCTTTTTTGCGAGAAGTTGGTTGCGCAGCTTCACGGCATCGGATTTTCTTGATGACTTGCTTGATTGAAGGATGGGCTTGCCGTCGATATACACCTGAACCCACCAGATGTTTCCGCGAAGGTAGATTGAGCCTGCGCCGTTGGTTTTGGGCATGCTCTAGTGTAGCGGAACACGCTAGTGCGTGTCGACGATCTCGTCAATATTTGTTCTTTTCGATCCAGGCATCGAGGTCACGGCGGTCGAGATGCACGCGGCGGCCTATCCTCACGACGGGCAATTCGCGCTGAAAAATGAGATGCTGCACGGACTGTTCGCTGCGGCCAAGGTAGACAGCCGCGTCCTTGACGTTGAGCAGCGCGGGCTGGATGCGGGGAGATGGTCCACCCCCGGATAGCTCCGGCCTGATCTTCGCCATCACCCTTTCAGCAATGGCCTCCACGAGACTGTCAAGCAGCGGTTCTTGCATGGTTTTCGGACTTGGCGCCAAGCGTTCGGGCCGGAGGTTGACACCGGGGTCGTTGCTGTTTACTACTCCCGGAAAAAGTCCCCCCTATATTTAAGGCAATGGGAAGGGCACTGTGAGACAGCAAGTTTACAAGTTTTCGCAAAAAAGCAGACCCCAATCGACCGATCCAACGTCGTTCCAGAGTCGCCAGGCGCTTCGAGCGACCCAGCGCCGAAAAAAGTTGTTAATTGGCTGTCCCAAGGTGCCTCTCCCATGCCCTTACATAATTAAAGGCAATGGGAAGGGCACTGCGAGACAGCATGTTTACAAGTTTTTGCAAAGGCAGACCCCAATCGACCGATCCAACGTCGTTCCAGAGTCGCCAGGCGCTTCGAGCGACCCAGCTCCCGAAAAAAGTTGTTAATTAACTGTCCCAAGGTGCCTCTCCCATGCCCTTAAATATAGGGGGACTTTTGTCCGCCCACTGCGCGACACCCGCTAATGCAAGCATCGCGGCGGATCGCGGCTCACCCTAGGAGGCGTGAAATGAGCAGTGCGAAGAGTATTCCGGAGTCACCTGCGGCGGCGTCTGCCGGCGAAAAACGGGTGATTCTTTCCATAGGCGGCAAAGGCGGCGTGGGCAAGACGAGCGTGGTGACCGGTTTGGCCGAATGGTTTCAAGAGAACGGCATTCCGGTCAAGCTGCTCGACCTCGATACCGAAAACAAAGCTCGCGGATCGCTAACTCACTTCTTTGGTGGTCAGGTGCCCAAAGTCAATATCCACACACCGGCCGGGCTTGACGCGTTTGTCGACGAGCTCGCCGATGGGCCACCAGTGATCCTCGCTGATATGGGCGCGGGAGCCGGCGAGGTCACCTACGAGTGGTTCGACAAGATGTATGCCGACGTGACTGAGGCCGGCATCGCATTCACGGCCGTCGGCGTTGTCACGGCCGATCCGGCCAGCGTTGAGAGCGTTCTGGCCTGGGCATCGCGCTTGGGCGATCGAGCGGCTTACCTGATCGTCGAGAACTCGACGGCGGAGCACACCGACTTCCGGTATTGGCGGGAGAGCGAGCAGGCGTTGTGGTTCCAGCGGAAGTACGCACCAGCGGTGATACGGATGGACTACCGGTTGCCCGTCCTCGAAAACGCCACGAGGAACCACGGCGTGACGCTGGGTGCGGTGGCTGGTAGATCGACCGATGCGCCGGAGTTGCAGAAGGCATCGCTGGTGATGCGCGCGCAGAGCTATCGGCGACGCATGTTCGCGGAGTTCGACAGGGTTAAGGAGTTGCTACTGCCGTGAGTGAGTCCAGCCAATCCTCGGCGGCTCAGGAATCGGATCTGATCGACCGCATCGCGAGCGCGCTGCCGGTCGAGGTGAGGGCCGACTATTACCGCGAAATGCGCCACTGCCGTTCGCTGCCAGAGAACGATGAGATGCTGCGGATTCTGCGGGCCATGGGCTTTTTGGTTCTACTCATGGTGCAGGCTCCGGAGCGCATGGCGACGGAGAGGCTACGGCTCGAAGAGGCCATGGCTGATGCGCTGAGAACCCTTCAGGAGATCTGCGAATCCAGTGACTCACATCGGGCGCAACTCGATCAGCATTTGGTGCAACTACCGGCCGACATCGCGGAAGGGATCAACCCGGAAGCCATTGCTGCCACGATCAACGAGAGTTTGCGTCAACAGTTCGTTCAATCGACGATCCCTGCCACGGCGGAAGCGCTGGCGGTGGCCGCCGCGCAAATCAAGAAGGCCACGGCGGAATTTGGGCGCAGCGCGAACGCACTTGGCGACTCTTACCAAGGCGCGGCGGAAGGCGCGCGCAAAGCGATCGCCAATCTGGAATCGACGAGTTCTCAGGCGGTCAGCAGCACGAGGCGTGCGGCGGAGGAGCTCGTAAGTGTTTTCCGCGAAGAGTATCGATGGTCGGTCTACACGTTAACCGGCCTCGCTCTCTTGATTGGAATTGGGTTCGGCATGTGGTATCAGCGGTGGATCGATCCACCGTCGCAGCCAGTCGAGCGCGCGCCCGCTGTCCAGCGCGTTCAGCCCAGCAGTCCAAAGATCAAGCCGTAGGTTCACGCGATGCTGACGATACGCGCCATGGCAGACGGCAAAGGGTACTCGTCGAGGCACCTCGAACACAGCGACTACTATGCAGAGGGCGAGCGTGTGGTGGGCGAATGGCACGGGCGCGGCGCAGAGCTACTGGGGTTGAGCGGCCCGGTGGACACCGGGGACTTCGAAGCTCTGCGGCAAGGTCTCAACCCTGGGGCCAGAGAGTTTCTGCGAGTTCGCCGCAGCGCGGACCGCATGAGCGCCGACGGAACCAAAGTCGCACAAGGGCGGAGCCTGTACGACTTCACGATCTCCGCCCCTAAATCGGTTTCGGTGCTTGCCATTGTCGGAGGCGACCACCGGCTAGTCGACGCGCACCGCGCCGCCGTCGCGGAAGCCCTGAAAGAGACCGAGGCATGCGCCGCGAGCCGCGTACGGCGAGGCGGCGCGAATGAGGACAGGGCGACCGCCAACATGGTGCTGGCGGTCTACCATCACGACAGCAGCCGCGAACTCGACCCGCAACTGCACACGCACGCCGTTGCAGCAAACCTGACGTTCGACGGCACTGAAGGCCGCTGGAAGGCGCTGCAAGCATCGGATATCTACGAACGACGGGCCTACCTATCGGAGGTCTACCGCAATGCGCTGGCGCGCGAGGTGAGGACCATCGGCTACGAAATCGAGACCCAGCGTGACGCACGGGGGCGTGATGCGGGCTTCGAGATCAGAGGCCTCCCTGCGGAACTGCTGGCGAAGTTCAGCCAGCGGAGCCGTCAGCGCGATTCGGCTATCGCGGCATTCGTGGAGCAGCACGGGCGGCGACCTACCGACAACGAGATCGCGGTTCTGGTTCGAGAATCGCGCGCCGACAAACTGACAGAAATTTCGACGCACGAACTCCGGGAGAAACAGCAGAAGCGGCTCACTCTGGACGAAACACAGGCACTGAGGGCCGCGAGAGGCGCCGCGTGGTTCACATCAGTGGATGTGGATTCGAGTGCGCCTTCGCTGGAGTATGCTGCAGAGCACATCTTCGAGCGCGTATCGGTTGCACCGGACCACGAACTGCTCACGGAGGCTCTACGGCATGGCCGGGGACGAATCCGGCTTGCCGACCTGAAGGGCGAACTGCATTTGCAGGAATCCGCGGGCAAGGTCCTGCGTTCGGGCCGCGAGGTCGCAACGGCGGAGACTCTGGAGCGCGAACGAAACATGATTGCCGCCGTCAACCGCGGACTCGGCACATTCGAACCGCTCGGCGGCACCGGCTCGTTTCTCGTCTCCGACCGTTTGCGCCCGGAGCAGAAGCACGCCGTGGAGTTCGTGCTTCAATCGCGCGACCGTGCGGTGAGCATCAGCGGCGCAGCCGGTACTGGCAAGACCGCGACTCTCAGCGAGCTGCGGCGCGGACTGATGGAGGCGGGGCGCGATGTACTGGCAGTAGCGCCGACGATGAGCGCCGTCGAAGAATTGCAGAAGGTCGGCTTCGCTGACGCCATCACCGTCGAACGCCTCCTGCAAGACCCGCGCACCCGTGGCGACGTTCATGGCAAGGTGATCATCCTCGATGAGGCTGGTATGGTGTCGGCGCGCCAGATGGCAGACGTGCTCAGGCTTGCAGAAGACTGTTCGGTTCGCGTGGTGTTTAGCGGGGACACCAAGCAAATCCGAAGCGTGGAAGCGGGCGATGCTCTGCGGATATTAGAAAAGGAATCCCGGTTGAAGACGGTCGCGCTGGTTCAGGTCCAGCGGCAAACCAGGAAGGACTACCGGGACGCCATCGAAGAGCTCCGCCGGAGCCCGGAACGCGGATTCGCGAAGCTCGATGCGATGGGTGCCGTTCGTGAAGTGGCGGTTTCCGAACGAGCCGTGGCCGTCGCCGACGCATATGACGCCGCCGCCGGGCAAAGCCGTCTGGTTGTCTGCGCGACGCACGACGAGATTGACCGCGTGACCGATGCGATTCGCGAGCGCCGGAAGACACGCGGGGAGGTCTGCGAGGGTGTAGCCCTGACGCGCCACGTTTCACTCAACTGGACTGCGGCACAGAAAACCGACTTCCGGAACTATCGCGCAGGGCAGATCCTCGGCTTTCACAGGGCTGTCAAGTCAATCGCGAGAAACGACACGGTGGAGATCGTGCGTGTCGCATCCAGCGGTCTGGTGGTCCGATGTGCGGACGGCACCGAACGCACCATTTCAAAAAGGCAAGCCGCGAGTTTTGACGTCGTTGAGGCGCGGCCGATTGAGGTATCCTTCGGAGATCGACTGCTGCTGACTGCCAACCGCCGCGAGCCTGGGCTGAGGATCACAAACGGCGAACTGGTTACGGTGTCCGCCGTGGACGCCATCGGCCGAATTCAACTTGACGATGGCCGGACGCTGCCCTCCAACTATCGCAGCTTCGCTCACGGTTACGCGGTCACCGCTCATCGCAGCCAAGGCAAGACCGTCAATTCGGTGATCATATCCGGTGACGGCATGACAAAGGAGCTGTTCTACGTCGCCGCCTCGCGTGGCCGCCAAAGCGTCACCGTGATTACGAACGACAAGGAGCGACTTCGGGAGACCGTAGCGCGGTCGATGACGCGAACGTCGGCGTCCGAGCTTATGCGCGGTACGGGGGCACACTCGCATCGAGGCGCTCATCGAGGTTTGACAGCGGCGCGAGACATGGTTCGTAGAGCGGCCCGGTTGCTCACGTCCATTCCGAAGCAAATCCAGCAAGCAGTCATTCAACCTCGAAAGGAGCGCCCTCGTGAATACGGCCTCAGTCGATAGAGCGCCATGGGTCATCAGAGCGGCCGACCAACCGCCGGCACTGGAGATTGTGCTGCTGCGCCAGACGGTGATTCTGTCGTGGAATCAGTTCGTCTTCGCCGAAGGCGGCGACGACGAGGTGCGGATTGCCTTTGCCAGCCACGACGTGGTGGTGAAGGGCGCTGGACTCGGTCCATTGCTGCACGCAATCGCGGCTCATCGAGTCGCGCGCATTCAGGAGAGTGGACGGTCCGAGCATTTTCCCGGCCAGGCGGGGCGGTTTATTTGTAAGATCGTGGTTCGGAAGATGGAAGCCGAGTGATGGAGCGAGCACGTGTTTTCGAGAAGCTGAAGTTAAGAGAGAGACACCATCCCTAAGCCTGTCGGCTTAGGTTCACGGGGCCCGCTAAGCGGATCATTTGTTCGGCATTTGATCGGCTTGTGTTCGGTGTCTGTCCGGGTTTCATTCGGTTCTTGTTCGGCCGATGTTCGGAGAATATTCGGCATTCGTTCGGTGTTTTTAGGTGGTCGTTCGTTAGCCGCTCGGCCGACACTGAATTGAGATCCGGTCGGGAAGGTCGCACAACGTGAAGGACGAGCTTCAAGACATTCTGAACACCCTGCCCGAGAAACCGCCGCGCTCCCGATTGGAAACGTACCGTGAGTTGATTGACGAGTTGCGACAACGTGGGTGGACGTATCGGGATCTCGTGGGAGTTCTCGCCGACAGGTGCCAGCTAAGTGTCTCGATCAGCACGCTCCACGATTTCGTCCGATTACGATCCTTGGGGAAGCGAACTTCAGCCAAGCGAGCTACCACTGATGAAGTGAAAGCAACCACGATTGAGCCTAAAGGTGGAGTTGTGGGTTCTGACCGGAAGGCCGCTGACGACGACGAGGTCCGCCGTCGAATTGCCGCCCTCAAGGCTCGCAAGGCCGCGACGCCATCATCGATAGGCGAGTTCGATTTCGACCCAACCCAACCGCTCCGGCTAATTACGCTCGGAAAACCGACATCGGACAAGTGAACCTGTGCCGAGGCCTGGTTTATCGTTCAGGCCGACAGTCACAGTCCACGCGCAGAATCCCGCGAGCAACTCGCGGGACGTGCCAGCGTCGGCGGGTTGAGCGACCTTTGCCCAACTCGACTAATCCACGGGGACCACGGCGCCGGGAGCGGCTAAGATCCCTTCACTGACCATCAATTCACTGATCGTGATCTCCACCGTATTCCCGGTGACGAGGTCGAGCTTGAATAGTCTTGGTCGTGACGGCGGTAACGATGAATAGGGTACCGCGGCGGTAGCGTACCAGGCCTCGCGCTCCGAAGCGACCGCTACGGCGGTCACGCGTGACAGTTCGGGCGCCTGGCAAACGATCGTTTGAGCGCCATCGTGGCCGGGACTACCGCGGCCGATACGGAGGATTTCTCCAAACCAGCCATTGCCGCTCCATTCACGGTCTCCCACGATCAAGTCCCCGCGCAGCGTAATGCCGAGCGCTACGGGATCCTCAAGATGGCCGTAGCGGGCTGCGGACGCGAAGGTTCGGGTTTTGGCGTCGAACCGGACAATTTCGGCGGGTCCGCCCTCGCCTGGCCAAGACAACGAGAGATAATAATCGCCGGCCGCGGAGTGGACGATTTTCCCGGGCCGGGCAAACGACTCGGTTCGGGCCAGCAAGGTCTGCCGGCCAGTCTCCCGATCGACGCCGATGAGCCGGGAGGAGAATTCATCCGCGTCCACCAGGATCAGGTGTCCGTCATGATAGGCGAGCGCGGCGGGATGGCGCAGGAGTCCCCCGCAGGTGACCGGTTTTTGCAGCCAACGTCCCGCGTCGTGCCGCAGCCGCACAATTCCTCCGGAGCCGGAAAAGCTGCGGTCGACCACGTAGATTTCGGTTCGCGATGCGAGAGCCACATCGACCATGTCAGTCAGATAGCCGCCGGAAGCCAGAACGTTCATCTCCAGCGAACCCTGCGAAAATGCCAACAACTTCCCCGGGACGGCGCCGGCCTTGCGATTGGCGATGAGAAGATCTCCGGCACGCAACCGCGAAGGCGAGGATCCCTCACTGACGCGTTCGACCGATTCGGTGCAGGCCGGGTCGGCCCATTCGTCCGGCATGCCGGCGGGCGGGATGCTCATGGTCAGCCGCAGCGCTTCGGTAGCCTGGCTACGCAGGGCATTCGATTCCGCGGCGGCGCCGTCCTTGGCCGCTATCAGGGCACGACGGTGCAGAGCGATGGCGAGTTCCCTTCGCGCCTGGAGGTTTTCGGGGTCGCGAGCAATGGCCTCTTCCGCCAGTTCGGCGGCGCTCGAGAACTCCCGTTCCGCGTCCGGCATTCGCGCCAACTGCAGGTCGGCCAAACCCAGGGAGAGGCGCGCGCCGGTAACCGCGCGCCAGATCCGGATGTTCCGGTTGCCGGTCCGCGCCAGCCGGTCGAGCGCTGCTACAGCCTCCGAATATGTGACTACCCCAACCGCGGGAGGTTCCATACCGGCACGGAGAACGAGGCCGAGCGCCGAATCGAGCGGCCGCTTCGCTTCCTTCTCTGGCGGCAACAAGCGGAGTGCCTCGCGATATTGGGCGCTCGAATCCCCGGCATCGCCCAGCAGTTCGTATATCATGCCCATCCGGCTGTGGGCAAGGGCCGCGGTAATCGGGTATTCTCCGATCCACGGGGAGATCTCTCCGAGCGCCCCGTGGTACCACTCCGCAGCCTCCTCCGGATCTCGGCTGAGAGCCGGATGGCTGTAGGTGTCGCCCAGTCCCAAGCAAACTCTGGCGCGGATATCAGCGCATCGCGCATTGGATCGGCCGCGTACGAGATCGAACGCGCGGTGGTAATCCGCGCGCGCCTCCTCCACGCGCCCGAGACTCGCTCCGTATGGGTTGCCGAGCAGATCGGCAATTGTCAGCAGAGCGTCTGCCAGGTCTGGAACCAGTTCGGGGTGTTGCGACACCTTGGGAGAAACGCTCTCAATGGTGTTGGATACCTGATCGGCCAGAGTGGCGCGGGCGCGGGCCGATTCCGGGAGCTCCTCGGGAAGCGTCAAAATGAGCGGGTTGATGATGGCCCTCAGCTCATCCACGTACTCTGCTTCCCGAATGCGCATGACACGCCGGCCGTACCATGACGAAAAGCCGAGAACCAACATTACGATCAGGCACACCACCGCCAGCTCGGCCGCTGCCCGCCGATGACGCCTAAACAATTTGCCGGCCCGCTCAGCCCGCGTGGAACGCCTGGCCTTGACCACTTCGCCCGCCAGGTACCGATGTAGATCGTCGCTGAGTTCGTCCACGGACTTATAGCGGTCCTTGGGATCGTGCGCCAGCGTCTTCAATACGATGCTGTCGAGGTCGCCGCGAAGGTACTGCGCGAAGAGCACGTCGTCGCGAGTCGCCCCGCTTTTCAAACGGGCCTTGCTGGGAGGCGTGGGGGGTTGTTCGGCGATTCTCTGGCTAAGCTGCGCCCAGGGATAGTCGGGGTTGTCGAACGGCAGAGTCCCGGTCAAAGATTCGTAGAGGACCACGCCGAGAGAGTAAATGTCGGTAGAGGTTGTCAGAGGAGCACCCGCCAACTGCTCAGGGCTGGCGTAATTAGGACTGAGCGGCCGGATGCCGCGGGTGGTACGCCCGGTGCGCGTCTTGCGGTCCGGCTCGATCAGCCGCGCGATCCCGAAATCCAGAATTCGCGGCGAGCCGCCGGCGTCCACCAGAATGTTGGTGGGCTTCAGATCGCAGTGAACCACCAGGTTGCGATGAATATACTGGACAGCCCGGCAACACTCGAGAATCAGCCGCACGATCTCGGGCGACGCCAGTTTCTTGTCGAAGCAGTAGTTGTGAATCGGGGTGCCGTCGACATAATCCATCACCAGGTACGGCCAGCCGGTCGCGGTGACGCCCTTGTCGATGATTCGCGCAATGTTGGGGTGTTCAAAGGTCGCCAGGATGTCACACTCACGGTCGAACCTTTCCTGCTGGCCGGCGATGAAAGCCGAAGCGATCACTTTGATGGCGAAGCGCCGGGGACTATGCAAGCCGGCGTGCTCTGCCAGGTACACCAGGCTGGTTCCGCCTTGCCCGATATGCCGCAGCACCCGATACCGGCCTACGATGTCGCCGGCGATCAAGGGTGCGGCAAGTTGTGGGCTTCCCGCCAACTGTTCCGCCGCGCTGACATCCAGCAGCGAATCGTCGTCCGCGGCCGCGTCGAGCATCTTGAGGATCTGATCGCGCAGTTCTGAATTTCCGCCGCACTCGCGTTCCAGCAGCACGATCCGCTCTTCCGGACCCAGTTCCAGCGCGTCGGAGAAGATCCCTTTGCACCGGTCCCACTCGATCGAGTTCATTCGGGCATGCGCATTTCGGTGCGGAACCAAACCCGCGCGACCGTCCAGTCGCGCCGCGCCTGGTCGTAGGAAATGCCCAGCACGACCGCTGCTTCCTCCGTCGTGAGACCGCCGAAATAACGCAATTCGACGAGCTTCGCCAAGCGGCCATCCCAACCGGACAGCCTAGTGAGAAGCTCGTCCACCGCGATGATATTCTCAATTCGCTGCGCTTGAAACCCGGGCTCGGGTATCGAATCCAGCGTCAGCACATGCACCGGGTTTCCCCGTTTCAGCGCGCTGCGCCGCCGGGCATGATCCACCAGGATGCGGCGCATGCTTTGGCAGGCTACCGCCATAAAGTGATTCTTATCGGTCCAGTTAGCGCCATCCTGCTGACACAGCTTTAAGTAAACTTCGTGAATCAGAGCCGTGGGCTGCAGCGTGCCCCCTCGTTCGCGGCTCATGAGGCGACCGGCTAGCCGCCTCAGTTCCGTATATAACTCAACGATGAGTTGCTGCGACTCTAAAGGAGCCGCCTGCTCGGGCTGTGAAGACTCGGACTGACCCGCGGGCTCATCCATGTCCGAATAATAATATCACGTAAGTAATCATCCGACATAGATATCTGGGACGTACTGAATTGCGAGCAAACCGGTTACAGACGCTCAACCAATCGGCAGGATGTTTTTCTTAAGGTTTTTTCTTATGTTGCAAAGAACAACAGAGGCAGGAGCCGAAAGGGAAACGTTACCCGTAGGTGCCTGGGGGCGACGCCCGCGAAAAGAGCGGGGCAGCCGGCACAAAACCCGCCGTCTGCCCCATCGGGATTAGCTGCTACTGCACTTCGCTGACGTCACCGTCGGTGAAGATAACCTTGCAATCGGAGTACACATACATCTTCTTCAATCCGCCCAGGAACGACACTTGGAGCGGTTGTCCCAAAGCCGCCACAACCTGGCTTTCGGTCATGCCGGCGGAGACGGCTGCCTGGGTCCTGACCGGCGCCGCAGCCCGCACGATGGGTGCAGTGGGTGCTCCGGACACTTCTACCTCGCTCACTTCGCCATCGGTAAACGTTATCTTCCCGGACGGGTATTCGTAGACCTTCTTCAAGCCACCCATGAAGGCAGCGCTCAGCGGCTGCCCTAAAATGTCGATCACCCGGCGTTCCGTCTGGCCTGTCTGTATGGATGCCAGACGTGAATCGGCTGCTGGCGCAGGCGGTTCCGGTAGCGGGCTGGGGGACGGCTCGGCGCGGTATTCGGCGATGACTGCTTTTTCCATCTGGTCCGCCTGGCGGGACGTCTCAGCGATCACGTTGGCCGCGTCGGGGTCGGGCTGGATCGATGAGGCAAAGGCCGTGAGCGTGGGCGCGCCGGCGGCTTCAGCAGGCAAACTCGGCAGGTTGTTCGATCCTTGGCCCGCGCGCAAGGCTTCCAGACCTCGGTCGATAGTTTCCCTCATGTTGTTGTGCATCTCGACCAAGTCGGCGAGGGAAAGAGAGACGGTGCTGTTCACCGGGCAGTCCGAGGTCTTGCTGGCTCGAACCAGGACGTGGACTTCGCTCCCGCTCTGCGGCAGACCTCCGTTGATCTGAATGGCGTCTCCCGCGCCGATGACGCAGGATTCCTGAGTGCCGAGGTTCTGCACTTCCAGGTTGTCGCCGGCCAGGAAGAGGTGCGCGCCGTTTTCGGCGAGCGACTGAGGCAGCGCTTGAGCGCTCTGCTGCGGCGACTGTGCTTCGCTCTGGGCTTCCGCGAGTTGCCGCCTGACTTCAGCCTCAATCATGTTCTTGACGTCGTCCGGCATCGCTTGAGCAGCCTGCCCAGCCTGCGGAGCGTCGGCGTCCGCGGGATTCGAGTCGATTGCGGAGTCGGCATCGTGGGTTTCTTCCTTATCCTGAAACGCCGCTTGCAGGCTGTTGGCAAGCATGAAATCAGTCAGCCAGAACGAGGGCGCGGGATAGCTATTCCAGGGCCGGAAATAAGGGCCGTAGGCGGCGAACCACGGCGAGCCGCCCCAACCCCACGGATAATTCACCGAAACGCCCCACGGACCGAGGGCCCAGCCATAGAAGCCAACCGGGTAGTACCCCAGCGGGGCATAGAAATTCAGCATGACGCCGTTGTAGAGAAACGGCCGGTAGGCGTGCACATAGGCGACGCCATTCACATAATAGGTACGCTGAACGAAGCTCCGGCCACCCACCCGGACGCTCCGCTGAACGTAGCCATGCCCGGCGCCGCGAGCCACCACAGTCCTGTCTCCCCGGCGCGCTACGACGGTGCGCGTACCACCGCCCGGGCGGCGGATCACGGTGCCGCCCCGCTGCACTTGGGTCACATGCCCGTCCTGGATATGCGCCACGGTTTGCTTGTCGCGCGTTTGATAGGTTGCTGGGCCACGGCCGCCCTTAGCCTGGGAGCCGGCGCCGGTATTCGGCTTCGAACCCGCTGTAGTCGCAGGTTTTGGGGCGCGAGTTGCACCGGAGCCAGCCGGTGCAGGCTTACCGGACCCCGTCGGGCCCGCCGTACTGGGGTTCTTCGGTGTGCCCTTGCCGGAGCCCCCGGAGCCCTTGGGAGAGGGAGTTTTCGAAGTAGCCTGGCTAGGCGTCTTCGTTGGTGGGGCCGTCGAAGGCTTGGGGGAGGCCGGCGTATGGCTGGCGCGAGGAGCCGGCGCGGCAGTCTTTGGGGTAACCGCCTTCGGCGTAGCCGTTTTCGGAGTAGCCGTCCTTGGGGTTGCCGTTTTCGGAGTAGCTGTCTTTGGCGTGGACACCCTTGGCGTGGACACCCTCGGCGTGGACACTCTCGGCACGGAAGGCACTCGCGGAACCACGACCGGCGGTGACGAGTAGGCCAACGTCAGACCAGAGACGACGCTGCCAGGCAGCGCGGATTGCCACCCGGCAGGATTGGATTGAGCATGCAAAGCGGATGCAGCCGCGAAGACGAACAAACCGGCGCTAAGGCACCCGCTGAAAACAGTTGATCGGCACATTGCAATTTCCTCCAGCAATCGATTCTTTGTAAGGCGAACTGCTTACGCGGCCCCGCCTGACACCAACGGACGTACGGCTGAAAGCGCGAACCGGCAAGCCGATCCGCTTCCTTTGCTCGCTTTCATACCCCTAATGGCGCAATTCGAATCGAAGTTGCGCAAAATAGCTCAAGAAAAAAACTGCAAGAAAAGTTGCGCAGCACCTGCCTTGTAACGCGCGTATATCGACGTGACAGGGGAGCGACGAGTTCCACCTGGCAAATCAAGGAGGCTACATGCCGAGTATCGTCATTCGTCATTTAAGTGGGACGAAAGCCAATCAGGTGGAGGAAATCCCCCTCCAGGGTTTCCGCGAAGTTCTGATCGGGAGAGAGTCGAACGCTCAAATCCGGTTCGATGCGGATCGGGAAGACCTGGTCAGCCGCAATCACGCCCGGATCGTTCGTGATCCGGCGGATCCTAACGGGTTCCTGATAACGGACCTGGACAGCCGGAATGGGACGTTCATCAACCGCCATCGTATTTATGGTGCGTCTCGCTTGCAGCACGGCGACCGTGTACAACTGGGACCATCGGGTCCTGAATTCGTGTTTGAAGTTTCTCCCCCTCCCGCCGCGCCTCCCACGCGGCTCGCGGAGACCGTGCCTCCGACCCGACTGGCGGAGCCCGCGCCAACCCGGCCGACGGCCGACGCCGTTGGGGGCGGGGCGATGGGCGGAGGCGCTGTGCCTCCGGGTATGATGCCTGACGCTCCCCGGCCGGTGGGCCGCGCGACGGTCGAGCGGCTGGTCGGCGAAGCAGCTTCTCAGATGAAGGGCGAATCCCGCAAGACCATGTGGATCGCCCTCATCGGCATTCTGGTGGTGCTGGGCGCAGGCGCAGGCTATTTCGTTTGGAATCGCAACCAACAGGCGGCGCGGGACTTAGCAGCCAAGGAGGAGCGGCAGCGGTTGGAACAGTCCTTCCAGCAAAGCGACGCTGCCGCGCGCGACGCCCGGGATCGCCTGGATAAGCTTGCCTACCTGATTGCGAGCGCTCGTGTCAGCAAGTCGTGGGAGGTCAAAAAGGCCCTTCCGGATCTGCTGGCACAGCAGAATCAGACCGAAAAAGAAGCTCGGGCCGCCGAAGTCATCAGATCCGCGGCGGCGATCAGAATCGCCGGGTATGACATTCCGAAGCCGGCCCCCACTGTCGCTTCGGCAGAAATGACGCCCGAGGCGATTGATGCCGCGAACGCCAAATCCGTCATCCTGATCGAGGCCACCTGGAAGATCACCGATACGGACACCGGCGGGCAGATCTACCTCTACCATCACCCGAACGACCTGGGAGCCTGTCCGCAGGTTTCGAAGTCCGAATACCTGCCCATGTTCGTCGAGGACGGTGGCAACCTGAGCCCGGTCCTCTCCACGCTGCCTAACGGAGGCAACAATACGCCCATCGTCGGAACCCACTCCGGCACCGGCTTCCTGGTCAGCGGTGATGGCTTTTTCATCACCAACCGGCACGTGCTGGCGCCCTGGCGTGCTACCTGGAATGTGGCCAGCTTCACCAGGAAAAGCGCCGGGCTCAAGATCAAGAACAACAGCATCGTAGGGTGCCTTTCGGCTGCCGAATTCCCCTCCGAGTGGGTGCCTTCGGAAGGATCCAAAATGGTGGTGGATAAGATGGAGACCATGGCTGCCGCCGACACCGGCGTCGCCACCACCAGCACCTTCAGCGACCGGCTGCAGTTCAACCCGCTCAAAACTAGCGTTCAGGGCGAGGCCATCTTCAACGTGACGTTTGCCAAGACCGCGCAGCGGTATCGCGCCACCAGCGTGACGCTGTCGGAAAAGCACGATGTTGCGCTGGGCAAGGTGGACGTTCCCTCCGCTCAAAGGCCGGTCATCATGTTCAACGACGAGAATCCCATCAACCCAGGCCAGTCAGTGGTGGTGCTTGGATACCCGGCGGTTTCGGCCGACGTGTTCGCCCTCGACGTTACCCACGACATGTTCACCAACCGGGCGCATCTTTCGGTGATCGCCGACCCGACCTTGACCGACGGTCCGATCAGCAAAGTGCTGCCCTCCGGCAATGCCATACGCGGCGTGGATGGCTATATCAGCAGCGGCGAAGTCTATCAATTGGGCATCAACACCACGGGCGCGGGCAACAGCGGCGGACCGGTGTTCGATTCCAAAGGCCGCGTGATCGCGATCTTTTACGCCGGCCGCACAGCCGGCGGCGCCAGTGCGACCTTCGCCGTACCCATTAAGTTTGCCAGGGAGTTGATCGATAACAAGCCTGTAATGCAATAGGTCGTTCGATGCCGGGCCTCCCCTTGAACGCCGTGGTCGGCGGTAAGTACCGGATCGAGAAGCTCGTCGGCGCCGGCGGGATGGGGGAGGTTTATCGCGCGACGGATCTGCAAAAGAGAAGGCCAGTCGCGGTGAAGGCTCTCACGCTTGCGGGGGAGTCCGGATCCGCGCTGGCCCGTTTCAGGAACGAAGCGGTTATTCAGTGGAGCCTGCACCACCCCAATGTGGCCGAGCTTTACGAGTATTTCGAATATCAGGGCCGGCCGTGCATCGCGATGGAGTTCGTCGAGGGGCGCGCTCTAAACGAATGGATCCGGGACGCCGGAGCGCTGGAACCCGCCGATGCCCTCAGGATCCTGGCCGAAATCTGCGATGCGGTTTCTTACATGCATTCGAAAAGCACCATCCATCGCGATATCAAGTCCGAGAATATCCGGGTGACCGCCCAAGGCAAAGCCAAGCTGCTCGATTTCGGTATTTCGGTGGCGAAGAACACGCCAGTGCTGACGACCGAGGGCCACACCATCGGAACACCGGGGAAAATGGCGCCGGAGCAGCACGCGGGTTCGCGCGGCGACGCCAGAAGCGACGTCTGGGCGCTGGGCGTGCTGCTCTATGAAATGGTCACGGGAGCGGCGCCGTTCCCGAACAGCGATCCGACGGGGGTGCGGGACGACGTAACGGCGGCCCGTTACATTCCGGCCGTCAAGCGCAAGCCGAGCCTGCCCAAGCCGGTGATCAAAATGATCTCCACCTGCCTGCGGCTCAAGCCGGACGAGCGCTACGCTTCGGGCGGGGTGATGCTGCGGGAAGTGCAGCAACTGCGCCGCCGTCTGACAGGCAACGGGTGGAAGCAGACGCTCTCCTCCAATCCGGCATACGTCGCCGGGGGACTGGCAGTGGCGGTGCTGCTGCTTTTCGCTTACGCGTTCAGGCCGGCGACGGAAGTCAAGAGTCCGGGCGGGCAAGAGGATCCGAAATCCCAGTCCGTTCCCGCGGAGCCTTCGAGCGGCGCCCCAACCCGGGCTGCCGACCCTGCTGATGACGCGTCGGTTCGAACATCGAGCGAGTCGCCGCCGGCGCGTCCCAACCGGGCCTCGGCTGCTCCGCCGATGGCATCCGCTCCGGCGCCGGCACAGAGCCCAACCAACTCCACCGTGGAGCCGGGCGGAGCGGACCAGAAGACCGTCCGGGTGACCACCTACGACGGGCCGGCCGAAGTAACCAACAGCGACGGACAAGTACTCGGGCGTACGCCTTATTCTTTGACGGGCCCCTTCGGAAAGAGCTATGAGCTGTGGCTCCGCCGAGAAGGGTTTCAACCGCGAGAGGTTGACGTGGAGATCAACAACAAGAACGAATATCTTTTTGGCCTGGAAAAGATCGAGGGCCGTCCGGATTTTGGGAAGAAAGAATAAGGGTCGTATGCCATTCTGGGAGAAACTCGTCAGGTTCATGTTCCCGCAAGGGGAAGAAGCGCCAAAGGAAGAGCCCGGAAACGGTCTCGAGGAGACCGGGGACGCGCCGCCGGTTATCGCCGAGGCGGCGGCCGCCACTCCGGCAGAGAGCGACGAGGCTCCTGCACCCGCTCTGGAATTGGAAATCTGTCTCCAATCCGACCTTGGCTCGGTGCGCGCCAACAATGAGGACCGCGGCGTTTACGAGCGCCCGAGCGATCCGGAAGTGGCCGCCGCCAAGGGAACGCTGGTGATCGTCGCCGACGGGATGGGAGGTGCTTCGGCGGGTGAGGTCGCCTCAGAGATGGCCGTGCGCAGCATCCCCGATCATTATTACAACTCCAAGAAGGGTCCGGGCTTGGCGCTCAAAGAAGCGCTCGAAACGGCCAGCGCGGAAATCCACCTCGCCGCTCAGGAGGATCCGGAGCTGCGCGGAATGGGCACCACCTGCGTGGCCCTGGCGATCCGCACGCCCGAGCTTTACGCGGCCTGGGTGGGCGACACGCGGCTGTACCTGCTGCGCGACGACGGTTTTTACCAGCTCACCGAGGACCATACCGTGGTTGGCGAGATGGTGCGCAAGGGCATTATCACCCACGAGCAGGCCCGCAACCATGAAGAGCGCAACGTTCTTTCCCTGTCGATGGGCGGGCGTCCGGAGATTACCGCCTCCTATTGGGAAAAACCGATGGTTCTGCGCGGCGGCGACCGCCTGTTGGTGTGCTCGGACGGACTCCACGATCTGGTCGGGGATTTCGAAATGCAGGCCATTATCGCGGTCACGCCGACTCACCCGGCCGTGCAAAACCTGATCGACGCCGCCAAGCGGAACGGCGGCCACGACAACATCACGGTGGCCTTAGTTCACGTTGTCGTTCCTAAGACAGAGCCGGAAGCCGGGGAACCAGTTATCGAGGAGGTCCGAGCAACCCGCGAAGTCTCGGTGAATCTGCAATGATTCGCTCCGTCGGCAGCTACCAGCTCCTGGAACAACTCGGCGAGGGGGGGATGGGGGCGGTTTACCGCGCCATCGACACCCAACTCGACCGCGAAGTGGCCCTGAAAGCCCTTCGCCCGGAACTGGCGCGCCGTCCGGATATCGTCGCCCGTTTCCGCGAGGAGGCGCGGATTCAGGGGCGCCTCGAGAGCGCCCACATCGTGCGCCTTTACCAGTTCCTGCGCGAGGGCGACGAATATTTCATGGTGATGGAGTTCGTTCGGGGCGCCACGCTTTCCCGGATGTTGTCGGAAAGGAAGCGGCTGACGATCGATTCCGCCATCTCCATCATGGTGCAGGCGCTGGACGGGCTGGACTACGCGCACGGACGTAACATTGTGCACCGGGACATCAAGCCCGCCAACATCATCATCAGCCAGGAGGGCGTGGTCAAGGTCACCGACTTCGGCATCGCCCGGTTACTGGGATCGGCGCGCATGACCAGGGAGGGCAGCCTCATCGGCACCCTGGAATATATTTCGCCGGAGGCCGCACAGGGAAAAGACGCCACCGCGCTGTCCGATATCTACTCCAGCGGCGTCGTGCTCTACGAGCTGCTCACCGGCCGCTTGCCCTTCAGTAGCCAGAACGACTACGAACTGGTGCGGATGCAGATTCAAAGCTCTCCACCGGCTCTACGCGGCTGGGTGCCCGACATTTCACGTGCGCTGGAGAGCGCCGTATTGCGGGCCCTCGCCAAGAAGCCGCAGGACCGTTACGGGAACGCGGCTGAGATGTCCCGTGCGCTGAGCGAGTGTGTGCAAATGCCCGCCGCCGGCTCGGCCGGCCCGGAGTCGTTCTGGAGCAAGCTGCGGTCGCTAGCCTCGCCCGCCGCATCCGGCGCCACTCCGCGGCCTGTGTTCGGCAACCTGTCGCCGCTACCGCTGCCACAGGACACCTCGGATCTAGAGAGGGAGCGCCGGAGCGCGATCTCTTCGCTCAGCCGGCGCGTGGACGAACTTCTGGGCCAGGGGAACTGGGAGCAGGCGCAGAGCGAGGTGAACCGGTCGAGCGCGCAGTTTCCAGGCGACCCCGCGGTTCTGGAACTGCACAACCGGGTGGTCCGCGAGCAGCGCACCCACGCGGAGGGGCTCGCTCTGGCGCTGAACGAAGGGCGGAGCCTGCTGGAACGCGGTCTGCCGGAGCTCGCGCGGACCGCCGTCGAGAGTTCCCTCCGCCGCTACCCGAACAGCGTCGAACTGGGAGACCTGTTGCGGCAGGTCGAGGAGCAGCTCTCGGCGCTTGCGGCGGGTTCTTCGCAGGTGAAGGTCATCACCCGCCAAGTAGAGGAATTGAAGCAACAGGAACGATTTCAGGAGGCCATCAACCTGATTATCGAGGCGGTGGCGCAACTGCCGAACCGCCCGGAACTGACTGCCTTGCTGAGCGGGACCGTGCAGGCGCAAAAGGAGCGTGAGAAGGCGAGAGCAGTCGAGGCCTGCCGGGAGCGGGTGTCGTCGCTACGGCAATCGGCCAACTGGACGGCGGCGATGGAGGCCATCGACAGCCTGCTGGCTCAATATCCCGGCGAACTACCCCTGCTGCAACTTCGCGCCGAGGTGGAAAGCGAACGGCAGGTCCGGCTGCGGGCCGCGGAGGTGGAATCGAGCATCCATCGTGCCCGGGAACTGGAGTCCAACGGACAGATTGAGGCCGCCGAGGGCGTGCTCCAGGAGGCGCTGCGGCGATTTCCAGACGAAGGCGCCCTGGCAAGGGCATTGACCGGCGTCCGAGCCGTGCGGGAAGCAGGGCGGCGGAGCGTCATCGCCGGTGCGGCCATCGAACGGGCCCGGGAGCTACAGGCGGAGCATCAGTGGGATACCGCTCTCGACGTGCTGAACGCGGCCCTCCGCGATGCACCCGGTGAAGAACGGCTCGAACGTCAGCGGGCCGAGGCGGTGCAGGTGCGGGTGAAATCGATGCTCCGGGAAGCCGACGATCTGGTGACCCGCCAGCGGATCGATCAGGCGTCGTGGCTGCTGGAATCGGCGGCACGTCTCGATCCGGGCAATCCCGCGGTTCGGGATCGCCTGGCAGGGATCGCCACTGCCGGCCGTCGGGACCGCATTCAACAGATTCTGCAAAAGGCCTCCGAACAACACACCGCCGGCGACTACGCCGGGGCGATGGCGCTTCTTGAATCTCTTCCGCCGGCGGAGGCCGCGGCGAGCGAAGTTCTCGCGTTGCGCAACCGCATCGACCGGGATGGCTCGGAGTCTGCGCGCCAGCTCCGCGCGCGGGAACTAGCCGCAGCCGTTGCCGCCGCGCAGTTGCTAATCGGCCAAGGCAACTTGCGGTCCGCCCAGTCCTCGCTGGAAGACTTGCACGCGAAGTATCCGGAGGAACCGAAAGTCCGGGAGTTACTGGAGGACGTGAAAAAATGCATCGGCGCGGCTGATAGTCTGCGTGCCGTGGCTGCTATCCGCGCCGAAGCGGCGGCACTTATACGGGCCGGCCGGACTTCCGATGCCCGGGCGGCACTGCAACGCGGATTGCTCTCGTATCCCCGCGAGGCCGAACTAATGCGTCTCCTCGAGGGGACTGCGCCGCCGGAACCGAGCCAGATACCGGAGACCAGAGAAGAGCCCGCCAGCCGGCCTCCACAACCGGAAGGACCCGGCCCGGCCGTGAGCGTGCTCAAGCCGACGCCGCGGAGGCTGTGGTACATCGGCGCAGCAGCCGCGATAGTGACCCTCATACTCTGCGCTGGCGTAGCTATCCTCCTGCGCCATCCGGCAGCGACCCACCCGGCACTCAAAGCGGCAGATGTAACGCCGGTGCAGCCCCTTTTGAATCCGGACGGCGAGCAGGCGGCGCTTCCCCCGTCTCAGCCGGAGCCTGTCATCGACAGATTCACTGCCGATTCGCAGCGAATCGAACCGGGACAGGGAGTCTGGCTACGCTGGTCCGTGAGCAACGCAAGTGGGGTCACCATTGAGCCCGGGATTGGTAAGGTCGAGCCGAGCGGCGCCCGGTTCGTGCATCCGGCTGTAGCGACAACCTACTCGCTCTTGGCCCGAGGGGCCGGCAAACCCAGCGAGCAGCACGTGACTGTGGAGATGACCGGCACCCAGGCTCAGCCGAAGCCCCTCATCAACAACTTCTATGCCTACCCGACGACAGTGGAAAGAGGGCAGACCGCGACGCTTCACTGGCAGGTGAGTAACGCGACGAGTGTCACGATTGATCCGGGAATCGGGGAGGTGAGGCCTGAAGGCTCACGCCTGGTTTTCCCGACGGATGCGCAAACCTACGTCCTTTCTGCGTCAGGCCCGGGTGGCACCAATACGCAGATCCTGATGGTTGACGTGACGGCTCCGCAGGCCGTGACTCATCCGGCCGTTTCGGTTCCGCAGGCTCGGTCCGAGCCCATCATCCACGATTTTACCGCCGTACCGTCCCACCTCAATAGCAACGGTGGCACAGCAATGCTCTCCTGGTATGTGGATAACGCTACGGAGGTGACCATTGAACCCGGGATCGGCACCGTTGAGGATGTCGGACATTGGGACGTCGTTCTGAGGGCGACCACCACTTACACGCTCCTTGCGACTGGACACGGCTACACCCACAAGCGAGAGGTAACTATTGAAGTAACGCCGCCTGCGGACCTGGCCGCTGTGATGGCCCAGGCTAGAGATAAATACGCCAGCAGAGATTTCACGGCCGCGGCAACTCTTTTCCGCCAGGCGGCAGAGGGCGGCAACGCGGAGGCCATGCTCTCTCTCGGCTACCTCCTGGATGGGGGACTCGGAGTTCATGCCGACGCCTCTGAAGCGATGGTGTGGTACCGGAAAGCGGCCGACGCCGGTAACGTAGCTGCCATGTTGGGTCTGGGCAGGTTGGGCGCAAAGGCCCATGACTGGGCCTCGGCACACAAGTGGTGGGCCAAGGCCGCCGATGCGGGCAACGGAGTGGCGATGGGTAACCTCGGTTTTCTCTATGAGCAGGGTCTGGGAGTGACCGCTGACAGGGACGAGGCAATAGCTTGGTACAAGAGGGCTGTGCAAGCGGGACACGTCGGTTCGCAGAGCGACCTGAATCGGGTTGAGGCTAATCAAGCCGATCAATCCAGCCCTACACTCACGAAGCGCACCGCGACGAAGGCAACGAAGGTCACGAAGGCCACCAAGAGGGTATTGCCAGAGCCGGGTTCTTGGCCCGGTTCGTTCCAGGGCACCGTATGGGGCCCTGACGGAAAGCCAGTAGCGGGCGCGACTGTTCGGATCGAACAGCAAGGCACGACAAATCGATGGGACGTAGTAACGGATTCCGCGGGGCACTATTCTCAAGGTGAATTGCCCAGCGGCATTTACTGGTTCTGGGCATGGTTATGGCAGCCGGGAAAAGTGTCTCATGGAAAAGCGCTAAAAATCCTCGCACTCAGTCCGGGTCAGACAGTGACCGTTGATTTCAAGGCAAAGTGACTAACCATATTAGAGGGAACGGGCGGAGGATAAGTACGGCAATTAGCCGGTACGATTTGATGAAGTTCAACCGCGCTGTAGCGAAGCCTCCAAGAGGGGCTACGTCAGAGATATCGGTCGCATCGGAATGAGCTGGAACGTCAAAAATTACCAGATCCACCATACCCTCGGCAAGGGTGGGATGGGCACGGTGTACTACGCGGTGGACGCGCAGTTGCACCGCGAAGTGGCGCTCAAGTGTCTGCGGCCGGAGGTGGCCAATAACCCTGGCGTGCTGGAGCGGTTCCGCAAGGAAGCCCAGGCGCAGGCGAAGCTCAATCATCCGAATATCGCCCAGATCTGGGAGTTTTTCCAGGTAGGAAACGAACACTACCTGGCCATGGAGTTCATCGACGGTCCGACCCTGTCGCGGGTCCTGCGCGAGAAAGGACGCCTGCCTTACGAAGAAGCCGCCGGCTATGCAATTGAGATGCTGCGGGGCCTGGACCACGCGCACAAACAGGAGATCGTGCACCGCGACATCAAGCCGGCCAATCTGATGATCGACAAAGGCAATCACGTAAAAGTGACCGACTTCGGGATCGCCCGAGTGCGCGGCGCAAGCCGCGACACCCGCGATGGCATGATCATCGGCACCTACGAATACATCTCGCCGGAAGCCGCCCAGGGGTTGGAGGCCACCGCCCTCTCCGACGTGTATTCGATGGGGGTGGTGCTGTTCGAGATTCTGACGGGGCGTCTGCCATTCGAGAGCCGGAACGAATTCGAGTTGTTGCGGCTGCATATCCAGGCCCCCCGGCCGAGCGTGCGGTCGATCGTCAAAGACTTGCCGGCAGCCGTGGACGACATCGTCGAGCGGGCGATGGACCGGAGGGCGGGGAGAAGGTTTCGCTCGGCCGCGGAGATGGCCGATGCGCTGCAGAGATGTCTGGACAGCGGCCAGCGGCTGAGCGCGACCGGCAGGTGGCGGCGCCTTTTGTTCGCCGGCGGCGAGACGGCGCGCGAAACCCCCACTCCGCCGCCCGCCATCGAGGAACGTCGGCGCACCGATATTTCCTCCACCTGCCACCGGGTGGAGGATCTGCTCGAGCAGCACCTCTTCAACGAGGCCGGCTCGGTGCTGGATGCCGGCTTCCGCATCCACCCCGACGAGCCCGACTTCATCGACCTCCGCAACCGGTTGCAGCGCCAGCGCCAGCAATACGAGCAGGCCGTCACACAGCAGACGGAACTGATTCGCGATCTCCTGAACCGCGGCCTCTCCGAAGAAGCACTGAAGGTGGCGGGCAACGCCCTCACGATGTATCCTCGGGCCGCCGCTCTCGCCGATTTGCAGCACGAGTGCCGTCGGCGCGCCGATCTGGCCAATGCCGCGGTGGGCGAGTTGGCCCAGGTTCAAGGCCGGGTGGACGAGATGATTGCGGCCGGCCAGTTTCAGGAGGCCACCGACTACGTCCTGGAATTGCTCACCGTCCATGAGAACCAGATCGAGCTGAATAAGCTGCTGGCGCGCATTCTGCAAGCCCGCAAGGATGCCGAGAAGCAAGCCGCCATCGCGCAGTGCGTGACCGACGCCGGCCGGGCGGCCGACGCCGGGGAATGGGAGCCGGCGCTGGTGATCGTGGACAGCGGCCTGGAGCGTTTTCCGGGCGATACCAAGCTACAGGCTTTCCGGCAGGCGTTGAGCGGCCGTTGGCAGGCTGAGCGGAGACGCCGTGCGGTGGAGGCGGCAATCGCAGAAGCTCGCGACCTGGAGGTTTCGACTTCCTTGCGGGCGGCCAGGGACCGGCTGACCAAGGATCTCGACGCGTTGGAGCGAGATCCGACCCTGGTCCGGGAACTGGATCGTATTGACGCCGCCCTGGAGGGCGCCCGGCGCGATTCGAGCATCGCGAGCGCGGTTTCGGCGGCGGCGGCGTTGCGAAGCGAGCGGAAATGGCAGGATTCGCTCGATCTGCTCGACCGGACGGCGGCGCGGGAGGGCCGCGACACGCGTATCGACGCGCTGCGCATCACCGTGGCCGCCGAACTGCGCGCCCACGAAGCGCTGGTGGCGCGCACCAGCGCCGCCGCGCGCCAGAGCATCCAGAATCTCCAATGGGAAGAGGCGGTGCTGGGCCTGTCGACCGCCATGCGCGACATGCCCGGTGAGCGGATACTCAACGACCTGATGCAGGAGGCGCAGCGGGGCCTGGCGCAGAAGCGCCGCGGCGAGACCATCGCGCGCATCAAGGCGGAGGCCGAGCAGCGTGCGGGTGCGCGCAATTATTCGGAGGCGATCCGCTTGCTACTGGACGCCGTATCCCAATACCCGGAGGATGCCACCCTTAGCGCCGCCTTGAGCCAGACCATATTCGAACGCGACACCTATATCGAGGGCGAGAAAACCAAAGCCGCACTGGAACGGGCGGCCAGGCTGCGCAGCGAGTCCCGTTTCGAGGAGGCTATCGAGGCTCTGCTGGAGACCATTTGGGAGTTGCCCGGGAATCGGGAATTGCAGAACGCCCTGTCGAGACTGGAGAGCGAGTGGCGCGAGATTCGCCGGCGCGCCGCCATCGTGGACATCACCGCCGTGGTGGAAGCGAGCCTTGCGGCGGAGAACTATCAGCCTGCACTGGACAGGCTGGCCCGGGGACTCGCCGAATGGCCCGGCGAGCCGGAGCTGCTGGAGCTGGAACGCCGTACCCGCACCAGCCAACGCCAGCAGCAGGCGCGCGAAGCTTTGCGCGAAGCGATCGAGAAGGGCAGCACGCTGGAAGCCGCGGAACACTGGGACACCGCCGCGCAAGTGTACGAACGGACGCTGGCCGCGTTCCCCGAGACCGCCTCCGAACTGGAACCGCGCATCGCCGCGGCGCGCGCACGGGCGGTGGAGGCGCAACGCAAAGCCCGCATCGCGGAGCTGGAACACAGCCTTGCCGGATGGTTCGAAGCCGGTCTGATCGAGGAAGGGGAAAAAGAGCTACGCGGCGGCGAAAACGAGTTCCCCGGCGAAGCCGGCTTTGCGGCTTGGCGGGAGAAGATCGCCGCCGAGCGACAGAGGATCGCCCGTGAGGCGGCCATCCGAAACGCCATGGAACGGGCGCGGTGGCTGGCGGAGCGCCAAGCCTTCGACGAAGCCGAGAGCATTCTCACGGACGCGGAACGCGACTGTGGACCAGATGCCGCGCTGGGCGATCTGCTGAAGACGGTCCAAGCCGCCAAACGCGAGCGGGTGGCCGCAATCGAGGCGGCGATCGTCCGGATGCAGGCTCTTTTCGATGCACGCGATTGGGACGGCGCGATTTCGGCCGCGCTGCGAAATACCGAACAGTTTCCAGGCGAAGCCCGTTTTCGAGCGCTTCTGACGGAGGGGCGGCAGAAGCGCGACCTGGAAAGACGGGCCATCGAGCTCGATCGCCGAATTTCCCGGATCGACGCGCTACTCGGTGAAAACGCCTTTGACGATGCGGAAACTCTCATCCGCAACTCCCTCCGCGACTACCCGGGCAAAGCCGCCCTGGAGGAACGGAAACAGCGGCTGGAAGAGCGTCGCCGCGCGCAAGCTCTGGAAGCCGCGTTCCGAAAATCGGTGAGCGAGGTGGAGCGGCTGCGTGGCGAGCGGCAGTGGCAGCAGGCAAAACAACTCGCCACGCCGTACCTGGATCATCCGCAAACCCGACCGGCGGCCAAGGCATTGCTGGCCGAGATGGCCAAGCAGGAGGCTCAATACCGCGCCCGGGCCAGCAAGTTGATGAAGCGTGCGCGCGGCCTGATGGATTGCCAGCAGCACACCGAGGCCTTGACTCTGCTGGAGGCGGCAGTAGTGGAGTTCCCCGAGATTGGGATGTTCGCGAATATGTTGGTTGAGATCCGCGAAGGCGCGGCGGCGGCGCAGCGAGCGGAACGGCTGAGCTCGGCGGAGCGCACTATTCGGTCGTTGCTGGCCGGCCAGAAGTACGAGGAAGCCCTGAAGGAAGCCGATGGAGTGCTGGGCGCGTATCCCGACGAAAAAGTATTCCGCGATCTGCGGACCCTGAGCGGAGCCGGCATGCGGGACCAGTCCGCAGTCGCCGCTTTGACCGGCCGGGTAGAGCAACTGCTCGCGTCGGGCGAAGGGACCAACGCGGACCGGACATTGGTGGAAGCGCTGCGGCAGTATCCGGCCCGGATGGAGTTGGAGAAACTGCGTCCGGCGGTAGATGCGGCGCGGAAGGCGGAGTGGGAGCACAAGGCGCGGGAGGCCGGGCTGAAGCGGGCGATTGCCGGAATCGAAAAACTGCTCGGGCAGGCGAAACTGGCGGAAGCCGGGGCAGCACTGGCAGCGCTTGAGAAGGAGTATGGCGAGGGTGCGGCACCGGAAGTAGCGAAGCGCGTCGCTGACACGGTGGCGGAGACCGAGCGGCAGGGCCTGGCGGCGGAGGAGCGGGAGCGGCAGCGGCGGGAAGCCGGGCTGAAGCGTGCGATTGGCGGGGTCGAGACGCTGCTGGCGCAAGGGAAGCTGGTGGAAGCCGGCGGGGCGTTGGCGGCACTGGAGACCGAGTGCGGCGCGGGAGCGGCGCCGGAAACGGCGAAGCGCGTTGCCGATGCCGTAGCGGAAGCCGAGCGGCAGCGCGTGGCGGCCGAGGATCGGGAGCGGCGGCGGCGGGAAGCCGGGCTGAAGCGCGGGATTAGCGGAATCGAAACCTTGCTGGCGCAAGGGCAACTAGCGGAAGCCGGCGCAGCGTTGGCGGCGCTGGACGCGGAGTATGGCGCGGGAGCGGCGCCGGAAACGTCGGAACGCGTCGCCGCGGCGATTGCGAAAGCCGAGCGAGAGCGCGTGGCGGCGGAGGAGCGGGAGCGGCAGTGGGAAGCCGAGCGGCAGAAGCAAGCGCTGGATGCTTTCGATGCGGCGTTTCGCGAATCCGCGGCCGAAGTAGGACGGTTGTGCCGCGAGCGGCAGTTCCAGCAGGCCCGGCAACTGGTCACGCCGTACCTGGATCACCCGAAAACACGCCCTTCAGCCGAAGTGGTGCTGGCTGAACTGGTCCAGCAGGAAGCCCAGCACGATGAGCGGATCCGCGATCTGGAGAAGCAAGCGCGCACCCTGATCGGCGCAAAACGACACCAAGAGGCTGCGACGCTGCTCGAAATCGCGGCCAGCGACTTCCCGGAAAGCGCGGAACTGCCTCACTTGCTTGCGGAAACACGCGCGGGCCAGTCAGCGGAGCAGAAGGCTCAAAGCTTGGGCGCCGCCGAGCGCAGCATCCGATCGCTGCTGGCCGAACAGCGGATCGAGAAGGCGCTCCAAGCGGCCGACGCAGCCCTGGTTGAGTATCCGGCTGAGGCGACGGTCGAGGGTCTACGGGCGCGGATCGTGGCCGCCATCGCGGAAAAGGCGGCGGTATCCAGCGAAGCCGGAGATGTGCAGCGGTCGCTCGCAAGCGGAAACGCTGCCAGGGCAGACCAGATGCTGGTGGAGGCGCTACGGCGGCATCCCGGCCGTATGGAGTTGGAGAAACTGCGCGCGGCGGTGGATGCTGCGCGGAAAGCGGAGTGGGAGCACCAGGCGCGGGAAGCCGCTCTGAAGCGTGCGATTTCCGTCATCGAGAGACTGCTGGTGGAAGGGAAGCCGTCGGAAGCCGGCGCCGCACTGGCGGCGCTGCAGCAGGACTACGGCGATGGGGTGGCGGCGGAGTTGGCACAACGCGTAGACGTGGCCATAGCGGAAGCCGAAAGGCAGCGTCTGGCGGCTGAGGAACGAACGCGCGAGGCCGAGCGGCGGCGCCTGGCGGTGGAGGAAGAGCGGAACCGGCAGTTGGAGGCCGAGCGGCAGGCGAAAGCGATGGAGACGGCGTTCCGCCGGTCCGTGGGAGAGGTGGCACGGTTGTGCCGCGAGCGGCGCTTCGAGCAGGCGCGGCAACTCGTCGAACCGTACCTGGACCATCCGAAAACCCAGCCATCCGCCAAGGCAGTGCTCGCCGAAACCGTCAAGCAGGAAGCGCAATACCACGCCCGCATCCACGATCTGGAGGAGCAGACGCGCATTCTGATCCGGGACGGACAGAAACCGAAGGCGGCGGCGCTGCTCGATCGGGCAGCCATCGAGTTTCCCGAAGTCGGGGAATTCCGGCGTCTCATGGGGGAACTGCGCGAGGGCGGGATATGACACAGGTATTCGGACGGCATCTCTGGTTCCCGCTTTGTGCTGACGGCCACGATTCGTGCTCAAATACTTTGGGGTACGGGTGCGAAGGTGATATCCCTCGATCCCGCTACACCGCTAGAACAGGTAACCAGCCATGCGATCGCATTTATTTCTAACATCGGTTTTGACTCTGCTCATACTCGGCGTTGCGGCAGCGGTGCCGGTCTCGCACGTAATTCTGATCCTGCACCAGGCCGACGGCTCGTGGCAGATCCAGGATGCGGATAGGATCATGTTCAACCAGAAGGAGAAACTCCGGGTGGGGGTGGCGAATAAATCGGATGTTCATCCCGACGAGTACAAGAAGTTCGAGCTTGTGCAGATTCCGCAAGCCGGCGTGATGCGCAGACACGCGGGAGGGTACCTGGTGCGAAAGCATGGAAATGCCTGGGACCCGATTCTGCCCGATGGGCTGGGGCTGAAACAAGCCACCTCCGTGGCCGTTGCGTGGTCTTCGGCGGCGGTGGTGGTCCAGACGGATAAGAAGGCAAAGAATCTGACCGGCATACCAGTGACGGACCTCTTCGCCATATTGCCGGGCACCGACCGGGACCAGGCAGTTGTCGATTTCCTTCTCGACGCGAGCGACTTTCGGGACGTTGGAGAAAAGGACGAAGCCGAAGCGTTCGAAGAACGCATGTCGCTGCTGGCTGGGGTGGCGCGGAATGTCACCGGGGAGCCGGCGACAAAGCTGCGGCTGTGGCTGCTTTCCGAGATGCAGTCCGTGGACCAAAAGCTGAGCGCGGGTAGTGCGCACATCGCCGACTTGAACCGTGGACTGCAGTATGCGGCGGTTTCCGATCAGGCGTACCCCAACGACGAGCCGCAGAAGACGGTTCGCGAATCCCTGCGGGCTAAAAAAGCTTGGGTCGATCAGCGGGCCGCCATTCTAAAGGCGCTCGCTGCCGGCGGGTTGTGGGATCCGCTGATTGAGAAGTATGGCGATTTCGAGCGTTGGGACAGCTCATTCGAGGACCTCCACCATCTCTGGCAGACGGCCTACGAGCGAAGCGCCGAGGAACACTTGTCGGCGGCAAACCGCCAACTCGCCAATCTGCCTTGCCAGGCGAAACAGGAACTCGATACCGTTCTCAAGTTGAATCCCGGGAACCGGGAGGCCCGCGTGCTTCTCGATGATGCGATTTCCGAATGCGAAAACCTTGGCGGCCGTTCCTGCGGAAAGGCCGAAGACCCCAAATCCGCGGAGTACCGGACAGTGACTCGATTTCTCGCCGATGCGGACTCCTATGCCAACACCGGAAGATTCGACGAGGCGGAGGCGGCGCTGAAGTCCGCCGAGTCGCGAGCCAAGGACTCCCCGCGCGTTCTGTTCGCGCGCGCGGCTCTATTCGAGACGCAAAGGAAACCGCTCAAGGCGCTGGACGTCCTGAACCAATACATGAGCTGCGTTTCCGGCACGGACGCGGAGAAGGGCGAGGCCTCGGTATCGAGAATCAAGGTCAACCTGGAGAACGACAAGAAGAACCTCAAACAGGAGGTTGTCCAGTCGGAAACAGCCGGGAATTACGTGGACGCGATGAAGAAGCTTGACCAAGCCCTGGCGCTCGACGAGGGCGATCCGGATGTTCTAGTCCACGCGGGCATCGAAAGCGCGATAAACCGCAGGTATTCGGATGCGGTGCGATTGCTGAATCAGTATCTGCGGTTGCCGGCCTCCAGCACCGGTTCGAAACGCAGCGAAGTCATCAATATGCTGCCGCGGGTGAAACCCGCAGCCGCCGAACCGGACGGCGCGCCGAACTGGTTCAGTGGATACAAGAGCCCGCCTGGGATATTCTACTGCCCCGTCAGCCTGGCGCCGAATCCGCATATCGCGGACGTGCACGGATCACGCAAGCTGACGGCTACCTGGCAGTGGGCGGACAACCGTCTGTCTTCCGTCAAAACCGTCATTCAGCAGCCAAACGAAACCGGATTCACGGCCTATTTCGATTACTTCAAAGATGGGCGTGCCGTCCGCAGGATCGACAAGACGCAGTTCGATCCCAAAGAGGATCCGCCGATTCCGTCGTTCACTCCAACCGGGGCAGTGAGCAAAGCGCAGGGGACTTTCGTGGTCTTAGCCAATTACCCGGCCATCGATCCGCTGATGGTGTCTCGCCTAACGGGCAAGAACATCGCCGTGCTGGTGACCGGGAACCCGTATTTTAATCCATTTGCGTGGGACGGGATTTTCGCTTTCGTGGCGCAATATGACGATCAGAACCGCGTCGTGTCGGCTGCCGAGATCGAGCCGGAGGGCCATGCTCCGCGCACATTGGACTTCAAGTGGGACGGCCTTCGGCTGGTTGAAGTCGCCGAACGCGGCGGGGAGTATAAACGCACCATGACTTACCTGGGCGGCAGACTGGTGGAAGAGATCGTCTCGTACCGCGGCAAGAACATCAAAATCGCATATAAGTACTCAGGGGACCGGCTGGTCTCGGCGCGCTGCGACGACGACCCATCGCTGGGCAATCGCAGCCGCGAAGTAAAATTCGCTGACCGATGACACGGAGATCATGATGATCAGGCGCATTCTATGTTTGGGAGTAGTTGCATCCATGGGTCCGCTGTTTGCGCAACCGAGGCTGGGGCCGCTGCCGCCCAGGCCGAATGAAAGGACCCCGGAAAGGCAAGACTCCGCCCTTTTATACGGAGGTCCCCAGGAAGCGGCCCTGGCGGCGTTTCATCAGGCATATGAGGCGGCCGGAAATCGCAATCGCGACCGCGCCATACGTCTGATGTTGCTCGCGCTAAAGCGCAACCCGCGTCTGGACAAGGCGCTTTATGACCTTGGCATCCTGTGCGCGCAGGGTGGCCGCTGGGACGACGCGGCGAAGCTCCAGCGCGAGGTACTAAACCGTGCCCCCGGCTCGGGGACGGCGACGCTGGCATCTCAGGAACTGAAGCGCCTTGAGGTGGTTGCGGTGCTGGAGAGAACCGCGGAGGGTTCCAAGCAGAGGGATTACGACAAACAGCTTCTAAGAGCTTTGAGTAACAAGGACGAAATCAAAGTGCTGGAGGCGGCCAACGGCCTGATCAAAACGGATGGCACACGATGGGAGGGCTTTGCACTGGCGGGCATCGAATACGCCGCCACCAAGGACTACCCGAAAGCGCAAGAGGCGCTGACGGCCGCCGTCGGCCTGGCGCCGGGTGCACAGCGCCGGGGGGTTCAGAATGCCGCCGGCGTTGCCCAGTCGGAAGCCAGCTTTATCCGGCAGGTGAAGGACGCGGAGGGATATTGGTTCAACCACCAGTACGAGCAGGCCGCCAAGGCGTATGCGGACGCTTGGGAAACCAGCCCCGGCCGGTCGGACGTCGGTATGCGAGCCGCGACGGGATTCCTGATGGCGGATAAAGTCGATCTCGCGGTAACCGTGCTTTCCCGGATGCGGGCAACGGCGCAGCCGGACCTGTCGGCGAAAATCACCGCGATGCTGCGGGAACTGGGCGCCATTTCCGAAGAAGCCAAGAGCGAGGTCGCTCATGACGTCGCCTCGGAAGGCGTGCTGCCCGAGGACCCGGCCCTGCGCATCCGCCGGGAAATCGGGACGCTCACCACGGAGGAGATCGTCACCGCCGCCCAACCCGATCCTCAACTCCTTTCCGATACGACGATGGTGGTCGGGGAGACGGCTCTGGTAGTCCAGGATGGCGAAATCAACGGGCGCGAGGCTTTCTACGATTCCAAGACCAGCATCTTCGGTCTATACCAGTCGAATCTCGCGCCTGCCATAGCGCCGCCGCCGGCACAGGAAGCGCCGCCCCCGCCTCGCCCGGCGCCGCCGGAAGGTCCGCCACAGCCAGCGGCACTGGCGGCTCCCAAGGGAGTCGAACAGGTTGTCGAAGTACTCACCCGGCCGGCGCAAGCTTCGGTCACGCTGGACAAAGATGAGCGGCCCATCGCCTGCGTTGCACCGTGTAAGGTCTCGCTCGCGTCCGGCCGCCACACTCTGTTGGCCAAGCTGGCAGGCTACCGCGATGCGCACCGGATCTTCGAGGTCTCCAGAAACATGAAACCTGTGGAACTGGAACTGGACGCCAGGCGCGGGACCTTGAATATCGAGAGCACTCCATCGCAGCTTCCCGTATTCGTGAACGGTTCCAGGACCGGGCAGAGCACTCCGGTGCTGATGACCTTGAACGAAGGCAGCTACAAAATCGGCGTCGAATCCGATGGCCAACTCATCATCAGGGATGTGCAGGTCACCGATGAGGCCATCCTTACGATCCGGTTCCCGGAGTGAGCGCGGGGCGGCTTCGTTGATGCTTTCTCGCGGCCTGCTTGCCTTATTCGCGTTCAGCCTGCTGCCGGCGGCGGGAAGGGCTCGGCTGCGCATCGAAACCGCTGAGGGAGAAGGCGCCAATAACAACGCCATGACAAGCCTGAGCAGCAGGCTTGTCGTCCGGATTCTGGACGATAGGGGCCCGGTCTCCGGCGCCTTGGTTGTGTTTGCGGCTCCCGAAAGCGGGGCGAGCGTTGAATTCTCCGATTCCGGCCTTTACGGAGAAGCTGCCAGCGACGAGTCTGGTGTGGCTGTCTCGCCGCGTTTCCTGCCGGTGGGGGAAAATGGCCCGTTCGAAATCCGCGTTATGGCGACCAAGGCCGGAGTGTTCGTCAACAGTGTTATCCATCAAATGAATCTCGGGTTGCACGAGCGCGAATTGCGTGAAGAGGAACTGGATATCGTCGACCTTGCCGCGAAGGCCGGCGCGACCGCCCCTGGAGGCCGCTCTCTCCAGTTCAGAGTTCGGGTCGAAACTGGCAAGAATCGTCCGCTTCCATTTGCCACCGTAGCGGTGACGCTTCGCAGCATTGGAAAATCGGGAAAGAGCGCGGACTTGTGGCGGACGGCCCTGGTTGCCGATGAGCATGGCGAGGCCCAGTGTACCGTCGCGCGCCCGGGCGGAAACTCACGTCTGGAATTCATGGCCGCGGTCGAAGCCGGCGGGCGCCGCGCGACGCGGTACTTCGAGCGGCAATAATCAGCGCCGGTGCAGCAACTCGCGGCCGCGCGGGACAGGACTCTTGTCGCCCACCACGCGCACCAGCATCAATTCCGCTCCGCCCGCCTCCGCACGTTCGATGACGATCTGCCCTCTCGCTTTCCCATCTTTCGATTGAAAGTCCAGTGTCAGCGAGGCTTTGCCGCTCACGGTCGCTGCGCGCAGGCGCAGGTCCACCTTGCGGTCGCCGGAGTAATCGGGCAGCAGGGCGCGATACCGGCCCAGCAGTTCCCCATTTTCGATCCAGATTTCCAGCACCACCTGCCGCGGCTCCGCTACGCCATTGAACTCCTGCGACCCCTCGGCGTAGGTCCAGACGCCAACCAGCGGGTTTTGCCCGGACGCTGCATTGGAATCCGCGCGGGGAGGCACGGTGCCGGCTCCCGATGCACGAATTGCGACCAGCGGCACCGGGCCGCCGGGGCGTTGTTCGACACTGTCGATGAGTGTCTGGTAGTACCGAGTCCACAGCTTCTGGAGAGTGTCGGCCATCTGGCGTTCGGAGTCACGGTAAAGGATAGAGGACATCACCGGCGCGGGCGCGGACGCATCGAACGAAACATCGCCCGAAATCCGCGAGCGGCGGAGATCCTGAAGCTTGGATGCCTCGTCCCTTTCCGCTCTCACACTGCGCCGCATCGAAACCCATTCGTCGGAGTCGCGCAGGGCGTCGAACTTGGCTTGCATCGCGTTCAGATTGACCCCCAGCGTCACCACCTGGTTCGGGTACACCACGGACTCGGCGACGATAGGCTCGGACGGCTTCGCCATGGCACGCAGTTTCTCGATATGCGCGGCAACCGCCTGGCTGTACGCACGGCGGCTGTCGAGGAAATCCAGGTACGCGCCGAGCGCCTTCTGGATGAGCAGGCGTGCTTCGGCCATCGGCAGTTGGAAGGCCCGAACTTCCAATCCCGCGACGCTCTGGTTCCAGTTTGCCCAGGCTTTGGCCGTTTCCTGCGCGCGCGCCCGAATGCTCTCCTGCGAGAAGTCCGGAGGCAAATCGAGCGGAACGTCCTGCGCGCCAAGTCCCCGGCTGCCGGCCAGCAGCAGGAGCACCGGGAAGCAAATCTCACTTGCTCGCAAAAGACACCTCCAGCACCTCGACGCCGCACGGGCGGCCGGCTGAGATCCCCAGTTTCGCCGAAGCCACCCTGCCGGACCGCGTCCGATCGGCAGCCCATGCGAGGATGGCGTTTCTTATGCATTGCATAAAGGAAGATCCAAACAGCGCACAGGCCTGGTAACGGCCAAGGTCGATGCCATCCCGCCGCGAGGCTTCGCGGAAGACCTGCCACTTTTCCGCGGGGACCATGAGGATTGGAAAATACCCAGCCGCATCCCGCAAGGTCGCGCGTGCCCGCCAGTCGGGAGGTTCGAGCACGTAACGCACCAGGTCGCGATCGTCCTTGTCCAGCAGGGCGAGCATTCCGTGCTGGGCCTGAACCACCTGCGGGAACTCGCCGCGGGTGTCGGGCGCGAAAGAGAGCGTGATGGTACGGAGATCCACATGCACCTGCTCCGGCGAAAACCCCGGCTCGGGCATGGGCACGGGGGGCGACGGAACCGGCACCAGCCGCGCGATCCGCGGGGCCACCACCTGGCCCGGCGCCGGCCGAAAGATCGCCGGGTTGCGCGGTTCGCTCCGCGTCCGGAACGGCAGGCCGGTGGGAAGCCACGGAAGGAACACCAGCATGTGAACCAGTAGGCTGACGCCGCAAGATCTCCAGGAAATCGGTTTGTCCGCCTCCCATTTGAATGCCCGCTCCAGAATTCCGGAGAGGCCTTCAACGGATTGGAGGCGAGCGGGAAGCATGGCAAAAACAGTCATGACCGGTTTCGGGAACCCCGTTACTTGCGCGAAAGCACCTCCGATCCAACCGGAACAAAGCTATCTCCCGACCGCGAGCGTTCGATCAGTAGCCGTCCGTCGGCGCCCAACTTCAGCTGCAGTTCACCCTTGGCGGGCGGCCTTAGCGACTGCCAGCGGAGCTTGGCGGTGTTGGCGGAAACCAGTGCGCCTTCGAGCGTGAGTTGCACATCGTGCACGCCGCTCGAGACCGGCAGGCGCGCCGTGTAGGAGCCGCGGAGCACGCCGCCTTCGTCGCGCAAATCGAGCGAAACCGCGGCTGGCTCGCCGTATCCGGTCCACGCGTTGGGTTGGCTGCGGTAGATCCACACGCCCGCCATGCCCGACGCCTGCGAGGCCTTGGCCGCAGCCGGCGGCGAGCCCGCGTCCTTGTTCGGGGCGCCCTTTGCCGGCTTCGCATTGGCGATCCTGACGGGCACCGAGCCGCCGCCCGCGTCCACCGAGCGGTGCATTTCCGAATACATGCTGGCATATCCGGCTCGCCGCCGGATCACCGATTCGCGCTCCTCGCCGTAGTCCTTCAGAATGGCGTCCATGTCGGCCTGCTGCTTGTCCAAGAGACTCCGCAGCGCGCCCGGGCTGCTACTCAGGGTGTTCAGCGAGCGAATCTGCCGCGCAATATTGTTCTGCAGGTTGACCAGGCGGCTCCGCTCTTCTTCGAGGTGATGCCGGACCAGGACATTATCTTCTCCCGGGAAGTCGCGAATCAGCGCTTCCACCGAATCTTGTTCGGACAGGATACGAGACTGATCCTGCTCCAGGTCGGACCTCAATTTCTCGGCCGGGAGTTGCCCGGTTTCCAGTTCGGACAGCCGGTTTCGCAACTGTTGGGTCCGCGAAATCAGAACATCGAGATAAACCTGCCGCTTCTCCATGGCGTCGTTTGCCAGCTCCGCGGCGCGATTGATACGCCGGTGTGCCTCCGCGGGGCTGACCTTGTGCAGGTCCCGTTCGAGGGTGGGGTCGGCATGCAGAAAGGCTTCTTCGGCCTCCAGGAACGCTACCTCGGCGGTGGCAGTCTCCTGCGGGACAGGGACCAAGGTCTGGCTTGGCAGAAAGGGCGCAGCCAGGGAAAAGACAACCAACGATTTGAGCATGGGAACCATCCGCCTCTAGTCCGGCATTCCGCCGCTCTTGCCGCCCGGTTTGCCCGGAATCGGACTCGCGCCAGGGCGTTTGCCGTTGCAAATCTCCTGCGCCGCGTTCCGCTTCTCCTCGTAGGTGGCATGGGCGTCGACGCGATATTCATCCACGGTGGCCTTGTACTTCCGAATTTCGATCAGCCTGACCGCGAGAACAGCCTTGGTATTGTTGACGGACTGCGTGACCTCGTCAAACTTTTTTTGGTCGGTGGTGAGCTTCGTTTCACTCTCCTGAAGATCCTTGATGATGGAGTCGATTTGGGAGATGATCCCGGCGGTGTGTTCCTGGTTCTCCAGGTCCGCCTTCCTCCGCAGCAGGTCCTCATGCTCCCGCTTGTCCGCGTCAATCAGGTTTTGGGTAATTTTCAAGTCCTCCTCGGACACGGCCAGGGATTTTTCCCCGATCTGCACGCGCCTCAGTTCCGCCTCTTCCCAGTTCTTCAGATAAGGCGCCATGGCATCAGCCCATGCGTCCAAGGCCTCTTCCGTCCTGTCGATCAGGCCGTTGATGCGATTGATCTGGCAGACCTTCATCTTGAGGAGCCGGTCTACTTCGGCCATATTCTCGGTGTTCTTCTTGGCGTACACCGCCTTCAGATCATCCGCCGCTCTCAGCATGCCGTCCCACGGGTCACCGCGGTCGGGGGCTTCGGTCTGCGCCGCGGCGGGCGCTGGCTGGGCCGGTGCAGTTTGGGCGCGAACCGCCATAGAGAAGACGAGCCAAAGGAGAAGGGCGGATGCGATCGGAACTTTCATAAAGACAGCCTCATAGGATCAGGGCGTGATTTGGAATGAAAAACTGCGGACGGGGTGTCGATCCAGCGTCAGTATCACCTCATATATTCCGTGCGCCGGCTGGTTGCGATAGGTCACGGCTTCGTTCAAGCGAACCGTACAGGAATCGTGTTGCATGCCGCAGGAATCGTGCCGGATGCCGTCGACCGCCCACTCGATGCCAACGCGGCCGCGCGCCGCAAGCGAATTGTTCCCGCTAACAATCGCTTTCAGGTCGCCGAATCCCATCTCCCCGTAAGTCGGGTCCAGCAGAGCGAACTGCTGGCCTTCCGAAAGCGGATTCTCTCGCGAGAAGACCTGAATGGCAAAAGGCGCCCCCGGAGCCTCAATGGGCGTATGGCGCATAGGGGGTGGAGGAGCGGACGGTTCCTTTGGCGCGGATACCTTTGGCTCAGTGGGAGCCGCGGGTACCGCCTTCGGCCGATCACCGCCCTGACCGAAAGGGTTAGGTCGCGATGTGGTGTTGAGGCTTGGCCCGGCTGCGGGTCTTTGAGCCGTGGATCTCTTGGTTTCCGTCGGGACAACCGTTCGCTTCAGTTCGGAGAGTGTAGTCTGAGTGGTGCCGGACACGGTGGGCCGGCCGGATCTGCCCTTCAGGGCGAGATAGCCTAACGCAGCCAGGAGGGCGACCAGTCCGCCAGCCACCCATGCGGCAGCCCGAGACTGGCGCCTGACAACCACTTCCTGCGGCGGGATTAATCCCGCACCCAGCGATCCGATGAACTTCCGGCAGGAGTCGAAACGCCGCGCCGGGTTTCGATCCAAAGCCTTAAGAATGGGGCCATCGAAAGATGCTGGCAGCCGTTGGTCCAGCCGAGAGGGCGGAACGGGATCCGCGGCCAGGATGGCGGCAGCCGGATCGGCGCCAGCTTGGCCATACGGAGATTGGCCGGTAAACATCCAATAGGCGATCACGGCCAGGGAATATTGGTCGGAGCGGCCGTCAACCGAACCGGGGTCGCGGACGTGCTCGGGAGAAAGAAACTCGTTCAGCAAGTTGACCGGAACCGGCCGCCGCGTGTCCCAATGCGCCAACGGTGAAATGCCGAAGTCGGCGACCCTTACCCCTTGCTTAGGCACCAAATAAATCTCAGAGGGTTTCAAGTCCCCATGAGCCACGCCGCGGCTATGCGCGAAATCGAGCGCCAGGGCGACCTGGCCCAGGATGTCGTTGGCTTCCTCGATCGAGAATCGCCGCGACGCCAGCGCCGATTGCAGGGTCTCGCCCTCCACGTACTCCGAGGTGACGAATGCTTCGCCAGCCTCGTCGATGACCTCCAGAACCGCCAGAATTCGGGGATGGGTCAAGGCCTGCGCCCGGCGGCCCGCTTCCAGGAAACGCTCCCTGTCGGTTTGCCGGAATGGCGTGCCCGGTTCAAGCGACGACTCGAATTGGCGGACGGCAATCAGTCCCTGCGCGGTCTCCGCGAGGTATACCGTCCCCGCGGAGCTAGAACCAAGAGGCCTGATTATCCGATATCCATCGTTGGCGCTCATCTGTGCCTCGTTCCGAGAGCCGGCATCTCATATGCCGCGAACCGTTGAACTCGCCGATACCATATGGTTACAGATATCATCATTCCAAACAAGGGATATCCGGATGATGCAAACACGGTGTTCTTATTTCAATGAGCTTTGAAATTCTGCATCTCCAGCGTGAACTCGCTCCCTGTCGCGAAGGATAGTTGCGACCCCTTCACGCTGAGCCTGAGCGGCGCCGAACCACGCGAAAAAACGCTCGACACCAGCTTCTCAGGGCCCTTCCGGCTGATCGTCTCTACCGCCGTGCCTTCCTCATCCACCGAGGGTTGATGGCGGCTGTTCGCGACGCTTACCAGACTCATACTCACAGCCAGGACTTTGCCGGAAATGTGAAGCTTATGGAAATCGAATTCGACCGACGCCGTCTTGCCGCCCGATCCGCCGGCTTTGATCTCGTGGACCTCACCCTCCAGCAGGCCGTTCTGGTATTCCTTGGGATCGAGAACGCGAGCTGACACAAGATCCCCTTTGCGGCTGAACTTGGTGGTCAAAGGCGCCCGTAGGACCGCCTTGACGGACGTATCCGGCGCAATTGTCGGCGCATCCTGCGCTGGCATGCGGATGACGGCCGCAAGCAGGCAGACTGCCAGGACCGGCGCCAAGGCATTTCGACTTTCGAGAAACTTGACCAACACCAACCCGCCCTTCCGCCTGGATTATAGCCCCATCTTCGCCAAAAGGTGGAGAGAATTAGTCAAGCAAACTCGCCGAAAGTTAAGGTTCCCGCAACGTTCGGCCCGCGCCGCGCAGTCGTCAACACGAATCGAGCTATCATACGGAAACGAGAGCGGCCCTGCGCGCAGTAAAGGCAGGGCCGAATATCGGCGCGGCGGGCATGAGCGGACAGTTTGGCAGATATCGCATTGAGGACGAGGAACCCGACCGCGGCCCCGTTGGCCGCGTCTACCGGGCTTACGATTCGAACCTCAGTCAGTATGTCGCCATCAAGATGCTGCCTGCGGCGCCGGACCTGCTCCGGCGATTGGAATACGAGGGCCGGGCAGGCGTCGGACTGAAGCACGAAAACATCGTCCGGGTCTTCGATTTCGGCGAGCAGGATGGCGTGCCATACCTGGTCATGGAACTGCTGCGCGGGGAGACTCTCGATCCCATCCTGAAGAGCGGCGAGTTCGCCGGGACAACTTTGCAGTTGCCCGACAAAGTCAACATCCTGTTGCAAGTGGCCAAGGGCTTGCAATACGCGCATTCCGTCAACGTGATTCACGGGGATATCCGGCCGGGCAACGTCCTCGTGCTGCCCAACAAGACGGTCAAGATCTTGGATTTCGGTATTGCTCGCGCGTTGGACAAAATTGGTGATGCGGAACGGAAGACGGACGTCTCTGCCTACGCCGGACTTGGCTACCAACTTATCACCGGCACACATCCATTTGCCAGCGGCGGTTCCGGAATCGGGATCGACAACACCGCTCCGGCCGCTCCGGCGCCGATCCATTCCATCGTCCCGGAGTGCCCCGAAGCGCTCGATACCCTGATTCTGCGGCTTCTGGCAAAGGACCGCGAGTTGCCGCCGGACAGCCTGGAAGATGCAATTCAGGATCTGCAAACGATCCTGCAGCGTCTGCGGGTTGAGCGGGCCACTGAAATGGCGGGAAAGATTTCGTTGCTCGTCGAGGCGGGCGAGACGAAGTCGGCGCGGGAGACGATTGCGGCCGTTCTCGATTTGGACCCGGTCAACGCCGAGGGCCGTATCTGGCGCGAGTACCTGGCTGCGATCGAAGGCGCCGAAGCAGCGCCTTCGGACGCCGCAGCCGCCATGCGGCGGGATGCGGAAGAGCGCGCGAGGTTGGCCTTGGAACGGTTCTCGGCTCGCAGGCGGCAAGCCACCGGGGAGCCCTCTTCGCCGCAGGGCGAGGCGGGCGGCCAGCGGGCGCCGGGCGTTTCCGCCGACGCAACGGGCGGCGACGATCAAGGCGCGAGCGAGGCACAGAAGACTCTCGCCCGTCAGTCCGCCGTCGAGACGGAGACCCGGCTCGATCCAGGACCGTCTCGCGCTGGGTGGTCCGCTGAGGAGCGGGCCCGAATGGCGCTTGCCCGCCACTCCGCGAAAACGACTGTGGCTCATGCGGGAACTGCGGCAGGCGAGGAGCCGCGCTCCTGGAGCCCTGCGCCGGACGCTCGCATTCAGCCGATTCCGTCCCGGCGGGAGCGGTCGGTGCTCTGGGCCTGCGCCAGCGGCATCCTGTGTCTCACTCTTCTTTACATTGCGTGGTCACTCCGTCCCGTACGAATCGCTCCAGCGCCCCGGCAACTCGAATTCCACCAGATGTACGGCCGTCTGCCGGAAGCGCGACAGGTGGAGTGGGAGGTTCCTGATCTGGCATTCGATGTGAGTGCGACGCCGGGTTGGCTTCTCGTGTCGCGAACAAGAAGCGGCGTGCGAGTCTCCGTAACCCGAGCTAATCTGAGCCCCGGCTTGCACACGGGGGAACTGCGGATCGATTTCCGATCGATCCGGATTGTCAATCCCAGAATCTCTATTCCCGTAAGACTGGCTGTGACGATCAGCGCTGATCCGGCACACCTCACATTCGGTTATCGGCGCGGTGGACCTTCCCCCGGCCCTCAATCCGTGACCGTCGCCGGTGCGGGGAATGTGGCGGCCACAATCGACCCCAACACCAAATGGCTGCGCGCAGATGCCCGTCGAGCACGAGATAATCCTACAGTCCGGATCTGGGTCGAGCCGCGGCCACTGGGGATAGGCAACTACGATGGAGAAGTCCGACTGAAGGACGAAAACGGGTCCGAGTGCCGGGTCACGGTCAGCTTGGCGGTAACCGAAGCGACCACAGCGGCGGGCAACCAGTAGGGCTATTTCAGAAAGGTCAAGGCCGCCCGATAGGCCACCCTCCTCTGCTGCATCAATAGATCCGGTTTCTGCCGATGAAGCTGCGAGGACACGAGAAATGAAGTCGTCTCACACCGTTTGTAGTCATGCGTGCACCGCTCAACCTGCTGGCCGCAAAGGCAACAGCGGCTGCGAGCGGTCTAGCGCTCGGATTTGGTTCTTCTCATCGCGTAAAGCGCGTGGCAGCGAGATATCGACGCGCGAACACGACGCAATCGTCTTCTCCGAGTGTGGCACGCCGGTTAGTCTCTCGCCTACCCAGCACTCGGCAAACTGATCACCACAGCTCTTCCAGATTTCCTTGCCTGCTCCGAAAGCAAGTGCTTGGCGAGAGCTGAAAACCAATGGAAACTTCACTTTGCAGTCGAAAGAGTCTGACCCTTTATCGAACTCTTCCTCTAGAGACCAGTTTGCCTTCGAATTCGTCCACCGTAACTCATTGATATTGTGACTCTGGAGTTTTGCAACGGTCCCCAGGAAACCCGGCATAAAACGACCTCTCCGGTCGCAAGCTACTGAAATTAAAAGACAAATGGATGGTGATAAGAGAGGTGCCGTTGACGGCGATTCGAGGCTGGGAGCGGACTGTCCGCGAGGCTTGCTATTGCAAGAAAAAAGTGGTATTTTTTCTTGCAAGTGAGGCCTCCCGTGACGGACCGATCGACTGAAGAAAAGACGCTTCGCCGGATTCACGCCTACGGAAAGGGATGGGCGTTTTCTGCCCGGGACTTGGCAGATCTCGGCAGCCGCCCCACCATCGACTCTGCACTCCACCGGTTGGAGCGTAAAGGTTCGATTCGGCGGGTTATTCGTGGGATCTATGATCGCCCCCAATTCAGTGAGGTGCTCTCGACGGAATTGAGCCCCGACCTCGACCAGGTGGCACAGGCGCTCGCGCGCAAATTCGGTTGGAGAATCCAACCGAGCGGAGCTGTCGCACAGAACCTGCTCCGCCTCTCCACGCAGGTGCCCGCACGTGCAGTCTACCTGTCGGATGGCCCGAACCGCTCGTACAAAGTCGGACGCACTGCCCTTGTTTTCGATCACGCTGCCCTGAAAGAGGCCGGCTTCAAACTTCCTGAAAGCCGGCTCATCGTCCAGGCGCTCAAGTCTCTGGGACAAAAGCAGGTCACTCCAGAAGTCATTTCGACGATCCGCGCATGGTTGGCGCCCAATCTACGGGCGCGGGTGCTAGCCGACACCGAGACCGCGACTGGATGGGTGTACGCCGCACTCAGGCGGATCGCGGGGAAGGACACCGATGGATCAAGTCGCGAATCTGCCGGCTAAACAACGGGCGGAGCTTTTCCAGGAAGCCGGCTCCCGTCGTGGCACCGGTTCGGCCGTGACCGAGAAGGACTTCTGGGTTTGCTGGGTTTTGAAGAGGCTCTTTGCCGATCCGGCCATCAAGGAGCACATCGTTTTCAAAGGAGGCACAACCCTCTCGAAGGTGTTCGGCATCATCGAACGCTTCTCGGAGGACGTGGATCTTGTCCTGGACTGGCGACTCTTGGGTTTCGGCGAGGGCTTGGAGAACCCGTACCAGGAGTTTGGGTCGAACACCAAGCAAGACCAGTTTAATCAGCGTTTCAATGAGAAGGCCGCACAGTATATTGCCGGCGAACTGTTGCCGCGTCTCTGTTCGATCTTCGAGGTGTGCCCGCAGGTCACCGCTGCTATCGATACCCGCGATGCTCAAGCCATTGAAGTCGCGTACCCGGCGGCCTTCTCAGAAACATACCTTCGGCCCAACGTGCGTCTGGAAATTGGCCCGCTGGCTTCTTGGGTTCCCTCCGCGCCACATGTGATCCGGCCCTATGCGGCAGACGTTTTTCCGGAACTCTTCACGGAACCAGCCTGTCCTGTGGTGGCGATTGCCGCCGAGCGGACGTTCTGGGAGAAAGCCACAATCCTTCATCAGCAGGCGCACCGCACCGGCGTGATGCCCCCGCGATACTCGCGTCACTATTACGATCTCCACCGACTCGCGCACAGTCCTGTCAAGGATGCCGCTCTGCACGCATGGGACCTTCTGAGGGATGTCGTCGAATTCAAGCAGAGATTTTACCCGTGCGGGTGGGCGAACTATGAACAGGCGCGACCTGGAACGTTTAAGCTGATGCCAGGCGCGCCGCACCGCCGCGATTTAGAGAAGGACTACGATGCCATGCGGGTGATGATCTTCGGTGAAGTTCCCCAATTCGCCCGCATCATCGAGACTTTGGCAGGGCTGGAAGAGGAGATCAATCATCCGCTGTGAACGCCGGTACGCGTTGGCGCAGCGAATCTCGGTGATACGGATGGACTACCGGTTGCCCGTCCTCGAAAACGCCACGAGGAATCACGGCGTGACGCTGGGTGTAGTTCGTGCTTCAATCGCGCGACCGTGAGGACCGAGTACTTGGTTCCGTTCAAAACTTCTTGGGCGATTACGTCTGGCGACGTTCTTAGATGTGCCCGCGACGTCCATTGGGCAAATCGGAGGTGGTAAGACGGCGCGGACCGGTGAAATAGACGTTGCGGTAATCCAGAGCCTGCAACGCAAGGGGGAGGTCCGTGACTTCATTGCCGAGTACGGCCATGTGATAGTCGACGAATGCCACCATCTTTCGGCGTTCACCTTCGAACAGGTTCTGAAACAGGTTAAGGCCAGATATGTCGTGGGCCTGACCGCAACACCTTACCGCAAGGACGGTCACCAGCCGATCATCTTCATGCAATGCGGCCCCATCCGATTCAACCTAAGTGCCCGGAAAGCAGCGGAAACCTCCCTGTTCGAGCATTGGGTAGTTCCGCGCCACACAGATTTCAGTCTTCCAGATCCCGGTGCGGAGGTCACCATTCAAGACCTCTATGCCGCCATGGTCACCGATGCAGTGCGGAATGACCCGATTGTCCGTGATCTGAGGGCGGCACTTCAATCAGGGCGATCGCCTCTTTTGCTTACAGGCCGAACCGACCATTTGGAGCAGTTGGCCGCCAGACTATCCACAACTACCCAGAACGTCTTTATTCTGCGCGGCGGGATGGGACGGAAGCAGAGGCGCGTGGCCTTAGCAGCCATCGCTGCCGTGGCGGAGGACGAGCCTCGCGTCATCCTTGCAACCGGCAGCTACATCGGCGAAGGTTTCGACGACGCCCGGCTCGACACGCTCCTCCTCGTGATGCCCGTCTCCTGGAAGGGAACGCTCCAGCAGTACGTCGGCCGGTTGCACCGCACCCACCACAACAAGAAGGAGGTGCGGGTATTCGACTACGTTGATTCCCAGGTTCCGATGCTGGCACGCATGTTCAAGAAGCGGCTCAGCGGTTACGAGGCGATAGGGTATTCTCTGACCGCGCCAGAGTGACGCTTCGGCATCGCTGCGCGAATCTTAGGTTGTTCCTGGCCGCCCAAGAAATCCCGCTCAAACCTCGGTTTTGGCGGTTGACAGCTTTCGTTTGTTGACAGCCTCGTTCAACGTGGGCACCCAAGGCGCGGATGTGCAAATTGCCGAGGAAAAGCTGCTTTTGTGGGTCGATAAGGCCTGGCGGAGCATGACTTGCGAAGTTCGTGCAATCATCCGGGGCCCAGGCCAGACCGTCCGCTAACCGTCTATGGGTGTTGCGGCTGAGCCGAGGGGCTCGGCCGAGGAGCGCCCAGCGGAAAAGAGCCGGTCAGGACGCATTGTGAAGGGCCACCAGAGAAAAGATCTCGGAAGAACCACTACAAAAACCACTACAGTTACCAAAAATGAAGGGCCTTGCTTCTCGTCAAGGCCCTATTAAATTCCTTATAATGTTTGGTGCGGAGAGGGGGACTTGAACCCCCACGAGATTGCTCCCGCTAGCACCTCAAGCTAGTGCGTCTGCCAATTCCGCCACCTCCGCGTTGCGTGGCTATTTCTTATCCGGCGCCGGCTGAGCCGGGATTCGCAGTGGGATCGGCTTCCCGGCGTTCTGCTTGGTCGGGATCGGGATCTGGATGGTCTGCGATTGCGGCGCCGCCGGAGCCTGCCCGGGAAATCCCGGAGGTGGGATGGCCGGCGCCTGCTTCCTGACCGGAGCGCTCTTAGTGGAACCGCCCTCCAGAACCGTAGTTCCCAGGCCTGCGTTCCGCGTCGCCAGGATGGAGAGCGAAAGCGAAGTGACCATGAACAGAACCGCCGAAATCGTAGTCGCCTTCGACAACAACGTGGCCGAACCACGCGGGCCGAACGCCGTTTGCGAGCCCATACCGCCGAAGGCCCCGGCCAGGTCCGCCGCTTTCCCGCTCTGCAAGAGGACCACGATGATCAGAAAGACGCAGACCAGGATGTGAATCAGAAGAAAAAGAATATACATGCTGATCCTCCAGTATAAAAGACCGCATCACGGCGGGTCAAACGGGATGTGCGGGCGAACCCGGGTCCGCCCGGAGTTCAAATCGCCTGGCGGCGTTCGCGGGGAGTTCGCCGCGGCTGCGTTTGAGGGCGTACATGGCGCGGTCGGCTTCATCCAGGGCTTGGCGGAGGGGCCGCTCACGGGCATCGGCAACGCCCCAACTGAAGGAAATCGGCAGTCCGCCGAATCCGCGAACCTGGAAATCGCTCAGCCGTTGCTCGAGATCGGCCATGCGCTTGGCCGCCCCCTCGGCAGTCTGGTTCAGGAAAAGGATGACAAATTCGTCGCCGCCCCAGCGATATGCTTCGTCGTCATGGCGGATGGATCGTTCCAGCAGGTTGCCCACGTTGCGCAGGATCTCGTCGCCCACCAGGTGTCCGTAGCGGTCGTTGACCTCCTTGAAATTATCCATGTCGCACACCACCACCACGCAGTCCAAGGCGTCCGGCTGTTCCACGCGCCGCGCCAGCGCCGCCTGGTTGAGCAGCCCGGTGAGCGAATCCAGGTCGCTGCGGTTGCTGTTCTCGCGCCGCAGGGTTTCGACTTCGGCGAGCAGGCCCCGCAGCCGGTCCATTTGCGTCTCGCTCCACATCGCCATGGCCGAAAAGGCCATCACGCAATGGAGCGCGAAATCGTAATAGGTTTCGTGATGGAGGTAACGGGCCCAATCCGGCGCATTGCCCCGGTTGTACATCCACAGAAAGATGAAGGCATGCTCGAAGAACGCCGCCGAAAGGACCACCAGCGAGAACCGGAACATACGAAACCCGAGCCCGCCTTGACGCCGGAGCCGCAGAAAATTGTACAGGTAGATGAAGCCCAGCAGGAGAGCGTGCGACGAATGGTAAGCTTCCAGCCGGGAGACCATGGCCACGGCGTACACCAGAATCACGAACACCGGCAGCAGGGGGATCAGGCGCAGCATCCCGCGCCATTCCTGCAAGCCGGAGCCGAAGCCTGCGCGCGCCGCGGCAATCAGCACGATCGCGAAAGCAAAATCGAAGGTGGCGTAAGGCGCCAGCCAGCCAATCCCGCCGCGGGAGAGTAACTCGAAGCCGAATATCGTGGCAACCCCGCGCAGCCCCCAGGCCGCCGCCCACAGGCCGAAATAGACCGCGCGCGACTGGCGCCACAAGAACAGGAAGACGATGCCGAACAGGAGCGAGCCGATTACCTGGATAAAAAACGCGGTGTAGTCGGCTATCGGGTTGGAGGGATCCATGCGCTCAATCTCCTCCGATGGCGTGGCGGCGCGCGCCGCGCGCTTTGCCGGTGGCCTCGTCCACATCCACGATCACGGCGTGCAACTCCGCGCCGTGGCGCGCCGCTTCCAGGCGCACCGGCAGCGCGGTCAGGAAACGCTGGAGGGCCAGCCCCGCCTCCACTCCAATCACCGACGCATACGGCCCCGTCATGCCGCAATCGGTCTGGTAGGCCGTGCCGCCCGGCAGGATGCGCGTATCGGCGGTGGGAATGTGCGTGTGGGTGCCGATCACCGCCGAAACCTTACCGTCCAGATACCAGCCCATGGCCATCTTCTCGCTGGTCACTTCCGCGTGGAAATCCAAGAAGCGGACGCGAATCGCCGGATCCAGAGCCGCCAGCATCTGGCTGGCCTTGCGAAATGGGCAATCCGTGGCCGGCATGTGCGTGCGCCCTTGCAGATTCAACACGGCGCACTCAACGCCATTGCGCGCCCGTACGGTTACCATACCGCAACCCGGCCCTTCCGGGTAGTTGCCAGGGCGCAACAGGCGTGGCTGGCGGGCCAGATAGTCGAGAATCTCGCGTTTATCCCAAATGTGGTTGCCGCTGGTGAGCACGTCCAGCCCCATGCCGAGAAGTTCTTCCGCGATGGACGGCGTGATGCCGAATCCGCCTGCCGCGTTTTCCGCGTTGGCAATGGCCAGATCGATCGAGTTGGTTCGGATGATGTCATCGAGATGATCCGCCACGATCCGCCTCCCCGGAGAGGCAAAAACATCCCCAATGAAAAGGATATTCATTTGCTGATTTCTCACCTTAGCACGTAGCCGCGGTGGGAGCCGCGGGTCTGGCCGCATCGGCCGCTATTGCAGCCGGGGGCGGTCCTGCTCGTTCAGCACGAGACCGTCGAAGATGGCCAGAACCTGCTTGCGGTAGCCGTAGACGCGGCGCAGGCTCTCGCGGAATGGAATCTCGAAATCTTTGGCCTGCATCCACTTTTCGATCATCGAGCGAGGCACGTCGATATCCTGGCGCAGTGTTTCCACGTCATGCCCGCGGAGGAACAGGCCGTAGAAAAAGGCGGCCTCGCGCTGCGGGGCTAATGGATCGAAGTCGTCTCTCGCCGTCATACTCAACTCAGCGAAAATGTAAGTATACCTGGGGTCCGAACCGCACGGCAAGTGCCAGGACGCACACCGGGGATTAGCATGGCGCGGGAGGCGCCGCGGGCCTAACGCAATCGTCCGATTTTGTCCGGGGGCCAGTAGATGAACACGGCTTTGCCGTAAATGCTTTTGCGCTGCACATAGCCCCAGGAGCGGCTGTCGCTCGACTGCGAGCGGTGATCCCCCAGAACGAAATACATGTCCGGCGGCACCACTTCGTCTCTTGCGTTGGCGCCCGGCGGCCAGGAAATGGTGTCGCGGTATTGCCGGGGGACGTAATCCTCTTCGAGCGGGCGGCCGTTGACGAGAACCGTGCCAGCATCGATGCGCACGCGGTCCCCGGGCAGGCCGATCACCCGCTTGATGTAGGACTTGTTCTCGTCATAGTGAAAGACCACGGTATCGCCGCGGCCGATTCCGCCCAGTCCGAAGAGGTAGGTGAATTTGTTGATGAAGATGCGCTCCTGGTCGGTGAGCGCCGGCTCCATGCTGGTTCCTTCCACTTTGACGGGCTGGTAGATGAAAACGATCAACACCACCGCGATGAGCACGGAAAACGCCAGGTCGCGCAACCAGGCCAGCGCGCTGCCGATGCCGAAGCGCACTGGGCGCGCGTTCGATTGGTCCGGAGGAAGCGGCGGGATGGCGTCGGGGCTTTGTCCGGCAGGCATTCCGTATGCATTATAGACGTTCCCGGCCAGGCTGCGGTTGCCCGCACGGACGCTCCACAGCACCGAGGCGCGCCGCCTGGAATTAAAACTGCTTCTCTACGCGTCGGCGGACCGAAACGCCGCGTTTTCGGTGATCCAGGTTCCTTGGTGTGGGGCTTTCGCCGCCACGCCGTGCCAGTCCGGATACAGTTGTAACTCGACGGAGACGACCTCATGTTCGATCGCTCGATGCCTATTCCGCTGGCAAGTCTGTGCGCACTCGTTTGCATTACCGCGCCGTCCCTGCGCGCCGGCGACGATCCAAAAGAAATACTCCGCCGCGCCCTGAACGTGAATTCCCACAACCATGAACTGGCGCTCGCCTACACCTACGTCGAGCGCGACGAGCAGCGCACGCTCGACAAGGCTGGTGCGGTTGCGCAACGCAAGTCCACTACCTGGGATGTCATCCCCCTGCGGGAGGAATCGCACTATCGGCGCCTGATCCAGCGCGACGACAAGCCGCTCTCGCCCAAGGAGGAGCAGCAGCAGGCGGCCGCTCGTCAGAAGCAGGAAGCGGAACGCCAGCGAATCAAGGCGTCGCGCGACGCGCAGACACCCGAGCAGCGCAAGAAGCGCCTCGACGCCAAAGAGCACGCCCGCCAGCGGGAGCAGCGGGAAATCGACGACGTTGTCGACGGGCTCGATCTCCGTCTGGCGGGAGAAGAACGGATCGATGGAGTGCCCGTATGGGTGATCGAGGGTGCACCGCAGCCAGGCTACAAGTTCCAGTCCAACGATTTGGCCCGCGTCCTCGGCAAGATGAAGGGCCGCGTCTGGATCGCGAAAGGCGACTGTCAGCCGGTCAGAATCGACGCGGAAACCATCGACAGCATCTCGTTTGGCGTGGTTCTCGGACGCCTCAACAAAGGCATGCGGGTTCACCTGGAGTACACATATATCAACGGCGAGGTCTGGCTGCCCAAGCACATGGCCTTCAGCGCCTCAGGCCGCGTCTTATTCAAAGGCCTGCGCATGGAAGGCGATTCCGCCTATAGCGACTACAAGAAGTTCTCCGTCGATTCCCGCATCGTGAGCAACGAGTAGCCGTGAAGAATCGCCGATCAGCTCGCACGTGCCCTCCACTCGCGGCGTTCGCTGAGCGCTCACCGCTTGGCGAGGAGAGCGACCAATGCCGCAATCGCCGATAAGCCCTGTCCCGTTATCTTGAACAACGGCATCAGTCGCCCTTCTCACGGTCCAGATTTGCAATCCATTTACCACCCTCCAACCCCATCTATCGGCGGGAAGTCGCGGGAACATCAGTGTGCGCGATCTGGCACAGCGGGGCGCCGCGGGCACTTGGTGCCAACCCGTCCGCCGCGATGGCGCACCAGTTTTGGCCCATAATGAAGGGCATGACTCCTGAAACGGTGACCGCGGCCGCGGCGCCCGCTTTGCCGCTGACGCTCGAAGGGGCGAGCGTGCTCCACCAGATGATGCGCTTCCGCCGCGCGGCGTGGCGCGCCGTGTCCGCGGACGGCCGCGCGGAGATTCTGGCCGAAGCCGCCGCGGTCTTGAGCCGCATGGAAACGCACGCCGAGGGACGCGAAAGCGCGCTCTATTCGCTCCTCGGGCACAAAGGCGACCTGCTGGTGGTGCACTTTCGCCGCAGCTTCGAGGAACTCAACCAGGCGGAGATCGAGCTGGCCCGCCTGCGGTTGGGCGACTACCTGGAGCCGGCCACTTCCTATCTGTCCGTGGTCGAGCTCGGCTTGTACGAATCCTCCGCGAAAGTGTACGCCGGCCTCGCGTCCAAGGGTATCGATCCGAACTCGGAGGAATGGAAAACGGGCATCGAGGAAGTGCTGGCGCGGCAGCGTACCGCCATGGCGCCCCGGTTGTGGCCGCGCATTCCCGAATCCAAATACCTCTGCTTCTACCCCATGGACCGCCGGCGCGGCGAATCCGTCAACTGGTATCGCGAGTCCATGGCGGACCGCCAGCGCATGATGGCCGAGCACGGCCTGGTCGGCCGGCGCTACGCGGGCGAAGTGCGGCAAATCATCAGCGGCTCGATCGGGTTCGACGATTGGGAATGGGGCGTCGACCTGTTCGCGGAAGATCCACTGGTCTTCAAGCGGCTGATCTACGAAATGCGCTTCGACCAGGTGAGCGCACTCTACGCGCTGTTCGGATCCTTCTACGTCGGACTCCGCGTGCTGGCGGCCGAACTGGGCGGCCTCTTGAATTTCTGACGCGGCGCGGGTAGGACAGGCCATCGACTTCCGTGGCCTGTCGCGCCGCCGTAACGCACAACGCCTTGACCGACGACAAAAACCGATCGTCTGTCCTACTGAGCCTGTTTGCCGCTCAGATGGCGGTAGAAACCCAGATCGGTGCCCGTCAGCATTTTGGTGGCAAACAGTATCTGCCCCGTGTGCATGGAGAAGTGCTCCACCACGTGGTAGACGGCCTCCAGCACCGATACGCTGTAGCCCTGCACGACCAGCGGCGCTACCAGCCGCTCGGGCGCGAGCGCCGCGATCACGGCGGTTGCCGCGTCCACGGTTTCGCGCAGGTGGGCGCCGAGCTCCGCCGTGGAGGCGCCGCCGCGCGCCGCGAATTCGCTGTCGCGGTCGCGCGTGTCCGCCAGGCCGCCGACGCCGCAGACGATCCACTGACGCAGGTTGCCGCACAGGTGCAGCACCAGGTTGCCGATGGCATTTTCGTTCTCCCCGCCACGCGCCCACACCTGCTCCGGCGTGAGCTTGCCAAGGCACGTCTCTATGCGAGGAGTCAGCTCGCTTAGTCTGCGGATGGAGCATTCCAGGAACAAACGACCGGTTTCGGGCATGATCTCTTGAGTGTAGCCGCCCGGCACCCTCCGCGGTTCGTCGCCTTCGGACGGTGCCCAGGTTGACCTGCCTATCTATGTGTCCTGTAACGGTTTACCGGAATCTGCGCCGATTGGGTGTTCTAGCACCGGAATCCGGCGCTGATAGTGGTATAATCGCAGCTTATGTCGGTCTCTTGATTCCAACCCTGGGGACTTTTTGCCTGGTCCCATCCCGAACCCCTCGCCGGAACTTACCCTCGTACCAATTACGAGCCGCCGGCACAAGTCGTTTCAATATAAGGAGTTCTAAGATGCTTAAGTTGTTATCCAGTGGTCTGGTAGTGTTTGCCGGCTTGGCCAGCGCCCCGGCTACAGTTTCGCCGTTGCAGTTTAGCCAACCCCCCGAGGCCCGCCAGGACGCGCGCCTGGATGCAGTTCGCGGGTTTTTCGAGAAAGCGGGTTGCCCGGCCCGCGAGTATTCGCAAGCGTTTCTGGATGCCGCCGATGATTACCAATTGGATTGGCGGCTGCTGCCGAGCATTTCTTTCGTGGAATCGACTGGCGGCAAGGCTGCGCCGCACAACAACATCTTTGGCTGGGACAACGGACGTAGCAGCTTCTCCAGCCCGACCGCAGCGATCTGGGGTGTGGCTTATCAACTCGGGTTCTCCAGGTTATACCGGGACAGAAGCCTCAACCAGTTGCTCGCCATCTATAACCCCGATCCCAGCTATGCCGCCAAAGTGAAAAGCGTCATGCGCCAGATCGCGGTTCTGCAGTAGCATAGCCAACCAAAGAGCGGCCGATGCCCTCGTCCGCCTTCAACCGCGAACCACGATTGCAGTTCCCGCGCCGGGTGCTCTAAGCGCGCGTCATCTTTTCTTGACAAAGACTAGTTTGTGATGCAGACTAGTCCTTATGAAGAATTCCGCAATCCCAATAGCTTCTCCGGGGCGGAGAGCTGCCTCATATTGGTTCGTCGACGGCCTTCCGGATATCCTGCTCGGGATGACGCTGCTCATCTTCGGCGGAGTGGGACTCTGGTGGGGTATTCATCTGTCCAAGTCCGCGACGCAGCCCGATTTCTTTCTTATAGCGGCCGGCGTGCTGCTCCTCTATTGGAAGGAGCGCGGGATCCTCGATTTCTTGAAATCGCGCCTGACCTATCCGCGCAGCGGCTATGTGCGACCGCCGGAGGATCTTTCAGAGATCGGACTCCCCAACACCCTAACCGCCCTGTCCCTGAAGCCATGGCCCCCGTCGGATGAGAACGTAACCCATTTCAGAACGCGGACGGTGTTGGTTGTCTTTTGGTGGTGCCTTCTTTTGTGCAGAGATTCTCGTTGGAATCGCTGGTTCACGCTGTTAGCGACGCCCGCGCTCGCGGTTGCGCTCTATGCATGGAACCGGAACTCGGAGCATCCTTACCGATGGTGGTCTACTCTGATACTGGCGCTCACTGGGCCAACGTTGCTGTTGACGGAAGCTCCGCTGCCCGTCCAGCCGCTGCTCATGCCCTTGCTGGCCGGCGTATGGCTCGTGGCGCAAGGGGCATGCACGCTGGTTGGCTATCTGCGCGCGAACCCCTATCCGCGGACCCAGGAAGGCGTGAGTGCATGACCCCGCGCATGCAGCAGATCTCCCAACTGGATCGCGTGATCCATGAACCGGCTCGTCTGGCGATCATGCTGATCCTCGGCGGCGCGGGCGATGCGGACTTCCTCTACCTGCAGCGGGAGGGCGGATTCACGCAAGGCAACCTGTCCGGGCATCTCGCCAAACTGGAGGAAGCCGGTTATGTCGAGATTGAGAAAAAATTTAAGGGCAAAGTGCCGCTGACTGTCTGCAGTCTCACGGGCAAGGGCAGGACCGCTTTCGCCGAATACTCAAATCGCATGCTGGGGCTCTTGCAATCGAACGGCGCATGCGGCTCTCCCCGGCCATAAACCGCGCTCGCCCGAGCCCTTCCGCGATCCCTCCAGCGTCACCCGGCGCTTTCCGAGTGTCCTTGAAATGAGCGTTTGGAATGACGCGGCGCGGCAATCGAGTCCAACTGAGTCCTGCCCACATTGACAACCCCATCTTAACCGGCGTATATTTGCTAACATACTGATCTCTCAATGGTTGCGGTAGCTGACCCATGGTCTTGGTCGATCATGTTTCGGGGGAAAGCGTAGCGCAGTGGCTGCCACGTCGTTTGATCTCGCCGCAGCGGCATCATCCCCGTCAACTACCAGCGAATCAAACACGGGCGGAGTACTAATGGCTGACGAGCAGAATGACGCGCAACTGGACCAGGCAATGCCGGACAGCTACGAAGAATTGCTGGATGACTACAGCCATTTCGCGCCGCCCGCGGCCGACGAAGTATTGCAGGGAACCGTTCTCAGCCTGACCGCCAAGGACGTCATCGTCGATTTCGGATACAAGTCCGAAGGCATTGTTCCGATCGAGCAATTTCAGGGTCAAGGCGGCGAAATCACCGTCCGGCCCGGCGATGTCGTGGACGTGATGATCGACCATGGCGAGCAGATTGAAGGATACGTCCTGCTCTCTCATTCGCGAGCCGCGCGGCTGCGCGTTTGGGACAACCTGGAAAAGGCCTACCAGGAGCAACTCGTCATCTCCGGCCGCGTGCTGGGCCGCGTCAAGGGCGGCCTGGCGGTGGATGTTGGGGTCAAAGCATTCATGCCGGGATCGCAGGCCGATCCGCGTCCGGTGCGCAACCTGGATGCTTTGGCCGGCCAGGATGTGCCGGTCAAAATCGTCAAGCTGAATCGGCGCCGCGGCAATGTTGTGGTCTCACGCAAGCTCGCCGTGGAAGAAGAAATCCACGAGCGCAAGAGCGCCACTCTCGACCATATCCAGGAAGGATCGGTGGTCACCGGCGTGGTCAAGAATCTGGCCGAATACGGCGCCTTCGTCGACCTGGGCGGCATTGACGGACTGCTCCACGTGACCGATATTTCCTGGGGGCGCATCGCTCACCCCTCTGAAGTACTGCACGTCGGTGACGAGATCGCGGCCAAGGTGCTCAAATTCGATCGCGCCAAGGAGCGAGTGTCGCTTGGCATGAAGCAACTGGAGCCCGACCCGTGGGAGTCGGTGGCCGAACGCTACCCGGTCAACGCCCGCGTGCTGGGCCGGGTGGTCAACGTCACGGACTACGGCGCTTTTGTCGAACTCGAACCCGGCATCGAGGGCCTGATCCACATCAGCGAAATGACCTGGTCGCGGCGCATGAAACATCCGTCGAAGGTGGTTAAACCCAACGACCAGGTGGAAGCCGTGGTGCTCGAAGTCCATCCCAAGGAGCGGCGCATTTCGCTCGGTCTCAAGCAACTCGAGCCCAACCCGTGGACCACCATCGACACCCGCTACAGCGTCGGCTCCGTGGTGGAGGGACGCGTGCGCAATATGACCGATTTCGGCGCGTTCATCGAGATCGAGGAAGGTATCGACGGCCTGGTTCACGTCTCCGATCTCTCCTGGACCAAGCGCATCAAGCATCCTTCCGAGGTGTTGAAGAAGGGGCAAACCGTGCAGGCCGTCATCCTGGCCATCGATTCCGGGGCGCACCGCCTCTCGCTCGGCGTCAAGCAATTGCAGCCGGATGCCTGGGAGAGCTTCTTCCAGACCCACCAGGTGGGCGACACGTTGCACGGCAAGGTATGCCGCTTGGCCAGCTTCGGCGCTTTTGTCGAGTTGGCCGAAGGCGTGGAAGGGTTGTGCCACTTTTCCGAGGTGCCGGGTTACGCCGGCAAGCGCGCCGCCGAATCCCCGCTGGCGGTGGGGCAGGAGTACGATTTCAAGATCGTCAAAATGAGCGAGGCCGAGAAGAAAATCGGTCTCAGCTTGCGGGCCGCGGCGGTCGACGAAGAAAAGACCCGGCTGGAGGATTACCAACGGCTCGCCGCGGCTGCGACCACCACCATCGAGGAGGCAATGGGCCTTAAGGAGCCTGAACCGAAGTAAACAGAACCTAAAGTAAACTTGCAAATTGACTGGAATCACGCGATACTGCGGTTTCGTAAACGATTGAGACTCTGGAGCATGGGATGACGAAAGCCGATCTGATTGAAGAGGTCTCCCGCGTCGTGGAAATGACGCGCAAGGAGTCCGAGGTCATCGTGGAGGCCATTTTCGATAGCATTGTGCGTTCCTTGCGCGCCGGCGACAAAATTGAGATTCGCGGCTTCGGCAGCTTTCGCACTCGCCAGCGGCAGCCGCGCATCGGGCGCAATCCGAAGACCGGCGCGCGCGTCGAAGTGCCGGCTAAGAAGATCCCCTATTTCAAGCCGAGCAAGGAACTGAAAGACGTAGTCAACCTCTCTGCAACCCCGGTCGCGCCCGTCGAAGGCGCGGGGCCCGCGCCACAACAGGTGCCCAACCCGTAGGCCGGCGCGGCGCGCACCCCAATGGACTATCTGTGGACTCCCTGGCGCTACCACTACATCACGGCCGCGCCGGCGGAGCCAGGCGTTTGCGTCTTCTGCCGGGCTGCCGCCGCGGATGACCGTCAGGCGCTGGTGGTCCACCGCGCTATCCACAATTTCGTTATCCTCAACCGCTTCCCTTATACCAGCGGCCATGTCATGGTGGTGCCCTTCGCGCACATCGCCACCATCGAAAACCTGCCCGAGCCGGCATTGGCCGAGATGATGTGCCTGGCGCGCGACGCGGTGAAGCACCTGCGCACCGTCTATCGCCCCGATGGATGGAACCTCGGCATGAACCTGGGCCAGAGCGCCGGCGCCGGTATTGCAGCCCACGCGCACATGCACGTCCTGCCGCGCTGGGCTGGCGACACCGGCTTCATCACCACTGCCGGCGAGACCCGCGTAGTTCCCGAGGAGCTCGAAACCACCTGGGAGAAACTGACGGCCGCCTTCAAGGCGGGTTAGCCTGTGGCGCAGGCCCCCGGCCTGCGTTTCCGTTCAATAACAGCTCTGGGAGAGGAGCCGGAGTTCCGCCGGCAATAGCCCTATTGCAGCCACACCGTAAATAGAGGCGAAACCGCCACTCCCACCGTCAACTGCACGGCCACCGGGCCGGAGGGGACGAAGCCGCCGGGGATGACGGCGTCGACTTGCAGCAAGCCGGCGAAATTCGGCGCCTCGCCCGCATAAAGAAGCTGCGCGGCGATTCCAGCCACGGTCAGCGTCACCGGCAAAGCGGGAATCGGGTAAGGTGCTGCAGC
>PLOR01000038.1:0-27051 GCA_003142185.1 Bryobacterales bacterium
AGCGGGCTCACATCGACGAAGTTACTACTCAATCCATCGGGTGGCCGATACGCACGGCGCTAAGTCCGCGAAGCCCGGCCACCCGCAACGCACTCCTAATCTTTTCCACCCACTCCTCTGGGCCGCAGTGTGCCCAAACAAATCCCAACCCAAGTCACGTCACAACGCGCACGCAACGAACCTCACGCTCCGTAGGGGCCGGGCATCGCCCGGCCCGCTCCCCGCGGCGTCAGCCCCACGGAGCAATACCCGCACGGCGCTATAATGGCCTTGTGACCGCGCTCAGCGAAACTGAGGAACGTTTGGTGGAGGCATTCCGCTCCTTGCCGCCCGACGCCGCCGATCAGGTGATCGCTTGGACAACCCGGCTCCGCGACCTCGCAAACGGCAGGACCGTGGATTGGTCCGATACCTGGACTGAAGAGGATCTCGCCGACGCCCGCCGCGCGTCCTTGTCCAGCTTTGACGAGCGGGAGCACAAACAGGCTTGAACCCAGGCGACATCGTAATCGCAGCCTTTCCAGGCGCCCGGATTACGAAAACCAGGCCTGCCGTGGTTCTGTCCACGGCCGTCTATCAGCGCCATCGCCCCGACGTCATCCTTGGCTTGATTACTACCAGGCCGACGGACCCTCCGTGCCCAACGGATTGTGAGATCACGAACTGGAAAGCGGCAGGTCTGCACGCGCCTTCCTGTTTCCGGCTGTACCTGGTCACGCTCCTGCAGCGCGATGTGCGCGTCGTCGGAAGGTTGGCAGACAACGACTGGAATGAGGTCCGGCAACGGGTTCAGCTTGGATTGATTGGCGTAGGGAGGGATTAGTCCCGGTGGTTGCCGTGGCGGGCCCGCCAGGCATGGCGCACCGATTCCTGGATCACGGATATAGAAGCGTCCCTTCCTCCGATCCGGATATTACGACGTCTCCTGCCGCTTTCGCGGCCAGCGGCCGAGCGGGAGGAACGGTAGGATTCGATGGATAAGTCGTGCCGTCGAACTGGAGTTCGGCCTCGTAGCCAGGATTGATTCCTCCTCCCCCAACCCAGACGCTGATATTGCGCCAGCCATGCGACGTAGTCTTTAACACCCGGATCGGAAGCCACGTGATTGTGATGTGCGTAACAACTCTATACGAGGACCCCTCGCGGGCCAAGACCAACGTGCGGCAGCCGCCGGTCCCACACAACCCTCGACCGCTGGCGTACACGATGACTTCCATCTTTCCATCGCCGCTAAGGTCAACGAAAGCTGCTGAGTATCGGGTCGTTTTGTCAAAATCCGGGTCCAGCGATCTCAGGTAGCTCTGAAGAAACGTCTTCAGCGAATCCTCCGCTGTCGTAGGCGAGGCCGCTGGCTGCTGCTGCGCTTGGGCAAGACAGGCTGCCACCAGCAACGCCGAGCAAACCATCCAGGCCAGCCGAGCGGTGAGACTAAATTGGGGAACTCGTGCGAACACAAACAATCTCCTGATCCGACTTCACCCTCGCCGCAGCTCCACGCCCATCCCCGCTGCCCGATACGCCTCTAACAGCGCGCCAAGATGCGGCGGGTGCTGTGGCGCCGCAAGCTTGTTCCCTGCCTCCATCTCCACCAGAATGCGGAAGCGTTCGAGCAGCATGCGGCTTTCGAACACGCCGCCCGAGTACGCCATCTCGACCGCCTCGCCCGGCTTCCAGAGTTGGCCGCGCACGGCCGCCGCGAGCTGCGCCAGTTCCTGCGCGGCCTGGTTGACGACATGCATCGCTACCGCATCGGCTTCGCCCGCCGCCCGGTCCACCAGCGGCGCCAGCGCGGCTACGCGGGAGCGCTCCCATTCCGGCGTATAGAACCGGTGCAGCATCTGGTTGGCATCGACCGAGCCGGTCGCCTCGATCAGCATCGCGCGCAGCGACGTTTCTGGACCCCAGCCTTCCTCCATCCGCAACGCCGCCCGCGCCGCCTGGCGGACCATATCGAATGCGCCGCCCTCGTCGCCGAAAACGTAGCCCCAGCCGCCTGCCCGCGCCGCGCGTCCTTCCCCGTTGCGCCCCATCGCCATCGACCCGGTCCCGGCGATGACGATAGCGCCCAGCCCGCTGCGGGTTGCGCCGGCCAGCGCAACGGCCGCGTCCGTGGTCACCCGCAGCCGCGCCGCGCGGATCAACCCGGAGAGAATCGCGTGCTTGCCTTCCGGCCCGCCGCTCATGCCGAAGCACGCCGATTCGAATTCCAACGCCGCCGCATCGAGGTTCGCCTTCGCGGCGGCTTGGCCAACGCAGTCGCGTACCGCGCGTTCCAGCTTCGCCCGCCCTTCCGCACCGGCCGCATGGTTGCTCGGTCCGGCTTCGCCTTCGCCCAGCACACGGCCGGTTTCGTCGCCAATCGCCGCGACGGTCCCGGATTGTCCCCCATCCACACCCAGAAATATTTTCATGGCAATCGATACAGTGTAGCGCCGCCAGCCGCGCCCACGGCGGTCACGCCCCACAAATCGCGATTGCGCCGTATGTCTTCCGACCACACTTCGTCCTGGAACGAGAGAATGTAGTCGATGCCGCGCCGCTTCATCTCTTCCGCCGCCGCCCTTCGGAACCCGAGGTAGGGCGCGCCATCGCTCACCATCGGCCGATCAGCCAGCCGCTGCCACATCCCATCGCCGGTCTCGCCCTCCAACTCCAGCCGGATGCCGTACTGATCCGTGGGACCCTCCAGCACCACCTGGTCGGCCTGCCGCATACCGCCGAAGTCCACTTGCACAAACATCCCAGGATGAATGGCCTCGCCGCTGCGCCAGAAAGTCACCGGTGAATTGTCGAAGGCGTCCTGAATGCTCCACGGGTACGGGTGCGCCGTCAGCCGCCAGGCCGCCTCCCGCGGCAACTCGTGACCGCTCGAGAAGATGCGCAGCTCGTTGATGCTCCAGACGTCGGTTCCGCTCGCCGTCTGATTTACCCGGATCGCCCGCAGCTTTCGCGAGGGAAAAGCGAAGCGCAGCCGCCCATTGGGCAGGTCCGTTCCGATCGCAGCGCTCTGAAAGATACGCGCCGCCACCTGATTCGCGGCCGACTCATAGTCCACCAGGATGCGCCGTGAAGTGTACGCGTCGGGAATCGCTTTGAACGTGAATACGGTCGATCCAGGCGGCGTAGCCCTTTCTATCAGTTCAACTGCCGGATACAGCGCCAAGTGATTCTTGTAATATCGCCCCGGATCGCGCAGGTGAAACGCATCCCGCCACGGCGTCAGCGTCAATCGCCAGGAGCCGGCCGGCACAAGTTTCCCGACCACCGCCGGCCAGCAGAGAACGGCGTGCAACACCACTACCGCCAACGCCATTCCGGGCAAAGTGGTCAGCGCCATGGCCATCGCCAGCGCCACGAAAGGCAGCGGCGGAATCAGGAACCGAGCCCCGATGTTGCTGAAGTAGTTCGCGCCAAACACCAAAGCCGCTAACCACAATTGCCGCCCCAACGGTTTTCGCAGCGCAGCCAGGCCCAGCGGCGCCAACATAAAGACCGGTCCGAGCACTCCGCCCAGCGTGCCGCGCACGGTTGCCGCCAGCGGTATCTGCCAGCGGCTGGCGAGATCATACATCCGAAAGTAGCTCTTATAATCTTCTTCAAAATCGATGGTCACGTATGGATTGGGAAAGTAGCTGTTGAAGAATGGCGCCAGCGGATTGTGCATCCACATCCAGTTTTTCACCAACCACGGCGCCACCAGCAGAAACGCGCACGCGGCCACTACCGCGACCGCCCGCGCCCGCCTGCTCTTCCAGGCGACGAACCCGATCGCGTACGCTACTGCCACCCACCCCGTGTACTTCAGTGCGTATCCAAAGCCGGCCAGGACTCCGATCGCCGGCAGCAGGCGAGCGGTTCCTTCCTCCGCCCAGTGTTCCAGCAGGCAGAACAGCGTGAACGCGACAGCCGCCAGTGCGACATCGTTGTAAGCGCTCGAAGCGTCCACACCGACCATCGGGCTCAGCGCCACCAGCGCAGCGCCGCAGACTCCTACCCACGCCATGCCGTGGCGCACGCCCCAAATACCCATCTGCCAGACCAGCGCCACCAGAAATGCCAGGTGAACCAACGCCGCAGCCGAGTGCCTGCCAAAAGCGAACGCGAACAGGAACAGCATCTCCATCCCCTGTGACAGGCTGGCGTAGAGGTTCCAGGTGATGGTGTGAAACCCATGCTCGCGCAAATATCGAGCCGTCAACCCGAGGTGGTAAGTCGCGCCGTCAGGGCTGACCTCCGGAGCAAGAGCTCGCAAGAAATAGATGTAGAAATATACGAGGAATATGACAAATAACAGGATGTTTCTAGCTGATGGCTTCGGCCAGCATCGGACGCCGGGCCCATCCCGCCAACGATTCCACGGCTGGGAGGCGACGATCGCCGCCACACCCAGAATCGCGAAAGCGGCGGGGTAAACGAGGCCGCTGGCCGCCAGCAGGAACACCAGGAAACTCAACGCGCCAGATCCCAGCACGAAGCGAACCGGCCAGTCGCCGCATGCCTTGCCCAGCAGCAGTGTGCCCAGCGCCGTGGCCGTTGCCACCGTGAACACCGCGCCAAAGAGAATCGCCGCCACCTGCATCGGTTACTCCACGAAGCCGGCGCGGGTGAGGACGAAACCCAACCGCTCGCCGTCCGGGCCGGCCGCAGTCTTGTCGGGCTCCAGCGCAACCGTGTTGACGGCGTCCGGGTGCAGCCACTCCCACGGCGTCTCTTTTGTATACTCCTGGCTGCCCGGCTTGACGTACCGGACGCGATCGAATTCCCTGCCGTTGAGGCGGATGGTCAGTTCCACCGGCCCGGTCTGGGCGAATGTCTGGTCGGGAAATGTCAGATCCATCAGAAAGCGGAGGCGCGGCACGCGCGGCACATAGAACTGGAGCACCGGATGCTCATGCGTCCAGCGCCACGCCCCTTCGCTCTGATCGCGAAAGCCGCCCACGATGTACGCGCTGGCACTGGGGTCGCTCATTGCCACGAAGTATCCGAAGGGAAGCGACGACGGCAAGCTGAGCGACGGGCGCTGCTCAGGCGGCGGATACCACGCGAGCCGGCTCCCGCACCCCGCCGCCAGAAACGCCAGTACGATAGACACCACTCGAAGCACGAAGAAAGATTGTAGCAGCGGCGGGCGTGTGGCGATGCTGCGAAGAACTTGCCGGCTGGATTGCAGATTGCTAAGTTTGCTGTGTATGCACTTGACTAATATTGCCCGGCTGGCTCTCCGAGTGGCAGCCGCACTGCTGATCTGGTCGATCGCTTTCGGCCAAAGTACGTCGTCGCCTTCTCAAACGGCGGGAACCGGTGGCCAGAGTTCGCCGCGCTTCGATGGCAAGTGGCTCACCAAGCTCAGTTGCCCTGCAAAAGGGAACACCGAGGGCTACACCTGGCAGTTTTCGAGCGTCATTCAGAACAACAACCTTCGTGGAGAGCGCGGCACGGCAGGGGAGCCCGGCTACCTGCTGATAGAAGGCAAGATCGCGGAGGACGGCAGCGCCAAGCTGTCAGCCACGGGCATAGTCGCCTCCAGGCAATACGCCCGTGGAGTCTTGGCCCACAAGGGCGAGGAATATGGCTACAACGTCAAGGCCAAGTTCCAGGATACGGAGGGCACAGGCACGCGAGACACGGGCCTCGGCATCGTAGGCCGCCCCTGCACGTTTGACTTCACAAAGCAGCGGGCCACCCAGCAATAGAGCGCGCCATGTCCCGTAAAGCAGGGGGCTATTCGTTCAGCCAGGCGTGCCGCAATCGATCATCGAAGTAGAACGGCTCCGGACTCAGGAAACGGATACCGGGGAAATCCGGATGACGGGGATTCAAGATATAATTATGCTCCCGCGGAACCACTACGGACGGGACCACAAGCACCGCAGTTGCCAAACTGTTCGCCCAATCCGTACCGATGTTGGCTGTGGCTTGGGTTGATTGGCCGGCGTCCCAGTTTGACGGAAGTGTTTCGATGGTCAACGTTGTGGTGCCTAGATCGTCAGGCACTTCGATGGGGGTGACCACATAGTCACCTGCCAGCTCGTTGGCATTCGTTAGCACTTCAAGGGCGCACAGCGCGCGACTTGCAGCGGCGTAGATGACCGGGGTTCCCTTTCGATTCCAACGGCCTCCGTAAAGGCTTGCTCCCAAGCCGTCATTTGCAGGATACCGGCCGCTTCCGAGGCGGAAGATGACCATTTACCAAACACCATGCTCGACGCGGCCGAGAGTGTCTTGAACCTGGGCTAGACCTTCAGGACTATCGAGGAGCGAAAGGGGGGTCTGATCGCCCAATGAGCGGACAGGAGCCTTGAGCCACCGCAACGCCTTGTCGCGGCTTCCAAAAACTTCCATCGCTCTAGCTGTGACCTCGACGATCGAATCGGCCGTCAGCGCTGCTTTGACGATTCTCCTCTCGCCAGTCTTCGGATTGATGGCTTCCAGCTCCGTGAATCCTTCGTTTACAAGTAGGTCGTGTATCTTTGCAACTATGTTCAGCCGTCGCTCAAGTTGCTCGATTTCGCCCGCACGCTTACGCTTTCTGATCGAGCGAAGGCCGGATGTGGCGACCGTCTCCGCAATAATCCGCTGGATCTCGTACTTGTCTTGCGAGGTAAGCATGTGCCCGCGCCCTCTCTTTGAGTATAGATTGTTTGAAGCCAACGACGGACTGCTCTGCCTCTGAGCGCTTCTTGCCGAAGGGCGACGGCGTTTCGCGGGTTCGTCGCGACCCGCCTCAGAATGTGTACAGCAGCGTGCCCGGAGCCGGTTCGGCGGGAACCGCGCCGGCGGTGACGGCGGCTTCGCCTTCAGCGTTGACCACTTCGGCGTGTACCACTTCGGCGTTGACCACGCGGTAGAAGATGCCGGTATCGCCGAGATAAACTTCGAGCTCGGAGGGCCGCGGCAGGGTGCCCTGAATCAGCGATTCCGATAGCGGATCTTCGATGTACTTTTGCAGCGCGCGGCGCAGCGGGCGCGCTCCATAGCTGCGGTCGCCGCAGGTCTTCTCGAGGATGTACCGGGCGGCTTCCGGCGCCAGGCGGAGTTTCACCTGCTTGGCCACCAGGTTCAGGTTCACCTGCTCCACCATCAGGCCGATGATCTGGATCAGGTCGGGGTCGGTGAGGGAGCTGAACAGAATCACTTCGTCGAGGCGGTTGAGGAATTCCGGGTTGAACGCCTTCTTCACCTCGGCGCGCACCATGTCCTCGACTTTGCTAGGCATGCCTTCGCCCACAGGGGCGGAAAAGCCCAGGTTGCCGCGCTTTTCGAGGAAGCGGGCGCCCAGGTTGGAGGTCATGATGATGATGGTGTTCTTGAAATCGACCTGGTTGCCGAGACCGTCGGTCAACTGGCCGTCTTCGAACACCTGCAACAGGATGTTGTAAATATCCGGGTGCGCCTTCTCGATCTCATCGAGCAGGATGATGGAGTACGGATTGCGCTTCACGCGCTCGGTGAGCTGGCCGCCTTCTTCATAACCGACGTATCCGGGCGGCGAGCCGATGAGCTTCGAAACCGAGTGCTTCTCCATATACTCGGACATGTCGAAACGCACCAGAGTCTTTTCGCTGCCGAACAGGAACGCGGCGAGCGCGCGCGCCACTTCGGTCTTGCCGACGCCGGTGGGACCGAGGAACAGGAACGAGCCGGCCGGCCGGCCGCTGGCTTTCAAACCGGCGCGCGAGCGGCGGATGGCGCGGGCCAGCGCGGAGATGGCTCTTTCCTGGCTGATGATGCGCTTGTGCAGCTCCTCCTCGATGCGCAGCAGCTTGGCGATTTCTTCCTCCTTGATGGAGGTCATGGGGACGCCGGTCCAGCGCGCCACCACGTCTTCGATATCGTCCTTGGTGACGCAGCCGGTGGAGGAATCGTCGAGATTGTATTTCTCGCGGAGCTGCCGCATATTCTCGCGCTCCTTGCGTTCCTCGTCGGAATAGAAGCGCGCCTTCTCGAATTCGTGATTGGCGATGGCGTTCTCCATGCGATGGACGATGAACTTGATGCGCTTCTGGATGTCGGCCAGCTCGGCGGGGAGAGTGGTCTGGCGCAGCTTGACGCGGGCGCCGGCTTCGTCGATCAGGTCGATCGCCTTGTCGGGCAGGTAGCGGTCGGGGATGTAGCGGCTGGAAGTGTAGACCGCCGTTTCGATGGCGTCGTCGGTATAGGCCACGGCGTGAAATTTTTCGTAGCGGTCCTTGATGCCGAACAGAATTTTGACGGCGTCGGTTTCGGTCGGCGGGGGAACCTTGACCGCCTGGAAGCGCCGCTCGAGCGAGCGATCCTTTTCGATGGACTTGCGGAACTCGGCCGGCGTGGTGGCGCCGATGCACTGAATTTCGCCGCGGGAGAGGGCCGGCTTGAGAATATTGGCCGCGTCGAGCGAGCCTTCGGCCGAGCCCGCGCCCACCAGGGTGTGCAGCTCATCGATGAAGATGATGGCGTTCTGGTTCTCCATCAACTCCTTCATGATGGTTTTGAGGCGCTCCTCGAACTGGCCGCGGTACTTGGTGCCGGCGACGATGAGGGAAAGATCGAGCGCCAGGATCCGTTTGTCGGCCAGGAAAGAGGGGACGTCGCCTTCGGCGATGCGCTGCGCCAGCCCTTCCACGATGGCCGTCTTGCCGACGCCGGGTTCGCCGATCAGTACCGGATTATTCTTGGTGCGGCGGCAGAGGATCTGCACCACGCGCTCCAGTTCATAATCGCGGCCGATCAGCGGATCGAGCGTATTGTCCATGGCGGCTTGCGTGAGGTCGCGGCTGAATTCCGACAGCAGCGAGCTTTCCTTGGGCCGGGTGGGAGCTTTTTCGCTCTGCGAGCGCTGCAACTCTTCGCGGATGGTGGTGAGGCGCAGGCCGCGCTCGTGCAGGATTTCGGCGGCGAAGCACTTTTCCTCGCGCAACAGGCCGAGCAGCAGGTGCTCGGTGCCGATGTGCTTGTGGTTGAGGCGCTCGGCTTCCTCGGCCCCGTAGGCGAGCACCCGCTTGCATTCGTGGCTGAGCGGCAGATCGACGGAGGTGGAAACCTTTTCCCGGGGCGCGGTATGCCCTTCAATCTGCTTGCGGATCGACTCCACCGCGGCGTGCGAGCGCAAAAAGCGGTTCGCCAGCGCCTTGTCCTCGCGTAGCAGGCCCAGCAGCAGATGTTCCGTCTCGATATAAGGACTGCCAAACTGGCTGGCCTCATAGCGGGCGAAGAAGATCACCCGTCTTGCCTTCTCCGTGTATCGCTCAAACATAGGATTTGCGAAGCCCCCCTAATTTAAAGATAACCCGACCCGGCTTCCGGTTGCGGCCGAATGACGCTATCTGGTACTAGACCGCCTTTATCCAGCGTGACGATCCGGTCGCAGCGCCGTGCAAAGGACTGATTGTGCGTAACCAGAACCGAGGTCAACCGATGCGAACGGTGCAGGCCGGCCAGCAGGTCAAAGATCATTTCGCCGGTCCGGAAGTCCAGATTGCCGGTAGGCTCATCGGCCAGCAGGACGGAGGGTCTGGCGACCAGGGCCCGGGCCAGCACCACCCGCTGCTGCTCTCCCCCCGATAACTCGCCCGCCCGATGCGATGCCCGTGCGTGAAGCCCGACTTCATCCAACCTCGCCTCGGATTCCGCGGCGGCGGCCAAATGCGCCACCCCCCGGATCAGCAACGGCATCATCACGTTTTCCAGCGCCGTGAACTCAGGCAGGAGATAGTGAATTTGCCAGACGAAACCAATCTCACGGTTGCGAAAATCCGCGCGATCCGCCTCCGTGAGCCCTGAAATCTCCCTCTCTCCATAGTGTATCGTACCCTCCGAAGGACCGTCCAGACCGCCGAGTAAGTGCAGCAGGGTGGACTTCCCCGCCCCGGATTCGCCGACCAAGGCGAGCATTTCGCCGCGTTCCACATCGAGGTCGAGGCCTTCGAAAACCACCAGGGCGGCTTCGCCGGAACGGTATCGCTTAGCCAGGTTGCGCGCGCGAATGTACGGCTCGCTCATTCACCCGTAGAGTAGCTCACTTCACGGCGCACGGGCCGCCGCGCTCCGATCCCGAAATACAAATTTGCGGCGAAGAGAATTTGCGCCATAATCGAATCAAGCCGCGGTGCGAGGACAGGGAAGAGGCGCGGCGAACCTCGATGCCAACGGTGCCCCAGTTTTGCGTATCCGGCCGCCTGGCCTGGCCGGTCTGTTGCGGCGTGCTGCTGGCTGCCGCGGCGCCGCTGGCGGCGCAGGAACCGATGTCCGGCGAGACGCCGGGCGCCATGGTCCGCCTGTTCGCCAGCGATGGCGCGGTGTTGGAATCGCAGGAAGCGCGCAAGGACCTGCCGTGCACGGTTACTCCCAGCAAGCCCGCGCTCGGCTTCGACCTGAAATTCCATGCGGGATACGAAGTCGGCGTTCCGCTCAAAGAACTGGCCGGCGATGGCAACCAGCTCACCATGGTCTTTCGCGTGATTCCCGAAGGCCATGACGACGATCCGGTCTATTTCGCCCAACACCTCCTGGTGCCGCCGCTCGACGATACCGATCGCGGGCCCGCATTTCTTCTGGGCGCCTTCGACGTCGGCGAAGGCAAGTACCACATCGATTGGCTGATGCGCGATCGCGCCGAGCGCGTCTGTTCCTTCCATTGGGACGCCGAGGCTGCGCTGCCCCCGCGCGACAGGCAAATCGCCCTCGATATCGCCGCCGGCGCCGTGCGGCAGTTCGACACCGAAACCTTCAAGCCCGAACCGCCAGTCGAGCGGAACCACGGCGATCAACCCCTCAAGGTGAAGGTGATCGTCAATTTCGCGCCGCAGGACGCCGCCGCGGCTACCCTCCAGCCGATGGAAACCAGCGCGTTGCTTTCCATCCTGCGCGGCATCGCCCGCGAACCGCGCATCGTCAAGTTTTCCCTGGTCGCGTTCAACCTGCAAGAACAGAAGGTGATCTGCCGCCAACAGGAGGCGGCGCAGATCGATTTTCCGGCGCTGGGCAACGCCCTGCACGCGCTCAACCTGGGCACCACCGATCTCAAACGGCTGGCGCAGAAGCACCCCGGCTCGGAGTTCCTGGCGGGCCTGATCGCGGCTGAAGTCAGCCAGACGAAGGACAGTCCGGACGCGATCATTTTCGCCGGCCCCAAGCTGGGCGTGGAAGACTCGATTCTTCCCGACGCGCTGAAACAGCTCGCCGACGTGAAGTTCCCCGTCTTCTACCTGAACTACAATCTGAATCCGGCCGCCAACCCGTGGCGCGACGCCATCGGAAACGCGGTTAAATACTTGAAGGGTATGGAATTCACCATCAGCCGGCCGCGTGACTTGTTCTTCGCGTGGAACGAGATCATGGGCCGCATCGGGAAGGGCAAATCGGGCGCTACGGTTGCGGGTAACGCACCCTCTCAATAGGACGTCAAACGCATTAGTCCATGCGAATCGCCGCCATCGCGCTCGTTGCTTGCCTGCCTTGCCTGGGGCAGCAATTGGGGCTCATGGAGAACCTGGCCCCGAACCTTCCGACTCCGCAGTTGGTCGTGCAGAAGATGCTCGAAGCCGGTCACGTTAAGGCAGGCGAAACCGTCTACGACCTGGGCAGCGGCGACGGGCGGATTCTGATCGCCGCGGTGCAACAGTTCGGCGCGCGCGGAGTAGGCATCGAGATCCTGCGGGACATGTGCGAGAAATCGCGCCAGCGCATCAAGGAACTCGGGCTGGAAGACAGAATTACGATTGTGGAAGGCAGCGCACTCCACGCCGATCTGCGGCCAGCCGACGTGGTCACGATGTGCCTGCTCACCGCCTCCAACGAGCGGCTGCGCCCCATCCTCGAAAAGGCCCTCAAGCCGGGAAGCCGCGTCGTCAGCAGCGAGTTTCCCGTCAAAGGCTGGCGTCCCTTCGCCGTCGCCCACGTTCGCGAAGGCTCCATGGAACACATCATCTACGTGTACAGCATGGGGAAAACGAAGTAGGGGTGGCGCAAGCACTCGTGCGTGCCGCGTCGGCACTCCTGCCGACGCTGGGGCGCCTCGCGAGGAAGACACGTCGAGATGAGTCTCGACGCGGCACGCAAGAGTGCGTGCGCTACAGCTCTTCGAAGCACCCCCGGCCGGCGACGCATTCCTCTTCGCCGACGGCCTGGCCGTCCGGGCCCAGGCATTTGAAAGTGTGCTGGCACCAGAAGGCGCGGTCGTCGGAGTGCTGAACGGTGGGGTCCTCCCACACGGCCTGTACGAACATGCCCTTCCAGCGCAGCTTCTCGCAGCGCGTGCCAATCACGGATAAGGATTCCACTTTCAGGCCCTCACTTTCGCCGCCGCCAGCAGCGCCCGCTTGACCGCGGTTTTGGCCAGCGTCACTTTGTAGGTATTGTGGCTGAGCGGCTGCGCGCCTTCGACCGCCGCTTTGCCGGCAGCTTCGGCAGTTTCGACGGTGATGTTCTTGCCCGCCAGCCATTCGCCCGCCGCCGTGGCTTCCCACGGCGTGGGCGCCACGTGGCCGAGTACAATCCGCGCCGAACCCACCACCGGGCCCTTCATTTTGATTGCCACCGAAGCGGCGGCCAGCGGCCAATCGAGCGCCTCCTTCTGCCTCACTTCATAGGTCGCCGAATGCGTCGCCGCGGCGAGCACCAGGATTTCGGTGAGAATCTCATCCGGCCGCAAGGCGATTTCGCGCGTGCTTTCATCCTGCGGCGTCACAAAGAATTCAATCGCCGGAATTACGCGCGCACCTTTGGCGGAAAGCAGCCTCACCTTTGCCTCCAGCGCGATCAGCGCCGGGCCCAGGCTGGACGCGCTGACGAAGTAAGCCGGGCCGCCGCCGAAGATGGCATGATACTGGTTTTCGCCGCCCGTCACCAGCGACTTGCCTTCCTTCATCGCCAGCAGCCCGAAGCCCTGGCGGTAATACCAGCAGCGCGGGCGCTGGCACAGGTCGCCGCCCACGGTGCCCATGTGGCGGATCTGCGGGCTGGGGATGCCAGCCGCCGCATCGGCCAACGCCGGGTACCCGGCGCGCACTTCCGCGTTTCTGGCCAGCTCATCCATGGTCACGGTGGCGCCGATGCGCAGGCCCGCCGCGGTGCGGACTATCCCGCCCAGCTCATGGATCGACTTGATGTTCACCACCCGCTTGGGCGTGTGCAGCGAGTCTTTCATCAGGCTGATCAGGTCGGTGCCGCCGGCCAGCACGTCGGCCTCGCCCCAGGAAGCCGCCAGCAGCGCGGTGGCTTCCTTGAGGCTCGCTGGATTCGAGTATTCGAAGGCTTGCATTACGCGTTCCTCCCTTCCAGCGCGTCGAGCACGTGATCCGGCGTCATCGGGATGTGCGGCACCCGCACGCCGATCGCATTGGCGACCGCATTGCCCACCGCCGCGCAGATCGCAATTGCCGGCGGCTCGCCCAATCCGATCACGCCGCGCTTGTCGTTCTCCGGCCGGATATCCATGTACACTTTGATCTCGCCGATATCGCCGATGCCGGCCAGCTTGTAGAACTCCATATCGGCGTTCAGCATGGCGCCGGTCGCGGCGTCCATGAAGCGGCGCTCGAACAGGGCCGTCGAGATGCCCATAATGACGGCGCCGTAAACCTGGCTCTCCGCCAGGCGCGGATTGATGATCAGGCCGCAATCCTGCACGGCCACGTAGCGGTTGATCTTGACGATCCCGGTCTCGATATCCACCGAAACGTCGGCCACCTGCACGCCGCCCGTGCCGGAGGAGATCAGCTCGCGGCTGGGATTGCGTTGATCGTTGATGCCGGTCTCCGCGATCTTTCCGGCGGCGCCGATCTTCTTGCAGGCCGCGGTCCAGGTCAGGCTCTTCGAGGGGCTACCCTTCACGCGGATCTGGCCGTTCGCCGCCTCCAGTTGATCGGCGGTGGCCCCCAGCGCCGGCGCGGCTGCGTCGAACAGCTTGGCCAGCGCATTCACGGCCGCCTTGCGCGTGGAAGCGGAGACTCCGCCGACAGTGGTGGAACCGCCCGATGCGTTGTCGGGCGGCAGATCGTTCGAGCCGATCGTCAGCTTGATTGCCGCCATCGGCAGCCCCAGCGTTTCCGCGGCCACCTGCGTGATGATGGTGCGCGTTCCGGTGCCCAGGTCCTGGGTGCCGATATCCACCTGGACCGAGCCGTCGGCGTGCAGCGTCACATTGCATTGGCTGGTATGGCCGCCTCCACCCCAGGCGCTGAACCCCAGGCCCAATCCCCGCTTCACCGGCCCCGCGCTTTGGCCGCGTAGCTTCCAGAGCTTCTTCCATTCGGACAGTTCCGCCGCTTTATCGAACTGATAGCCGTAAAGATCCTGGCGGACTTTGGGCGCGTACTGCAGGTTGAGCTTGAAAACTCCCAGCGGATCCAGGCCGGCTTTGGCAGCGAAATCCTCGACCGCGCTGCACGTCAGATACGCAGCCTGCTGGTTGTTCGGCGCGCGCCACGCGCGGAACGGGCCGGTGTTGGTCGAAATCGCCGTGTGCACCAGCCGCTTATTGGGGATCGGGTGATTGGAATCGTCGAGGATATACGGCAGCGGAGGCGAACCGCCGCCAGTGAAGCCTCCCGTGGCCCAGGAGTGCGACTCCCACGCCGTGATGGTGCCGTCCTTGCCGCCGCCGATTTTGATGTCCGCGTAAGCCGACGGGCGATTGCCGGCGATGCGCTGCTCGGTGGCGCGGTCGAGGAACAGCCTGACCGGCCGCCCGCCCGATTTCTGCGAAAGCCGCGCGCACACCTCGCCCCACGAATCGGGCGAAAACTTCGACCCGAAACCGCCGCCGATATAGTCCATCTTCACCTTGACGTTGGCGGCCGGAACCTTCAGGTTTTGCCCGAGCTGCCCGGCATAATGGGTGACGTCTTGCGTGGAAGGCCACGCCCAGACGCTGTCGCCTTGCCACTGAATGGTCTGGCCGTGCGGCTCCAAACAGCAGTGCGTAATCACCGGGATGCCGTAATGGCCCTCGGAAACCACCGCGGCTTGCTGGAACGCCGCGGCCGGGTCGCCTTTGAGAATCTCGCCGGCGGCTTTGGCGCGCGCTCCTGCCTGCGCCACGTCCTCTTCCTTCACCAGATGCGGCAGCACTTCGTAGACCACCTTGATGGCGCCCACCGCATCGCGCGCAATCTCTTCGGTCACGGCGGCCACCGCGGCCACTTCGGTGCCCTGCCACTGGATTTCGGTTCCCGCCGGCGACACCACGTGCACCGCCGTCACGCCTTGTATCTTCTCGGCCGCGCTGGTGTCGACGCTGGTGACGCGTGCGTGCGCATGCGGGCACGTGAGGTAGACGCCAAAAAGCAGGTCCTTCGGATTCAGGTCGGACGAATAACGCGCACGGCCGCTGGCTTTGGCCGGGCCGTCCAGCCGCTTCGGCGACTGGCCGATCACCTTGCGCGCCTCCATCGGAGGCCAGCTATAGTCCGGCGTGTTAGCCATTCTTGCCTCCTTGCGTCTTCAGGGTGCGCGCCGCTTCGAGCACCGCCTGGCGGACGCCCATATAGGTTCCGCAGCGGCACAAGTTGCCGCCCAATCCGTGCTCCACGTCTTCGAGATTGGGGTTGGGGTGCTCGGCCAGGAATCCCTTGGCCGCCATTACGAACCCCGGCGTACAGTAGCCGCACTGCTGGGCGTCGTGATTCCAAAATGCGGCCGAGACCGGGTGCAGCTTGCCGGGTTCGGCGATGCCCTCGATAGTTTCGATCGCCTTGCCTTGCGCGTCTATCGCGAGCACGCTGCATGAGTAGACGCTCTTTCCATTCATCAGCACGGTGCAGGCGCCGCAGGTGCCGCGGTCGCAGACGCGCTTGGCGCCGGTAAGGTCCAGCCGGTTGCGCAGCGCATCGAGCAGGGTGACGCGCGGTTCCACCGTCAGGTTCACCGGCTTGCCGTTGATGTTGAGCGTGATAGGTACCGGGCCGGGCCCGGCGCTGGCGGCAGTTGCCGGCGCGGCTTCCGCCGCGTTCTCGAGCAGGCCTGTTCCCAGCGCACCGCCGCCAATTCCCACGCCGCGGATGAACCCACGCCGCGAAAAGTTGCCCTTGGCCTGCCGTGAGCGATCGGGGTCTTTCTTGGACCTCACCTGAGATACCTTCCTTTCGTCATATGGTCGAACCGTTTTCCAGCGTGCCGGATGTGTCCGTCAATATACCAAATCCGCCGGGCCGTGGAGCAGCCGAATGGTGATGGATCGCACATGCGTCACGCGAAGAGCGCTTCGAATTGCAACACAGGTGTGTTACACTAAGAGCATGCCCTCCGTGACATCCAGTTTTCGCATGAACAAGGAGCTGCAGCGGGAATTGTCGGACGCGGCGGAGCGGACCGGCAGGGGGAAGAACGCGATTATCATCGAGGCGCTAGTGACGTACCTGCATGCTATGGAACGGCAGTCCCTTGCCGAGGAGGCGCGCCGTCAATCGGAGCTTGTCTCCAGGAACGAGAATGACGCCGGCTGGTACGGCCTGGCGGACACGTCGGGATGGAAATGAAGCGCGGCGATGTGGTCATTTGCGCGGCGCCGGGAGACTATGGCAAGCCGAGGCCGGCTGTCGTCGTGCAATCCGACCTCTTCAACGCCACCCACTCAAGCGTAGCGGTGTGCCTGATTACGAGCCATCTGGAGGACGCGCCTCTGTTTCGCATTCCCGTGCCCGCCGGGAAAACAACCGGTCTGAAACGGGAGTCGCAGGTGATGGTTGACAAAGTCATTGCGATCCCGAGGAACAAGATCACGGGACGCGCCGGGGCGCTTCCCGCGAACGCACTCAAGGAGGTCGACCATGCGCTACGTCTGTGGCTGGAGTTGGCCTGATCGAATCGTGAGCGGCCACGCGGATCTTTTCGGAAATGAGCTCATGTATCCCGATGAACCCGTGGCCATCGATGGTCCAAACGGCATCACCTTGTCCGGAACGGCGACCCGACCGGCATCGCCCGGGGCTGCCTGTCCCAAAGTAGCTCCCTACCGCGCCTTCACCGACAGGAACTCACGCACGTTTTCGCGCAGCAGTTGCGGAAAGGTCTTGTCGAGGTAAGAGCGGATCGAGACATAGCACTCGTCGCACTTGTTGTCACGGGTGAATTCTTCCACCATTCGCGCGCGATCCTCGAGCTTATACTTGCCGAACTGCATCGAGCACGGTTGCAGTGCGCCATCCGCCGTCACCACCAGGAAGCGCAGGCCGGCCTTGCAGCCTGGCGCGCTGGCCTGTTCGAAATAGCGCCGCGTAGCGGCCAGCGTGCTCGGCGCGTTGACGATCCAGTTGGTCCCGTCGCGGCGCTGCTCCACGCGGTCGAACCCGCGGTTCAGCATATCGAGTTGTTCGGGCGAATTTAAGAGGTAGTCGCGGCAGCCGGTGCGCCGCGCCGAGTAGGCGCTGTAGCAGAGGTTGACGCCCCAGGCGCGGGCGGTGTCGGCGATCGCATTGATCTCGCCTACGTTTTCGCTGGTGATGCAGGAATTGAGGACGATGTCGTCATGGCCCAGCGCGGCCAGCTTCGGAATCAGACCTTCCAAATGCGCGTAAAGGCCGGGATGGACGCGAAAGTCGTCATGGCGATCGTCGGGAAAATCCAGGCTCACCGAAAACTGGTCGATGCCCGCCTCGCGCAGTTCCAGATAGCGTTGCTCGGTCATCAGCGACCAGTTGGAGACCAGAATTGTGTACGGCAGGCCATTGCCGCTCTGGATGTTGCGCACAATTTCGGTGAGGTCCGGCCGCATTAGCGGTTCGCCGCCCGAAACCTGCACCACGCATGGCCGCAACGCCTCCATGTAGCGGGGAAAATCGGAGGGCCGCAGGTTGCGCGATTCGTCGCGCGGGCCGCCATGGTCGCAATGCTTGCAGAAGCACGTGCAGGCGTCGGTCACCTCGAAAGACACCACCAGCGGACGGTCGCTCACCCAGTTGCGCGTGCCGCGGCCGATGATCCGCAGCGATTCCGTGAGTGGCACCTTGCGCATAGTAACGTCAGTCGCCGCGCCCGCCGCGCGAAACTCGCGCCCCACGCGATCCGCGGCAGGTTTTTGTTGACTGATGCCATTGTAATCGAATTCATCGTGGTAGGACGGATGATCGGTTTTGGCCGTCTGTCAAGGCGTCGTGCCCTGGCGAAGCGCGACAGACCACAAAAGGCGATGGTCTATCCTACCTGACCGGTCCGCGCTGCGGCGCCCAGCCCATTCTCCCAGTAAAAAACCTGCCTTGCCAGCGTCTAATATGGGATATGGTCGGCTGTTCGCTTGCCACTCGTGATGTCCCAAAATCGGACAGCGCCCAAGTTTTCCGAACCGCCGCGGCTGGTGCTTCGTATCATCCAGGGAAGCACTTGCAGCGGAAAATGTGATGGCGGCGTAATTGCCGCAACTTAAGCCTAACGAGGTCTCGATTCTGACTATGCTTCGCGTTCAGCCGATCATCGCTCTCCTCCTTTGCGCCTTCGTAGCGCTGCCCGGATTTGGGCAAACGCAGTCGTTCGCCCAGGATCCCAGCCAAGGAATGGTGGCCGGGGTGACCCGGCCCTTTCGCGCCCACCCGGTGAGCGCACTATCTTTTGCCGATTCTCCCCGCATCGACAAACTGATGCGCGCCGGCTCCATCTATTTGTCGCTGCGCGATGCCATCGCGCTGGCGCTCGAAAACAATCTGGATCTCGAATCGAGCCGCTATCAGCCCAAGTTGGCGCTGTCGGATTTGCAGCGCGCCAGCGCCGGTCAGTTGCTGCGCAATTTCTCCACCACCGTCACGCAGGCCCCCACTTCGGCCTCGCTCGGTGTCCTGTCCGGGGCCTCGCAGGTCAATTCCGCCGGCGGCACCACTACCAGCAGCAACGCGAACAGCGGCGTCCTCAGCGGTTTGAGCGTGCAGTTGGCCGGTTCCACCATTCCCAATACGGACCCGTACTTCTATATTGCCGGCGGATTTTACCATACCACTTCCATCGAGACTTCCACCGAGTTCACCGGTACCGACTTCTTTGTGCAGCAGTTCAAGAACCTGGTTTATGGCGTGCAACAAGGCTATTGGACCGGCACTACGGTGTCGCTCGGTTTGAGCAGCGTCTACGGCTCCAGTCAGAATGCCCTCACCGCTCTCTACAATCCCATCGACTCCGCCACAGCTTCCTTGTCGATTACCCAGAACCTGCTCAATGGATTCGGCCTGGCGGTGAACAAGCGGTCCCTCCACAAGGCGCAAAACAACCTCAAGGCCGGCGATCTTACCGTCAAGAACCAGGCCATCACCACCGTGGCCGGCGTAGTCAATCTCTACTGGCACTTGGTGACTTACAACGATGAGCTGAAGGTAAGCCAGCAGACCCTCCAACTCGATACCCAGCTTTACGAGGACAACAAAAAGCGCGCCGATCTGGGCGCCATCGCTCCCATCGACATCATCCAGGCCGAGGCAGATATGAAGGCCGCCCAACAGGACGTGGTGCAGCGCGAAAGCCAGGTCCTGCAACAGGAGATGATTCTCAAGAACTACATCACGCGCAGTGGCCTGGATACTCCGGTCATCGCCATGGCGCGCATCATCCCCACCGATCACATCGAAGTTCCGCCGCAGGAGGCGGTGATTCCGTGGCAGGACCTGGTCGCCGAGGCCATTGCCCACCGGCCCGAAATCGAGCAGAACCAAATCGCGCTCGAAAACTCCCGCCTGGACCTGCTGGGCACCAAGAACAACCTGCTGCCGACGCTCTCGGTTTCGGCAACCTTGGCCAATAACGGCCAGGCCGGCAGCGTGAACAGCGCCGTCCAGGTGCCGATATTGAACGGCAGCCAGCAGATTATCGGGTACCGGCCGCTGGCCGCCAGCGACCTCAATTCGTCCCTGCTGGGCGGCTACGGAACCGCGCTCAGCCAGGTCTTCGATCGCAAGTTCCCGAATTACAACATTGCGTTCACATTGACGGTCCCCATCCGCAATCGTTCCGCCCAGGCCGACCAGATCACCGCCGAGCTCAGCTACCGGCAATCGGAGATCCAGGACCGCCAGCTTCACAACAGCATCAAGCTGGCTGTGATGAATAATTGGACCGCATTGCGAAACGCCCGCGCCGCTTACGAAACCAGCGCCGTCTCGCGCAAGCTTGCCGACGAGACGCTGGCCGGCACGCGCCGCAAGTACGATCTCGGCACCTCGACTATTCTCGATGTGATGATCGCTCAGCGGGACGATACCACCCGCCGGCTCTCGGAAGTCGACGCCCTTTCTCAGCTTCAGGACGCCCGCACCAGCATGGACCAGTCGCTGGGAAAAATCTTGGATGATTACGAGGTGACTATCGACCAGGCCATGACCGGCCAGGTGGGACGCGAGCCCGACCTGACGGTGGTAACGCCGAAACCGTAGCTGGTGGCGTAGCTGATGGCATAGCTGGTAAATTGGGGCTTGGCCAAAATCTACCCTCTCCAACCCCTGCGGTACACCGCGGAAGCCGGCCCGCTCGCCAACCTGGTGACGCAGCCGTATGACAAGATTTCGCCCGCCATGCAGGCGCGCTATCTGTCGCTCAGCCCCTATAACCTGGTGCGCCTCATCCTCGGCGAGCGCAAGCCCGAAGACAACCAAGCCGGCAACGTCTATACCCGCGCCGCGGCCTATTTGAACGACTGGATCGCGCGCGGCGTGCTGGCTCGCGATGCCGCGCCGGCCATCTTCCCTTACTTCCAGGACTTCACCGTTCCCGATACCGGCGAGCGCCTGACCCGCAAGGGCTTCATCGCGCTCGGCGCGGTGGAGGATTACTCCGCCGGCATCGTGCACCGCCATGAACAGACCCTGGCCGGTCCCAAGAAGGATCGCCTGGAGCTGTTGCGTCACACTCACGCCCACTGCGGCCAGATTTTCATGCTTTATCCCGACCGTGCCGGCGAGATCGATGCGCTGATCGAGGAGGCCGCCCAGGCTGCCCCTCTTGCCGAAGTCACCGACGAGTACGGCGTCGGACATCGCATGTGGCGCGTCGCCGGCGCGGCCCGCATTCAGGAATCGATGGCCGATAAGAAGCTGTTGATCGCCGACGGCCATCACCGCTACGAAACCGCGCTCGCCTTCCGCAACGAGAATCCGCAGCTCGCCGGCGCCGACCGCGTCATGATGACGTTCGTGAACATGTACTCGCCGGGGTTGAAGATCCTGGCTACCCACCGGCTGGTGAGCGGTATCGATGCCGGCCAACTGCCCGACGGCTTCCTGGGCCGCGCCGCCGCCGATTTTCGCGTGGTGGAGATCGGTTCGCTCGACGAATTGCAGCGCGCCTGGAACCGGCCTGCCGGCCCAACCGTGATCGGCGCGGCCATTGGCACCCGCCTGTTCCTGCTCCAATCGCTCCACCCGGCCGGCGAGCTCGACGTGCGTGTGCTGCACGAGCGCCTGCTCGCCCAAGCGCTCTCGATCGGCGAAGAGGCCGTCCGCGACGAAAAGCACCTGCGCTACATCCGCGGCCTCGACGCGGCCATCGCCGAAGCCCGCAGCGGCGCCGCGCAGATCGCATTCCTGCTTCGCCCCACTTCCATAGAGCAGGTCGCCGATACCAGTTTTTCGGGCGGCGTGATGCCGCAGAAATCCACCGACTTCTACCCCAAGCTGCTCTCCGGCATGACCATCTACCGGATCGACAAGTAAGGATGCCGCGGAGTGGCTGTAATAAGTGCGCGCTAATGGCAGAATAGTAGCAGGGGCATCGTCTGTGTTTGGAATGGACCGCAGCAAGACACAAGGCAAGGAAGTACCGTCGGCGGACGCGCAACCGGCGGACGTGATCGTCAGCCCGGATGCACGCCGCGCCGAGCGTGTGCCGCCGGGGCAATCGCGGACCGAGAAGTGGCCGGTGCTCGATGCGAGCGGTCCGCCGGCGATCGATTTGAAAAGCTGGCGGCTGCGCCTGGGCGGCCTGGTGGCCCAACCCGCCGAGTGGAATTGGGACGATTTCCTGAAGCTGCCGCGGGTCAAAGTGTTCGCCGACTTTCACTGCGTCACGCGCTGGTCGCGCCTCGGCAACCTGTGGGAAGGCGTCTCGACCCGCGAGCTGATCGCCCGCGCTGGCGGCGCCCGGCCGGAGGCCCACTTCGTGGTGGCCTACGGCTATGACCGCGGCTGGACCACCAACCTGCCGATAGAGCACTTCCTGGCCGAAGATTCGCTGGTCGCCATTCTGCACGATGGCGAGCCGATCGCGCTCGAACACGGCGGCCCGGCGCGCCTGGTGGTGCCCGAACTGTACGCCTGGAAGAGCGCCAAGTGGCTTGCCGGTATCGAGCTGGTGGAAAAAGATCGCCCCGGCTTCTGGGAAGCCAACGGCTACCATATGCGCGGCGACCCGTGGACGGAAGAGCGCTTCGGGTTGTAGGGGNNTGGCATTGGCGGCGGACCAGAACAAAATTCTCGTGTATCGGCGTTATAGGCTTCCGACTTCTGTCTTCTGACTTCTGACTTCCCGCCTCCGGCTTCTGACTTCTGTCTTCTGACTCCCGACTTCACGTTACAATGACGAACAGCGATGGCCCCCTCCGCAAATCCGTCTTTTCTGCGCGCCATGCTGGCGGAGCGGCTGGCGCTTGTGCTCGACGATGTCGAGCGGGCGGCGGGAGAAGTCGGGAAGCAGGCGCGCCAGGAATGCGCGAATCTGCTCAACCAGGCGGTGCGGCGGCTGTGGCAGGCTGGCGATCCGGCGGCGCTGGCGGACACGCTGGCGGACGCGGCGGCGCAGTTTGCGCGCGGCGCGGCGGTGCTGTCGATCGAAGACGGGATGGCGAAACTGGAAAACGTTCGCCCGAGCAGCGATGCCTGGCGGGCGGCGGGCAACTTGACGGCGCTCGATGCGGCTCCGGCGCTGACGGCGGCCATCGAAAGCCGTGAGCCGGTGATCGCGGCGGCGGCGGAGAGTGAAGTTGGCGCAACGCTGGCCGCCCTGGCGGCAGCCGCGGGAGACGACCGGGTAGCGGTTTTTCCGCTGACGAATCACGACGGAGTGGCGGGGCTGGTCTGCGCGTGGGGGACGGTGGAAGCCGCGGCGGTAGAGCTTCTGGCGCAGGTGGCGGGCGAGGAATGGGAACGCCTGTCTCGCGCCGCAGCCGAAGCTGCGGAAGCAGCCGCAGCAACCGAAGCAGCCGCAGCAGCCGAAGCCGCAGCGGCAGCCGAAGCCGCAGCAGCCGAAGCCGAGCTGGTGACCATCGCACCGGCGGAGAGAAGCTGGGACAGCCTGCCCGCCGAGGAACAGCGGACGCACCTACGGGCGCAGCGGTTCGCCCGTGTGCGGGTAGCTCAGTGGCGGCTGCGCGAAGGCGCGGCGGTGCGCTCGGGCCGCGTTCGTCGAGATCTCTACGGCGAACTGGAGACGCAGATCGAAGAGGCGCGGAAAGGTTTTCGCGACGAGTTTTTCGACCAGTGCCCCGGCATGGTCGATTACCTTCACCTGGAGATGGTGCACACGCTCGCCAATGACGATGCGGAACTGCTTGGCAAAGATTACCCTGGTCCTCTGCTGTAGCGTGGCTGGGCGGGCGGCGGCCGGCCCCGCCACCGCGGCGGGCCGCGCGAAAGCAGCCAGTAGGACGGCGACCACCCTGGCGGGACTGGCGCGCGCATACCGCGCGGACCCCACACCGGACCGCCGCGCGGCGGTGGAACAGTGGGCGGCGTTGCATCCGCAGGATGCGCCACTGACGCAACTGGCGCTGGGCGTGACGGCTTACGAGCAAAAGGATTACCTGGCGGCGGCGGCCAGCCTGCGCAAGGCGCGTCCCAAACTGGCGCGCATCGCGGACTACGTGGCCTACTACCTGGGCGCGGCGCGCGTGGAAGCCGGCGACTTCGATGGAGTGACGCGCGATCTGGAGCCAACGCACCGGCAGCCAGCATCGCCCGTGGCGGGACGGGCGTGGGTGATCGAAGCGCGCGCGCGGCAGACGGCGGATGCGGCGGGCGCGGTGAAACTGCTGCGCGATCACTACACCGAATTGCCGCAGCCGGAGGGCGGCCTCGCGCTCGCGGATTGCTACGTGGCGGCGGGCGCCCCGGCCAGCGCCGCCGATTTCCTGGAGCGGGCCAACGCGCAGTTTGTCACCGGCGAGGCCGCCAGCCGGGCCGCGGACGCTTTGAGCAGCCTCCAGGAGCGGATGGGTGCGGCGTTCCCGCAACCGCTTCCGCAGCAGCTCTTGCATCGCGCCGACCGCCTGCTCCAAACGCGGCAATACCAAGAGGCCCGCACCGCTTACCAATCCGCGGCCGAGCGGTTGAACGGGAGCGAACGCGAGCAGGCGCTGGTGCGGGCAGCCGCGGCGGAACTGCTGGATGGGCACGCGGGCCCGGCTTGCGACAACCTGACCGGCATGCAACTGAACGCCGGCGAGGCCGACGCGGAGCGCATTTATTATTTGGCGGAGTGCGCCCATCGCGCGGGCGACGAAACGCAGCCGAGCGCGGAGCTGGACCGGCTGGCAGCGCAATATCCGAAATCGAGCTGGCGGCTGAAGGCGCTGCTGGCAGCCGCCAGCCGGAGCTGGGTCGAGAACCAGCCACAGCGCTACCTGCCGCTCTACCAAGCGGCTTACCAGAACTTTCCCGACGACCCGCAGGCCGCCCACTGGCACTTTCGGGTCGCTTTCCGCGCCTATTTCGAACGCCGTGAGGATGCCGAGAATCTGTTGCGGGAGCAGTTGCGCAACTATCCCGGCAGCGGCTCGGCTGCGGCTGCGCTGTATTTTCTGGGAAGGCTGGCGGAAGAGCGGAACGATTTTGGCGCGGCGCGTTTGTACTTCGAGCGTGTGATGACGGCCATGGAAGGCTACTATTACGCGGAGCTGGCGCGCGAGCGGCTGCGCCAGCCGGAGGTAAGGAACGCGAGTGGCTCGGCCAAGGTGGCCGAGTTCCTGGCTGGCGTGAGATTGCCCAAAGGCGAGGCCGTGCCCACGCGGACAACGGCAGCGACTGAGTTGCGCATCGGCCGGTCGCGTATCCTGCGCAGCGCCGGCCTGACGGACCTGGCCGACGAAGAGCTGCGATTCGGGGCACGCATAGACGGGCAACCGGCGCTGCTGGCCATGGAAGGGGCGGCCGCGGCGGAGGCGCCGTACCAAGGCATGCGCATGATGAAGGCCCTGGCGCCCGATTATTTGAACCTGCGGCTGACCGAAGCGCCGCGCCGTTTCTGGGAGCTGCTGTTTCCGCTGCCCTATCGCGCCGAGCTGACGGCCGATGCGCAGCGGCTCGGGCTGGATCCGTTTCTGGTGGCCGGCCTGGTGCGGCAGGAATCGGAGTTCAATCCGGGGGCGGTCTCGCACGCCCACGCTTACGGCCTGACCCAGGTGCTGCCGGGCACGGGACGCCAGTTCGCGCGCAGGGCCGGGGTGGGGCGCGTGACGGCGCGCGTACTCGTACAGCCGGCGGCGAACTTGAAAATCGGCACGGCGATTTTGCGCTCCACGCTGGACCAGAACGGCGGCAACCTGGAGCAGACGCTGGCCTCGTACAACGCCGGACCCAACCGCGTGGCCGAATGGCTGACGTGGGACACCTACCGCGAGCCAGCCGAGTTCGTGGAATCGATCCCTTACGCGGAAACGCGGGAATACGTGCAGGCCGTGCTGCGCAACGCGGAGATGTATCGAAGGCTGTACCGGTAGGCATGGGGACAGACCTCTCTGTCCCAAGGCGCCGCTCTTGCGCCGCGCGGACAGAGCGGTCTGTCCCCTCGGCAGTCCCCTCGCAGTCCAACGTCCTGGGCAATCCCGGTCGCGGCCGGAGATTCCGGCCAGACTGCAACGCTTCCGAAGGCAGGTCGGGGACCTGCCCCACCGCTTCTGCGAGGCAATCCAGCCCATTCTCGCGGGGCCTTGGGGCAGAGAAGTCCCCTGACACGTTCGAAAGAACAGGATGCGGTAAAATGTGAATGTGGCGGTCGATAACGGGAGCGAGACGATCAAATCTGCGGCGGCGGCCTCGGTTGGCGCCGGTGTTGGCGGCGCTGGCGGCGCAACCGCCGGAGTTCTGGAGCTCGCCGCTCAGGGGAGCGTGACCGCCCTATCTGCGGGCTTAGCAATCGGGCTTGGAGCCCTGGCCGGCGGGGCCTTGAGTTTTCTGGGGTTCAAGCTTTACCGCCATCTCACGAAGCCGAAGAGCTGAACCGGAAGTAAGCGACGGGTTCCCAGCGTTGGCGCGCCGGGCAATCCCCATCTTCCATCGCAATCGTCTACTCCGCTTTCCTGTCGTACTCCGGAGCCTCGCGATGCAGGGGACAGACCGCTCTGTCCACGCGGCGCAAAGGCGGCGCCTTGGGACAGAGAAGTCTGTCCCCTCAAGCGCATACAATAGATGATTCGCGCGTCGAGACCCAAACGATGACTCCGAATCCTTTGATTGGCGTGGTATTTCACTGGCTGGGCGGGCTGGCGTCCGGCAGTTTCTATGTTCCCTTCCGGGCCGTGCGGAAATGGAGCTGGGAAACGTATTGGCTGGTGGGTGGTGTCTTCAGTTGGATCATCGTGCCGTGGGTGCTCGGTTCGACCATTTCCACCGACCTGCTCGGCGTGCTGCACCAGACGCAATGGGACACCATCGGGTGGGTTTACTTTTTCGGCGTGTTGTGGGGGTTCGGCGGGCTGACCTTCGGACTGACCATGCGCTACCTCGGCATGTCGCTGGGGATGGCGATGGTGCTGGGCTACTGCGCGGCTTTCGGCACGCTGATTCCGCCCATCTATCACGGCCAGTTTTTCTCGCATGTGCTGCCCACGCACTCGGGGCAAGTGATCGTGCTGGGCATCGCAATTTGCATGGCGGGGATAGCGTTCGCGGGCAAGGCCGGCATGTCGAAGGAGAAGGAGATGTCGGCGGAGCAGAAGACCGCGGTCATCCGCGAATTCAACCTGAAGAAAGGCGTGATCGTAGCCACGTTTTCCGGTGTGATGAGCGCCTGCTTCTCTTTCGGGCTGGATGCGGGTGCGCCGATCAAGGCGCTGGCGCTGCAGCACGGCACCTCGACGCTCTGGCAAGGGCTGCCGGTGCTGGTAGTGCTGCTGGCCGGCGGGTTCACCACCAACTTCGTATGGTGTCTGATCCTGAATATCAAGAATCATAC
>PLOR01000038.1:27059-31872 GCA_003142185.1 Bryobacterales bacterium
AGCGGGCGCCGATGTGGAACAACTACTTTTTCAGCGCGGTAGCCGGCACCACCTGGTACTTCCAGTTCTTCTTTTACACCATGGGCGAAACGCAAATGGGAGCGTACAAATTCTCCAGTTGGACGCTGCATATGGCGAGCATCATCATCTTCAGCAGCCTGTGGGGCATTGCGCTGCACGAATGGCGCGGCGCCAGCGTGCGGACGAAAACATGGCTGGCAGTGAGCCTGATGGTGCTGGTGTCGTCGACCGTGGTGGTGGGCTACGGGAACTACTTAGGGACGTTGCCGGCGCGGTAGGGCAAAGGTAGGACGGACGATCGGTTCTTGTCGTCTGTCAACATGTCGCACCCGGGCGAAAAGTGACAGACCACATAAACCGATGGTCTGTCCTACCGTTCTTTATAATAGGTAGCAGGGTGGGGAAATTCTTCGTCCAAAATTTCGGATGCCGGGCCACGCAAGCGGATGGCGCGGCGCTGGAATCGTCGCTGGCGGCGGGCGGCCTCTTGCAAACGGGTGAGCGCTCGACCGCCGACTTGGTGGTGCTGAACACCTGCACGGTGACGGTTGCCGCCGATGAAGACGTGCGGCAGACCATACGGCGCGTGCACCGGGAGAACCCGGCGGCGCGGATCCTGGTCACAGGCTGCTACGCGCAGCGCGCGCCCCAGGAGCTGGCCGCCATGCCGGGCGTGGAATGGGTGGTGGGCAACAGCCACAAACACGCCATCCCGGAGCTGATCGCGCTGGCACCGGCCGGCGCACCATACCATGGCAACATTCATCTCGGAGACATCCACGTCGGTGACATCTTCGCGCAACAGGCATTCCTTTCGGCGCCGGTCGAGGACGCCAGCGGCGACCGCACGCGGCCGAATTTGAAAATTCAGGATGGCTGCAACAACCGGTGCTCGTTCTGCATCATCCCGTTTGTGCGCGGCCGGAGCCGCGGCATGCCGGCGGACGAAGTGGTCACGCAGGTCGGCCGGCTGGCGGCGCGGTATCGCGAGGTGGTGCTGACCGGTATCAACCTGGGCCGATGGGGCCGCGAGCCGGGGAGCACGCTGCGGCTGGCGGGCCTGCTACGGCGAGTGCTCGACGAGACGGCGATCGAGCGGCTGCGGCTGAGCTCGGTCGAGCCGATGGATTTTTCCGATGAACTGCTGGAGCTGATGGCTGCACGGACCCGCATCGCGCCCCACGTCCACGCGCCGCTGCAAAGCGGCTCGGACCGGATTCTGCGCCGCATGCACCGCAAGTACCGGCCACGGCATTATGCGGACCGCATCCTGAAGGCGCGCCGCCTGATGCCCGACGCAGCCATTGGCGCCGACGTGATGGTTGGGTTTCCCGGTGAAGCGGACGCGGACTTCGAGGAAAGCCGCCAGTTCATCGACCAATTGCCGTTCACCTACCTCCACGTTTTCACGTACTCCGAGCGGCCCGGGACGCCCGCGGCAGAGGACCCTCTAGCGGTTCCGATGCCTGTGCGCAAGGAACGCAACCGCGTGTTACGCGAGCTGGGAGAGCGGAAGAACCGGGAGTTTCGCCAGTCGATGGTGGGCCGGACGCTATCCGCGGTGACCTTGCACGAGCCCGGTGCGGCGCTCACGGGAAACTTTCTCAAGGTGCAACTGGCTTCCTTGCGTAGCCCCAACCTGATGGCCGACTTGCGGATTGGCGGCCTGACGAGGGATGGCTTGCGCGAGGCAGGGCCGATTTTCGCGTAATCGGGTGGGGCATGCTTTCAGCTTGCCCATTTGTTCTCCCGAGCCAGTACATTGCACACGCCGCAGCCGGTCTGCCCACCCTGAACCCCTCAGGACGGTTTAAAATAGTTCACACCCATGGCGCGCACAATTCTGATTCAAGGTCCCGACGGGCAGACCCGAACCCTTCCGCTTTCCGGCAGCCGACTGGCCGTCGGACGCTCCAGCGCGGTCGAATTGAGCTTTCCCGACGATGCCGGCCTCTCGCGCCAGCACTTCGCCCTGGAGCCCTCCGGCGACGAATGGACGGTGCAGGATCTGGGCAGCAAGAACGGCACCTTCGTCAACGGCATTCCGCTCAAAGCGGTGCTGCTGCTGCGCCCCGGCGACCGCATCACCGCCGGCCACCTGTCCATCGTCTTCGCTCCCGAGCCAAGCGCTCCCGCGCCCGGCGTGGTGGTGTTCGAAGGCGGTGACGGCGTTGAGACCGATTCGCCCAGCACTTCGACGCTGGTTACCAGCCTGGGCGACGCCAACCGCACCATCGTGGTCGAGCCCGGCGGCGGCGCTAAACCTTCGGCCGCCATGCAGGCCCTGATCCACGCCGGCCAGGAACTGGCCGAAAACCGCCCGCTGGCGGATCTCTTCCCGCTGATTCTCGATCTCTCAATTCAGGCCGTCAACGCGCAGCGCGGCGTCCTGTTGCTGCTCGAAGGCGATCAGCTCGCCGCCAAGGCCCACAAGGGCGACGGCTTCCGCATCTCTACCGCGGTTCGCGACCGCGTGCTGCGCGAAAAATCGTCCGTCCTGGTGCGCGATGCGCAGCTCGACGACGCCTTCAAGGGCCGCATGAGCATCGTGGAACAAAAGGTTCACACCATGATGGCGGTGCCGCTCGAAACCAAGGACCGCTGCATCGGCTTGATTTACGTGGATTCTCCCTTCATTCTGCGCGAATTCACCAAGAACGATCTGAGCCTGCTGACCGTCATGGCCAACGTGGCGGCCATCCGCATCGAACACGCGCGGCTGGCCGAAGTGGAAGCCGCCGAGCGCGTCATGCAGCGCGATCTGTCGCAAGCCGCCGAAATCCAGACCGGCATGCTGCCTTCCCGCGCGCCCGATATCGCTGGCGTGGATCTGGCCGGCTTCAACGTTCCCTGCCGCACCGTGGGAGGCGACTACTACGATTTCTTCCCCTACGCCGGCCCCAGCGTGGGCCTGGCACTGGGCGATGTATCGGGCAAGGGCATGGCGGCGTCGCTGATGATGATGGCCCTCCACGCGCGCGTCCATGTGCTGGCGGAAACCCCCGGCAACCTGGGCGATTTCATGGCGCGGCTCAACAAAGCCACCTGCGCCACCTGCCCCAGCAACCGCTTTATCACATTCTTCTTCAGCGTTCTCGATGTCGCCTCGGGCGATTTGCGGTTTGCCAATGCGGGCCACAATCCGCCCATCCTGCTGCGCGCCTCCGGTGAGGCCCAAATGCTCGAAGGCGGCGGCCCGGTGCTCGGCGTCATTTCCATCGCCCCCTACAGCGAAGAGAGCAGCAACCTCGCTTCCGGCGACTTGCTGGTGCTGTATAGCGACGGCGTAACCGAGGCTAACAATCCGGACTTCGACGAATTCGGCGAGGAGCGCTTCATTCGCGTGCTGAGCGAAAATCGCGCGCACACGGCGCGGGAGATCGTCGACGCCGTCACCGCCGCGCTTAAGGAATTCACCGCCGGCGCCCCGCAAGCCGACGATATCACGCTCCTGGTTGCCAAGCGCCTGTAGCCGGAATCCGGACGGACAACCACTATTAGGTGGTGAACTGTGCCAGGCCGTGGACTCGCTTCCGCTCCGGAAAAAGGGCAACCCCTTGTAATGTCATTCAAGACGATTGCCTGACCTACGCGGAAAGCATAAACCAAAGGTACTAGTATTCGCGGAAAAGGACAGCGTTATATGCGTCTAAGCTCTTCAACATCAAAATTTTCCGGCTACAAAATCGGCATTCTCGGTTAAAGTAGTCATAGGGCCAAAGATGCAGATATCCGCTGGCTACAAGTCGAAGTACAGGGCGCTAGATTTGGCCCGTATTTTGCTGATGCATGGCGATCTTGCACCCAGGCTGACCATCCAGACGATTCTCCAGGCCAGCGGCTACGCGGTGGATGCAGCCGCCACGCCCGCCGAGGCGTTGGCCAAGCTCGACGAGGGAGAATACGACCTGGTGTTGAGCGATGGCGAAGGCGGCTCCGATGCCGCCGGACACAACCTGCTAGCCTATGCTCGCGTGAAGGACTATCGCCCCGCTACCGCCTTCATCACTGCCGGCCACACCAAGCCCAAGGGCGGATACCAGCCGGCGGTTTCGGAGGTCTCGATTTACACCGAGAACTTGGCGGGGCTGCTGGGCGAAGTGGCCGAGTTGATCGGCGTCCGCGCCAGCCGGCGCCATCGCCCGCTGCGCGTCGCCGTCTAGTTCCGGCGCGGTTAAACCAAAACTTTCGAAATATCCGCTGATCCAAAGAAAATCAACCGGATGTTCAATGATTGATCAGGACATTTCCCGGTTCCGTCCGAATCCGGTTCTGGGGAAAAGTTAGCCCAAACAAAGAAAAACGACCAAGTGGGCACCACACCATCGGACCCTCTTCGCCCTGGATAAACCAAAGCTTTCAGCTATGTCATCCAACTAAAAGAAAAAAGGCCGAATGGGAACTACACCATCCGGCCCTTCTTTCAATTCTGGAGAATACGCGTTTGCTTAGCGATGGCTGGCGGCTCCGCCGCCACCGGTAGCGCCGCTACTAGTAGCTCCGCCACCGCCGAAACCTGCGTGACCCGCCGAACCAGCGGATGCACCACCCCCAGCAAATCCACCAACGGCAGTGGATGACCCACCCCCGGCGAATCCACCCGGCGACGCCGATCCGCTTGAAGATCCACCTCCGGCGTAACCGGCAAAACCGCCATGTCCCGACGCCGCCGAGCCGTAACTGGATGTGGTGCCCGTTCCACCTCGGAACCCAGGCGTATGCGATCCGTTAACTGCCAGCGCCAGCATGGGATGTTGAGCAAGACTTACCGGACCATGTGTCGGACCATGTG
>PLOR01000087.1 GCA_003142185.1 Bryobacterales bacterium
ATTCCATCTAAAGCCTTTGGCTATCGATGTGTTGTGGCACGGCTGAAGCCGGTGCCCTGATACAAAGCCAGGCGCCAAGTTCCCACTTCCACGTCGTTCACCCTCTTGTCTCATGCAAGATGAGCCTGGAGCGGGGGGCAGCAATGGATTCACAGGCCATCTACAATGGAAGGAAGGACACATTCGATGCCACGTCAATTCGATGTAGTCATTGAGCGCGACGAAGAAGGCTACTATGTTGCGTCCGTGCCGCAGATCCCCGCGTGCCACACCCAAGCGCGGTCTCTCGACGAGGTAACGCAACGCATCCGCGAAGCGATCGAGTTGTGTTTGGAAGTCGCGGGCGCGCCCGAACCCACGCTGGAGTTCGTTGGCATCCAGCGCATAACGATCGCGGCATGAGCCGGATTCCGCGCGTCACCGGTCCTGACTTGATTGTGGCGCTTGGGAGGGGAGGCTTCTCTGTTCTTCGCGTCAAAGGCAGCCATCACTTCCTTCGTCACGAGGATGGCCGAAGCACGGTTGTGCCAGCGCACTCGGGAGAAACCATCGGCCCCGGCCTGCTGCACAAGATCCTTCGCGATTGTCAACTGAGCGCCGGCGAACTCGAGGAACTGCTGTAAACGCGGTGGAATTCCGGTGGAACGCCGTCCGGGAAGCGTGCTGCTTCAGTTAGTCCGTGCGCGGCCGCGCACTGGCAAATTAACCTGCCAAAGGAAGCCGGCCTTTGCTGCGCTGTCGGCGATGTTACCAAAAAGAGCTATAAAGGAAGTGGGACGTTCCGGCGGGATGAGCGGAACCGGGGAGAGTGCATGAAGATCACCTACACAGGCAGGCAGGTGGAACTGAAGCCGGCTGAGTTGAAGAAGTTGGAAGCGCGGTTCGCCAAGATCGGCAAGCTTCTCGATGGGAGGCGCGAAGTGGAGGCTCACGTTATCTTGTCGATCGAGCGGCATTTGCATCAAGCCGAAGCCACGGTGAATTATTATGGCCATCAACTGGCGGGCGAGGGCTCCAGCACAGACCTGTTTATGGCCATCCACTCCGCCGCGGAGAAGCTGGAAAAGCAGGCTGTGAAGGCGCGCACCAAGTGGCGCGACAACAGACGCACGCCGCGCAAGAGCGCCTCGGAAGCGGAGATTGAAGCCCCCGCGCCTGAGGTGGAGGTGGAGGCTGAGGAGGAAACCACACCAGAACGGCGCGTCTTTCACGTCGGCCATCACAAGAAGCGCAAGCCGATGACGCTGGAGGAAGCGCTGCTCGAAATGGAGACTCGCGACTACGTGGTGTACCTCGACGCGGAAACCGACGGCGTGAACGTGCTAGTGCGGCGCCGCGATGGCCATTTCGACCTGATCGAGGCCTGACGCTCCATGCCGCGCCGTCGTGTTGCAGCCGCGCCCGAACCCGGAAACGCGCCCGCGCGCCGGCCCAGGCGTGCTGCGCCGAATGCGGCCGCCGAACCCGAGTTGGTCATCATCACCGGCCTGAGCGGGTCGGGCAAAGGTTCCATGCTCAAGGCGTTCGAAGACCTTGGGTATTACTCGGTGGACAACCTGCCGGTGGAGTTGATCCCCAAGTTTGCGGAACTCACCCGCGACAGCTCCAAGTTCCAATCCGCCGCCCTGGTGGTGGATATTCGCGAAGGCGGCGGCCTGGACCGCTTCCCCGCGGTATTCGCCCAGATCCGCGACACGGTGAAGGCGCGCCTGATTTTCGTGGAGGCGGAAGACTCCGCCATTCTGCGCCGCTTCAGCGAAACCCGCCGCCCGCATCCGCTGGGCACTAACCGATCGATTCCCAGAAGCATCCAGCGCGAGCGCGCGCAACTGAAAAAAATCCGCAGCATGGCCGATCTGATCGTCAACACGTCGAAATTCACCGTGCACGAGCTGCGCGAGTTTATCGGCGAGCGGTTTCGCGGGCAGGGCGAGGAATCGAAGATTATGGTGTACGTCACCAGCTTCGGTTTTCGCAACGGCGTGCCGCCCGACAGCGACCTGGTTTTCGACGTGCGATTCCTGCCGAATCCGAATTACATCCCGAAGTTCAAACACCTCACCGGGAAGAATCCGGCGGTGGCGCAATACATCCGGTCGTTTCAGCAGACGGTGGAGTTCACCAGCCGCATTTCGGACCTGCTGATTTACCTGCTGCCGCACTATATCAGCGAAGGCAAGAGTTACCTGACCATCGCCTTTGGGTGCACCGGCGGCCACCACCGCTCGGTGATGATGGCGGACGAAATCGCGCGCAACCTGGCCAAAGCCGGGTACCACGCCAAGGTGACGCACCGGGATATCGGATAGCGGGAGCAACGTGGCGCACGCACTCGTGCGTGCCGTGTCGAGACTCTTCTCGACACCTCTTCCTCCGGAGGCGCCGAGCGTCGGCATGAGTGCCGACGCGGCACGCACGAGTGCGTGCGCCACGCCAGCCGTAATATAGTCATTAGTATAATTTATGACATCAGCTACTTGCATTTAGAAAACGTGCAGGGTAAACTCGAAGTTTAGTTCGATGTCTTTCGCTTGCACAGGTCGTTCCGCATTTGCTCACCTCGCAGGGATTCCTGTCCGCATCGTTATTATTAGCTTGGTCATCGTAGCCGGCCCCGCTTGAAGGCCACCCGGAAGCAGTAACCGAGGCCATCAGCGGGGTTCAAAACCGGCTGGTGGCCTTTTTTGTTATGCAGAAACTTGAATTACCAATGGTTGAGGGGAACAGTATGGCGAATTTGATTTCGGGCGCACAGATGCTGGTGGAGTGTCTGGTGAAGGAAGGCGTGGATTGCATGTTCGGATATCCGGGCGGCGTGACGCTTCCGTTTTACGACGTGCTGTACGAGCACCAGATCCGCCACGTGCTGGTGCGGCACGAGCAGAACGCGGCGTTCGCGGCGGAAGGCTGGGCGCGGTCGACCGGCAGGGTGGGCGTGTGCTGCGCGACTTCCGGGCCGGGAGCGACCAACCTGGTAACCGGCCTGGTAAACGCGATGATGGATTCGATTCCGGTGGTGGCCATCACCGGCCAGGTGACCACCAAGCTGATCGGCAGCGACGCGTTTCAAGAAGCCGACACGTTCGGCATCACGCGCTCCGCCACCAAGCACAACTACCTGGTGAAGCGGCTGGAAGACCTGACGCAGACGGTGCACGAGGCGTTCTACGTGGCGGCCAGCGGCCGGCCGGGGCCGGTGCTGGTGGACGTTCCGAAAGACATTTTTCAGGCGCAGGGGCACTATCAGCCGGTGACCTCGATTCACCTGCCTGGCTATAAAGTGTTCACCGAAGGGCACACGGGGCAGATCCGGCGCGCAGCGCAGTTGCTGGAGGAGGCCGAGCGGCCTCTGGTATACGCGGGCGGCGGCATCATCGCGGCGGAGGCCAGCGGCCTGTTGCGCGAATTCGTCGAGCTGACCGACACGCCGGCGGTGGTGACGCTGATGGGCCTCGGCGCGCTGCCCTCTTCGCATCCCAACTTCATCAGCATGCCGGGAATGCACGGCAGCTACGCGGCCAACATGGCCTTTCAGAACTGCGACCTGATCGTCGCGCTGGGCGTGCGTTTCGACGACCGCGTGACGGGGCGGCTGGCGGCTTTCGCGCCGCACGCCAAGGTAGTCCACGTGGATATCGACCCGGCCGAGATCGGCAAGAACCGGGTTCCCGACGTTCCGATTGTGGGCGACGTGAACCGGGTGCTGACGCGCCTGCTCAAGATGCTGCGCGAAGCCCCGAGCCAGCCCGGAGAAAAGATCGGCGCGGCGCGGCGTGCGTGGTGGAAACAAATCCGCGAGTGGAAGCGGCAGCATCCGCTGGAGCCCGTCTTCTCCTCGAGCGAGATCAAACCGCAGCACCTGATGGCGGAGATCGACCGCATCTCCGGCGGCGAGGCTATCGTTTCGAGCGACGTGGGGCAACACCAGATGTGGGCGGCGCAGTTGATCCGCTTCAACCACCCGCGGCTGTGGCTCAACTCGGGCGGCTTGGGATCGATGGGGTTCGGACTTCCCGCCGCGATGGGCGCGCAGTTCGCGAACCCGGACAAGCTGGTTTTCGCCATCGTGGGAGACGGCGGTTTCCAGATGTCGATTCCGGAGCTGGCCACGATTGCGAGCAACGGCCTGCCGGTCAAAATCATCGTGATGAACAACGGCTACCTGGGCATGGTGCGCCAGTGGCAGACCATGTTCTACAACAACCGGCTGTGCGGCGTGGAACTGGATTGCTTCCCGGACGTGGAGAAACTGGCCGGCGCTTACGGCTTCAAGGGCAAGATCGTCGACCAGCCGTCGCAACTGGCGCCGGCGTTGGAGGCAGCGGTCCGCGAGCCGGGCCCCTACCTGTTGAATGTGAAGGTGACGGCCACCGAATCGGTGTACCCGATCGTGGCGGCGGGGGCGGCCATCAACGATATGGTGCTCGGCCCGCCGCAACCGGTCCCGGTGCCGGCCGAATAGGAGATGCCATGCTGCAAGTGATCTCTCTGCTGCTCGAAAACAAACCCGGCGCGCTGATGCGCGTGACCGGGTTGCTGACCCAGCGCGGGTATAACATCGAAAGTCTCACGGTGGCGCGCACGCTCGATCCGGAGCTTTCCCGCATGACCATCGTGGTGGATGTGGACCCCGCGCTGCGCCAGCAGGTGATCAAGCAGATGAACCGGCTGATCAACGTGCTGCAGGCCACCGACCTCACCGAATCGCCGGCGGTGGTGCGGGAACTGGTGCTGGTGCGCATCCGGACCGCGCAGGACACCCGCACGGCGGTGTTGAAGGAAGCCGAGATATTCGGCGGGCGCGTGGCGGACTCCTCCACCGAGGGATTCGCCATCGAAGCGACGGGCGACCCGGAGAAGTTGAACGAATTCATCAGCGTGATGCGCAGCTACGGCGAGATCGACGTCACGCGCTCCGGCGCGCTGGCGATTGCGCTGGACAACAAGAAATTGCGGCTGCAGCCGCCGGTTCTCACCAAGGGCGGCGGGAACAAAGTGGAAGAGAAAGTGGTTTAGGAACCGACCGCTCCCTATGGTCGCGGCTCCGAAAGGACGGTCGCCTTCCGCAACGGAGCCGCGACCATAGGGAGCGGTCGGTTCAACTTATTGATGAGTTTCTGAGAACTGGAGAGAAAATGCCGAAGCGTTATTACGAAAAAGACGGAAATCTGGATTTCTTGAAGGGACGCACGGTCGCCATTATCGGGTACGGAAGCCAGGGCCACGCGCACGCACTGAATCTGCGTGATTCCGGCGTGGACGTGGTGGTGAGCGATGTTCCCGGCTCGCCGAACTGGGCTAAAGCCGAAGCCGCCGGGCTGAAAGTTCTGAAAGCCGCCGATGCCGCCAAGGCCGCCGATATTATCATGATTCTGGTGTCGGACCATATTCAGGCCGACGTTTACACCAAAGATATCGCGCCGCACTTGACGGCCGGCAAGACGCTGATGTTCGCGCACGGCTTCAATATTCATTTCAAGCAGATCACGCCGCCGAAGGATGTCGACGTGACAATGATCGCGCCCAAGGCGCCGGGGCACCGCGTGCGCGAGCTGTTCACCGAGGGCGTGGGCGTGCCGGCGCTGGTGGCGGTTCACCAGGATGCCACGGGCCACGCGCTCGATAAGGCGCTGGCATACGCCCTGGCGCTCGGCCATCTCAAGGCGGGCGTGATCGAAACCACCTTCAAGGAAGAAACCGAGAGCGACCTCTTCGGCGAGCAGGCCGTGCTGTGCGGCGGCGTCAGCGAACTGATCCGCGCCGGTTTTGAAACGCTGGTGGAAGCCGGCTACGCGCCCGAGATCGCTTACTTCGAGTGCTTGCACGAGCTGAAGCTGATTGTCGACCTGATCCAGGAAGGCGGCTTGGCGTACATGCGCTATTCGGTTTCCGATACCGCCGAGTATGGCGATTACACGCGCGGCCCGCGCATCGTCAACGCACAGACGCGCGCGGAGATGAAGAAGATTCTGGGCGAGATTCAAACCGGCCAGTTCGCCAAGGACTGGATCGAGGAAAACAAGACCGGCCGCAAGAATTTCCTGGCGATGCGGGAAGCCGCGCGCCATCAGCCGTTGGAAGTGGTGGGCCGCGAACTGCGCGAGATGATGCCGTTCCTCAAGAAGAAGAAGGAAGCCGGAGTCCCGCAGGAAGCGGAGGCAGTGAAGAGTTAGGTAGCGGCCGCTTCTCAGAAGCCGTGAAGAATTCATTTCGAGCCACAGATGAACACAGATAAACACCGATAGAACTCCTGTTTTTCTTATCTGTGTTCATCCGTGGCCATGTTTTTTTCGCGGCTTCTGGGGGCGGTTTGGGCTTTAGCGGGTGGAATATGAAGATCTTTACGTTCGACACCACGCTGCGCGATGGGACGCAGGGGGAATCGGTTTCCTTTTCGGTGGACGACAAGCTGGTCGTCGCACAGAAACTGGACGAGCTGGGCATCGATTACATCGAAGGCGGCTGGCCGGGATCGAACCCGAAAGACAAGGAGTTCTTCGAGCGCGCGCGCGATCTGCATCTGAAACACGCCCGGCTGGCGGCGTTTGGCTCGACCCGTTTCGCCAAGAACAGCGTGGCGGAGGATCGCAACGTGCGGGCGCTGGTGGAAGCCGGCACTCCGGTGACGACGATTTTCGGTAAGACGTGGGACCTGCACGTGGAACGCGCGCTGGGGATTACGCTCGACGAAAATCTCAAGCTGATTGCCGAGACGGTCGCGTACCTTCACGAGCACGGCAAGGAAGTGGTCTATGACGCCGAACACTTCTTCGACGGTTACCGTGCCAACGCGGACTACGCGTTGCGCACGCTCGAAGCGGCACAGAAAGCTGGCGCTCAAGTGCTCTGCCTGTGCGATACCAATGGCGGCACGCTTACCGGGCGGCTGGTGGAGATCGTGGCGGAGGTCCGCAAGCGCTTCGACGGCGTGATCGGCATCCACACCCATAACGATTCGGATTGCGCGGTGGCCAACAGCGTGGCGGCTGTCGAGGCCGGCGCGACGCACGTGCAGGGGTGTCTCAACGGCTACGGGGAGCGATGCGGCAACGCCAATCTGTCGTCCATCATCGCCAACCTGGAGTTGAAGCTGGGCCATACCACGATCGGGCCGGAGCGGCTGGCCAACCTGGCTGCGACGTGCAAGTTCATTGCTGAATTGGCTAACCTGCCGTTGCCGGGCGATCAGCCGTACGTGGGTAAGAGCGCGTTTGCGCACAAAGGCGGCGTGCACGTTGCCGCGGTGCTGAAGGATGCGGCCACTTACGAGCACGTCCCGCCGGCATCGGTGGGCAACCGGCAGCGCGTGCTGGTGAGCGATCTTTCCGGCCGCGGCAACATTCTCTACAAGCTGAAGCAGCACGGGCTGGCCGACCGGCTGAGCGAGGATGCGCGCCGCGAACTGCTGGAGCGGATCAAGCAGATGGAATACGAGGGCTACGAGCTGGAGGCGGCCGAAGGCACCTTCGAGCTGCTGGTGCGCGAGGCGCTGAATCCGGGCGTGCACTACTTCGACATCGACAGCTACGAAGTGGCGACGCGCGCCGGCGCAACCGGCGGATCGCACAGCACGGCATCGGTGACGCTGCGCACCAAGGAGGGCACCCATTCGGCCACCACCACCGGCCACGGCCCATTCCACGCGCTGCATCTGTGCCTGCGCAAGTGCCTGGGCAAGCTTTATCCGCAAGTCACCGAAGTGCGGTTGACGGACTACAAGGTGCGCGTGCTCGATTCGAAGAAAGGCACCGCTGCCAACGTGCGCGTGCTGATCGAATGGTCGGATCACCGCCGGAGCTGGTCCACGGTGGGCGTCTCCGACAACGTGATCGAGGCGAGCTGGCGCGCGCTGGTGGATGCGATCCGCCTCGAGTTAATGCGCCTGACCGAGCACGACCCTTCCATCGAAAGAGCGGTCGAGGATTATTGCTGGGGCGTGTGAGGTGGGGCACGCTTTAGCGGCTCTGAGCAGAGCAGGAATCTGTAAAGCACCCCGGTTTCATTGGGTTTTCGTCGTTGGACCGTCGGGGCTGAGCAGTGTTCGACAGGATTGGAAGTGAGTCAGCGTCAATATTTGCTGGCGGCTTCAGCCGTGCCGTGGATAGTAAGAAAGGCTTGGGCTTCAGCCCCTGGGGACGCAGGAAAGCCTCAGCGGCTAAAGCCGTGTGGCCACTTCGCGCAGATGAGGATAAACGTGCGGCATGAGCCGATCGCATGCCTCCGCGTCTCCCGCGGTCCACTCACGGAGCAAAACCGTGATGTCGCCAGCTTCGCTCTCTATCGCCAAAGAGTGTTCTCCCGCATTGTGCGCGATCGCACAATAGCCCTCAGCATAGCAAAACCTCCGATCTGCGCCTAAGCCGGCAGGTGTGCCCCGTCCAAATTGTGACGGCTGCCGCCTTCGCCTGCCAACGCTCGGATACCGGCGGATTTCCTCGGAATCCAAGGCCCCGCCATTTTCATGTCGTACACGCGGGGCCGGCCCACCGAATGTAGCTCGCCCGATCCCGGCGCTACACTAACATTTCATGAAGCATGTGACGATTGTCGGGACCGGCCTGATCGGCGCATCGTTCGGCCTGGCCCTTCGCGAGGCCGGGTTTGACGGCTCCATCGTGGGCGTCAGCTCGCCGCGCGCTATTGCCGACGCCGTTGCCGCCGGCGCCATCGATCGCGGCGCGCCGCTGGCCGACGCCGTCGCGGAGGCCGACCTCGTCTTCCTCTCGCAAGCCATCGGCCGCATCCTCGATACCATCCGTCATCTCGATCCGCTATTGAAGCCGGGCGCGTTGGTGACCGATGCCGGCAGCACCAAGTGCGAGATCGTCGATCTGGCGCGCCAGGCCATCACGCGCGGCCAGTTCCTCGGTGGACACCCCATGGCCGGTAAGGAAAAACGCGGCGCCGCCGCGGCCGATGCCGGTCTCTTCCGCGGCCGCACCTGGGTGCTCACGCCGGACGATCCGGCAGAGCTCGAAACCCCAGCCGCGCGCGACTTCACCGCCTGGCTGGGCCGCGTCGGCGCGCGGCTGGTGACGCTCGATTGCGACCAGCATGACCGTCTGGTGGCGTTGACCTCGCATGTCCCGCAGCTTGCTTCCACCGCGCTCGCCGCCACGCTCGCCGATCGCCTTCCCGCCGGCGCGAAACTCGAAGTCGCAGGCCCCGGCCTGCTCGATATGACCCGGCTGGCGCTCAGCTCCTACGACCTGTGGCGCGACATCCTGGCCACCAACACCGGCCACATCGAGCGCGCCCTCGGTTTATACATTCAGAAGCTGGAACATTTGCGTGAAAACCTGCGCACCCGCCAACTCCAGGAAGAGTTCGCCCGCGGCGCCGCCATCGCCGCCAAGCTGCGGGGCGAATAGCGCGCCAAGTCCCCTGGACCTTCTACATTTTCGCGATACCGGTAGCGCCGGCGGTCTTGCCGCCGGTGTCTTGTGGCAGTGCGGGAGGCGGTCCTGCCGGCGGTGCTGCCCGCACCGAGGAATAAAGACACAGAAAAAGCACCGGCGGCAAAGACCGCCGGCGCTACCGAAAAAACGGGCTGACGTTCTTGGGCAAGACGCACGGGCAGTCTCACCACGGCGCCTGCCACGCTGCTGAGCCTCGCGCTCATCCATGAAATCTCGCCATTTCTTGCTCCGCACCTTATCGGGCTGAAGGCTGGCCTGGCGCTATTGCAGCGTGAAGTTGACGTCGATCGTGGTCTTCACTTCCACCGGCTCGCCGTTGAGCAACGTCGGCCTGTAGACCCACTGCTTGACGGCGTCCAATGCCGCTGCCGCCAGCACCGGTTCGCCGCTCAGCACCTTGATGTCCTGTACTTTTCCATCTTTGCCCAGGACGGCCTGCAACTGAACGGTTCCTTGAATGCCGGCCTGTTTTGCCTCCGGCGGGTAGTTCGGCTTGACTTGCGTGATCAGGTTGGCGGCTTGCGCATTGCCATCCACTTGAATTCGCTTGGGCATTTCGGCGCTTTCCGATGGCGCCAGCGTGAAGTTGACGCTGATCTCCGTCCTCACTTCCACCGGTTCGCCGTTGATCGTGGTCGGTTTATAAACCCACCAGTCCTTGACCGCGCTCAGCGCTGCCTGAACCAGCAGTGGATGACCGCGCAGAAGCTGGAGATCCCGCACCCTGCCATCCTTGCCAATTAGACCGGAGAGCTCGACGGTCCCCTGAATTTGCGCCTGCTTTGCCAGCGCCGGATAAACCGGCTCGACATGCGAGATCAACTGGAGAGCTTGCACATTGCCGCTCACGCGAAGCCGCTCGGGCGTTTCGCTGTTTCCGGACGACGTCGGCTCATCCGGTGAGATCCGCACCGTGGCGATGCCGTTGTGTATGTTGATTCCGACGTGCAGATGCGGATCGAACTTGGCGACAGCCTCCCCGACTCTGTCCATCACGTCCGAAATCTTCGCAGGCAACGTATCGCCTTCGTGCACCGGCAGACGCGTCAGCAGGTCGGCTTTCGCAGAGTCGGAGATGCCGGTCACGGCGATGCTCTTGAGCACGCTGGTTGACGAAGTGTAGAGATCGCTGTTGTCAACCATCAACTGGTCGACTGTGATGTTGCCGTATTGGCGGTAAGAGCTCGCGCCGCCAGCTTCTTCGTATCCGAACTGCGACTGAGGTCCTATCCGCATTGCGACCCCATCGTTGTCGGGTTTGACTTCAACGCCCAGGCGCACGTCCTGGATCGCCATCTGAACGTTGACCATGACGTCCTCAGTCAAGGTGTCGCCAACGTGGACCGGCAGGCGCGCCAGAAGATCGGCCTTCGCCTGCCCGGAGATCCCATCCACAATGATGCTTTTGATCACCCGGTTCGCGAAAGGATTAGGCTGGCGTGTATACAGGTCCTTCAAAGTGGCGCGCCTCGCCTCCTGGAGCTTCGCCGCGGCGTCTTTTTGTAACTCGAAAGTGACGATGACCTGCCGGGTTCCGCTCGCCCAGTCCTTGGCGAAGTGCCAATCGAACACCGATTGCAGCACCGCTTCGCGCAGCTCATGCGCGCCGCTCACGCCGGTGACGCCCTTCACCGTGCCGTCGGCATCCACCTCAACCTGCACCACCACGGTTCCTTGTACGCCCTTCGTGATCGCATCCTCGGGATATAGAATTCCCGGGCGATTTACGACCTGCGCGCCGCCGATATCCACGGTCACGCCCGGGGCGTCCGACACCAGTTGCGGCGCCGCCGACAGCGGAAATGCGCCCGTTACCAACCAGCACGCCGCGGCCAGGAAAACCACGCTCGCGGCCAGTGCGGCGATCCATCGTGTCTTCGTCATAGTTGCCTCCCGAATGATCTCGACCACCCTTTGTTTCAAATGCCTCTTGCGCAGGAAGAGCGGCGCCGGCGCCAGATCCAGCTCCGGCCGCGCGCCGGCCATTTCGAGCAGCGCATCCACGTAGGGATCGCGCGACTGCGTGATTTGGACGACCCGGCAATCCACCGCCTGTTCGCGCGCCAGTTGAATTTCGCCGAGCAGCCACCAGATGGCGGGATGGAACCAGAGCGCGGCGCGCACCAGTTCCTCGGCCACCGTGAAAAGCCAGTCGCGCCGCTCCACGTGCAGGTTCTCGTGGCACAGGATGGCCTGCTGCATGGTGTCGCTCAGTTGCGGAAACCGCTCCGGCAGCAGGATCACCGGTCGGCGCCAGCCGAAAGTCACCGGGCTCGAAATCTCAGCCGAAAGCAGCACTTCGGCCCACACGCCCGCGTTTTCGAGCGGCGAGGCGTGGCGCCGGTAACGGCGCAAACGCCAGAACCCCACAGCCAGCCAAGCCAGGCGCGCCACCACACCGGCGGCGAGCAGACAGACCAGCAATTGGCCTGGCGCGATGTGGAAGCGCGCCGGCGCCGGCGCGGAAACCGCGATGCTCGTCACCATCGTCGTCACCGAGACATTGGCGGCGATCACTTCCCGGTGCCAGGGCCGCACCCACGGCAACAGCAGGCATGCCGCCAGCAGCAGTTGCCAGTAGAGCAGCCGCGCGCCGGCCGCGCGCATGCGAACCAGCGCGGGCACGAAAGCCGCCACCGCTACCAGCAACCCCACTTGCAGGCTGTACGCCAGAATGTTGCTCCAGATCAGCGTGGCGCTCATGACGCCCTCCCCGGCTTGCGCAGCCGCGCGATTTCCTCCAGGTCCTCGCGCGACAGATCGCCTTCTTCCACCAAATGAACCAGCAGCGGTTCGGCCGACCCGTTGAAAACCCGGTTGACGAACTCCCGCACCATCGCGCCGATCACTTTTCCCTTCGGCTGCGCCGGCCGGTACACGTGCGCCCGGTCGGCTTGCGTCTTCTTCAGGTATTTCTTCTGCTCCAGGATCTTCAGCATGGTCATGACCGTGGTGTAAGCCACCTTGCGGCGCTCCAGCAACGCCTCATACACGTCCCGCACAGTCACGGTGCCGCGCTCCCAGACGATCTTCATGATCTCCAGTTCCTGGCCGGTTAGAGTGGTGCTTGGCGGTCGCATACTAATTTATTAGTACTAAATCAGCCGCTTGTCAAGCGAAAAATGGCGGACCGGCCGAAGGTTGGCTATACTGCGAAGTATCGTTCATGGCTACGCGCGTCATTGAGTCCCCATTCATCGACCCGCGGCACGCGTGTTTCCGGCTGAAAATTCGCGAGTCGAGGATCCACCATCGCGGCGTGTATGCGCTCGAGCCGATACCCGCCCACCGCAAGGTGATCGAATATACCGGCGAGCGCCTCAACCGCCGCGAAGCCAAGCTCCGCGGCCAGGGATCGGTCACCTACCTGTTCAGCATCGACGATTACTGGACCCTCGATGGCGCGGTTGGCGGCTCCGGCGCCGAGATCATCAACCACAGTTGCGACCCGAACCTCCGCTCCTGCGTCTTCAAGGGGCACATTCTCTATATCAGCAAGCGCCCCATCCGCCGCGGCGAGGAGCTTACCGTCGATTACCGCTTTCCGCACACGATCGAGCGCGTCCGCTGTTGCTGCCAGAGCGGGAACTGCCGCGGGACAATCAACCTCAAGCGCGAGTGAGGCGGGTGGGGCAGGCGCTTCCGCCAGGAAAAAACGACGGAGCCGTAGCGCCGGCGGTTTCTGCCGCCGGTGTCTTCGCAGAGGACGATGACAACCCGGTCAGCAGCGGTCCGGTCGCGTGTTCCGAATGGCCGCGGTCCAGCGTGCACGCGCTACAAGACACCGGCGGCAAAGACCGCCGGCGCTACCGGACCTCTCGCGAAAGTGGGGCAGGCGCTTCCGCCTGCTAACAGCTGCCCCACGCCTACTTTTTCTTTCCCGGCAGGCCAACTGGGTTTTCGTGGGTGCGCTCGCGGAACTTGCCACGCAGGCTGGCGGCCAGCGAAACCGCGGATTCGCCGAAGCGGTCGCGCATGTGGTCGGCGGCGGCCAGCGCGCGCTGCCAGCGCTCGTGGGTGTGGTCGTCGAGCAGGTCCAGTTGCGCTTGTTCTTCCGACCATCCGGAAGCGTGCACGCCCAACAGCCGCACGGTCGAGCCCTTCTTCCAGTTGCGGTGGAACAGCGCGCGGATCTCTTCGAACAATTCGGTATCGAGCGACGTCGGGCGCGCCACCGAGTGAGCGCGGGTGATGGTCGAAAAATCCGTATAGCGCAGTTTGAGCTGGATGGTGCGCGCGCTCAAGCCATGCTCGCGCAGACGGCGCCCCACCATCTCGCTCAACTTGGCAAGCGTAGCTTCGATCTGCGCCAGGTCCGCCGTGTCTTCGGAAAAAGTGTGCTCGTGACTGATCGACTTGGGACCCTCTTCCGCGCCGATCTCGGTATCGAACCAGCCGCCCGCGTCCAGGCCCTGCGCCTTGCCAGCCAGCGCCAGCCCCAATTTGCCGAAGTGTTGTTCGAGGAACGCTTCGTCGAACTTCGCCAGGTCGCCCACCTTGCGAATCCCGAGCGAGTTTAGGTTCTTCTCGCTCACCTTGCCCACGCCAGGGATGCGCCGCACATCGAGCGGCGCCAGAAACGCGGCCTCGCGGCCCGGTATCACCCACAGCACACCGTTCGGCTTGGCCTGGTCGGAGCAGATCTTGGCCACCAGGCGCGAGGCGGCGATGCCGATCGAACAATTCAGCTTGGTGGCCGCGCTGATGCGCTCATGCAGCAGGTGCGCCGCCCGCAGCGGCGGCCCGTAGAGCCGCTGCGTGCCGGTTATATCGAGATAGGCTTCGTCGATCGAGGCCATCTCCACCAGCGGCGTGAACCCGCACAGCACGTCGTGGACTTTATGCGAATACTCCTGATACCGCTCCATGTGCCCGTCGACGAAAATGGCCTGCGGGCATAGCTTGTGCGCCGTGCGCAGTGGCATCGCCGAATGCACGCCGAACCGCCGTGCCGCATAAGACGCCGCCGAAACCACCCCGCGCTCGTTAGGCCGTCCCCCAACCACCACCGGCTTGCCCTTCAGCGCCGGGTCGAACAGCTCTTCCACGGACACGAAGAAGGCATCCATGTCGAGATGGAAAAACGTCTTCATTTCCAACCAGGATACTCTCTGCCGCACCTGCAAAGAGTTCTCCGCCGACGTGCGCTACGTTGCCATTCGCCAGTTCTCAAGAGTCAACTTGACCCCGGTCTTTTGAATGGCTCGGAAGTCGCCAGAATTCCCGGTTACAAGCGGCATTTGGAGACGAACTGCAATGGCGGCAATCAGGCAGTCGGGAAGCTCCAAAATGGAGCCCTGCTTCCGTGCCGTCGCCTTGATTGTGGCAGCCGCAACGTAATCGGCATTGACGGGTGTAATCTGTTCGTTTTGGCTAAGCCACGTAAGTGCCTTCTGCAACTGGCCCGAAGCGGCCTTTAGCTCGTATCCATAGACGATCGCGTAGACCGTTACGCTAGTGAAAGTGAAAACGCGATGCTGCCGAGCGTAGCGGGCCGCGTGGTCAACTACGGTCTGGTCGTGCCCCTTGAGGTACTCGGAAAGAATGTCCGTATCCAGAAGAACTTTTTCCATCAATTCGGCCATACAACCCGATATTGCCACAAGGGATGCGAATATCCCAGAAAAAAGTCCGGCCCATCTTCGGCCCAAACCTGGGACGAACCCGTGCGGAACCTGGGNNCTGGGCCGAACCTGCGCGGATGTTGTGCGGAACCCCGCATAGAGGTGGGCCGTATGTCGGGCTTGTTTGCGCCAAAAGAACGTGTATACACGCTCAAAATGACTGTGTTCTCGCGCCATCGGCGCCGCTGTGCCGCCGCCGTCTCTCGGGGCGACCAAGGCATTTACAAATCGGTCGGTGCCGACTGAAAATCTTCCCAAGACAAATCTAGAAAACGCCAGACGGGCGGGTCGGGCGTCGTCTTTCCTCGTAGGCGATGGCAACGACCTCGTCAAGCAAGGCGGCGTCTTCTGCACTGCCAAAGAGGCCCAGGCCTTGTTGGAATACCGTGTTGTCGGCGGCGTGGAGGGCCGGCTGACTTGCGATCAACACTTCACCCATCAGTTCGTCAAGAGACACGCCTTTGGCCCGCGCCTCGGCGAGGTAGGCATTTTCGACTTGGGGCGGAAGATTGAGATTGACGGTCATGAAACCCTCACGTCTTCAGTTTAGCTCACCGCCTTCTTCCTGAATTTCTTGATGCCGAGCGCGATCACGCCAAGATCGATCGCGGCCAGCGCGGAGGCCGTGATCCACGTGGCGATGTGCGGGACCTGCGGCGCCAGCACCCCGCGCAAGCCTTCGCTCGCATACACCACCGGGTTCAGTAGCACGGCGTACTGCAAACCGGGGAATGCGCGCAGGAACGACCACGGATAGTAGACGCAGCCGAACATTAGCATCGGCGTCAGGATGATGCTGAACATGAGGCCGATTTGCGTCGCTCCGACGCTGCAACCGAGGGCCAGGCCGCCGGCGGCCGCGAGCAGCGCCACCAGCAAACAGAAGGCGGCGAAAACGAATGGATGCGCGAAGCTGATGTTGGTGCTCGATCCCATCATCAACCATGCGGCCGGGATCACCACGAGGCCCGCCACCAGCGCTTGTATCATGCCGGCGATGATTTTCTCCACCGCCAGCCAGCCGTTTTCAATCGGCGCCAGCAGGCGGTCTTCGATTTCGCGGCTGAATTGAAACTCGGTGATCAGCGGCATGGCTACCGCCTGCACGCCGGCAATCACCATGCTGATGGCGATCACACCCGGCAGCAGCACGCTCTTAAATCCGGCCTGCATCATGCCGCCCGAGGTGAGCACGCGTCCGAAGACGAAGGTGAACAGCAGCGGCTGGAGCAGGTTCTGCACCAGCACCATGACCAGACTGCGGCGGGCGACGTGACCGTCGCGCGACAGCAGGGCGTAAAACGTTTTCCAGTTCACTCGCGCAGGCTCCTTCCAGTGTGGTGCAGGAACAGGTTTTCGAGACTCGGTTCCTGAATGTGAACGTCGTGCAGTTCTGCGCCGGCCGCTTGCGCGGCGTTGACGATAGGCCCTATCAGCGGGCCGCCGCGGTCGGCATAAATATCGGCCGCCGTGGGATCGGTCGAGTGCACCTCGGTAACGCCGGGCAGTTCGCGAAGCTGGCGGAGCAGCTCTTCCGGCGCGCGGTCGAAACGCACACGCAACACGTAGCCGCCGGGGATCGACGATTTCAGCTCCCGCGGTGTCCCCTGAGCGATGATCTTGCCGTGATCGATGATCGCCAGGCGCTGGCACAGTTCGTCGGCTTCGTCCATATAGTGCGTCGTCAGCACGATGGTCTTACCCAAGCTGCCGTAGCCGCGGACGATCTCCCACAGCATCAGGCGCGTCTGCGGATCCAGACCCGCCGAAGGTTCGTCGAGGAACAGCACTTCGGGATCGTGCATCATGGCGCGCGCGATGGAGAGCCGCTGCATCAGGCCGCCGGAGAGTTCGCGCACCATCTGGCCGGCGCGGTCGGTGAGCTTGAATTTCTCCAGTTGCTCATCGGCGCGGCGGGCGCGCTCGCGGGCGCTCTGGCCGAAGTAGGCGCCGTGAAACAGCAGCACCTCGCGGGTCGTCAGCGCAAAATCCAGATTGGGCCGCTGCGGCACCACGCCAATCACGCGCTTGGCCTTCACCTGCTGCTTCCAGACGTCGAACTCGCCGACGAAAACGCGGCCGCTGGTTGGCTCGGTGCGGGTGGTCAGGATGCCGATCGTAGTGGATTTGCCCGCGCCGTTCGGCCCCAGCAGACCAAAGATCTCGCCAGCGGGAATCTCGAGCGAGACGCCATCGAGCGCAAGGATTTCGATCTTCTTTTTCTTCTCCTTCCGCCCACCGGAAGAACGGGTAGGACCGAAGGAAAAACCACGGCCGCCGGCCACGGAGGGCGGCGGCGAATTATAAACCTTGCGCAAATTCTCGATGCGAATCCCAATTCCCATGGATTACGTTTCCTTCTTCTTGCTGGGATACACTTGATCCACCTCGTGGGGGGCGCGGCCCAGGATCTGCCGGATGCATGCGGCACCCTCGATCCGGCCTCAGGCGCGAATAGTGTCACCCCATCCAGCTCCAGTCGTTTCCGTACGATATATCAAACCGCATATTGAACGCAACAATGGGCAAGGAAGCGGCATGTTCTGGACCGCTCGCGACGCCAATTCGATCACCGCTTTACGGTGTTCCTACCTCAACAGCCGCTTCGGGAACTATTGGGAATCTCATTCACCCGCCTTCGGGCTCCAGTGTCCCAGCCTTGTCCCTGCCAGGTGGCCGGCCGTCGGCTTTGGTACAATGGCTTTGCCGACCCTTCTTCAACAACACGGTGAGGTGCGAGAGCGGTTGAATCGGGCGGTCTCGAAAACCGACTCTGCACTTCTTGCAAGCTGAACAAAATCAATCAAATCCGCTTGCCGATCAATAGTTTGCACCGTATCTGATTTCACTGGTTTCCCTTCCTTTTCATCCGGTTTTACCCAAGTTTGGTGCCAAAATGGTGACACCCGGCATAAAAGTACTTTGCCACGTAAACTGTCACCGTTTGCGAATGAGGTGGTTGCTGCTGGCGGACCCAGACGAAGGGGGGCGGGTTCTTGTCGTAGTGCCGGATGTAATCTCGAGTTGAATGGATGCCACATTATTCCTTTGTTTTCAACAATCTGGGGGGTCTGCTTTCGCTCAGCCGACAACCCCAGTAGGCTTAGATTCGAGAGTTTTGATACGGTTCGGATACGGTCTGTTGCGTGACAAGCTCTCGGCGTCAGTCTGTGACCGGATCGTTCAGGCGGTCAGCAGCATGATCCGGTTTTCGGAGTTCCGCCACATCTAGCACTACCGACCAAAGAAATATCCCGCCTCCGGACCTAACGAACCATCTGGAAACCGGCGCCGAGGTAAAGGTGGTACTGGCATCCCAAACCGTTCATGCCACTTCTTCCAAACATCCCGCGAAAACACTCCGGGCGGAGCATGCTCAAGTATTCTTCGGAATTCTTCTTGTGGCACATAGCGCTCGGCCACTGATACATCCGCCGAGGATCCGTAAACCATCAAGTGCGTCAGAAATGTGATCAGATCGGCCAGGGTTTCCTCCGGCTTCTCATACCAAACCACCTTCCGCGCCACCTGCAGCAAGTCGGCCGGATAGGGAGTTGTGAGGCTCATCGCTCCAGCCCCCCTGGACTCAAACCGCGCTGCGGATGCAATGCAGGCAACTCGCAAAGGTCAACTGCCTGTGCCCACCGGGTCAGATCCCGCTGCATAGCGACCGGGACCCGATTCAGTGTTCCATCGCCATAAAATTGCAAAGCGCGAATACTCGTGATCGGATCGAAGCTCGGGTCGATCGCCTGGGCCGCCGCCAATCCGGTGGGTACGTCTACCCCATGAGTCACCAGCGTGTGAATGTCCACGTAGTCCTTCCAACTTCCCCGAACCTGAATCACCCGCATCTTCATGCCGGCCAGGTCTATCAACGATGCCACCCAAACGCGAGATCCAGCCGCCCGCCTCGGATCCTCAATCCGCCGCAGAGTATCGAGTCCACCAAAGAAGGCAACCTTAACCACTCCGTCGCGGTTTACGAAGGCCTCCAGGTTGTCGCGCTTGTAGTTCACCCAGGCGTCCTGGTCGGCCGGGTCCAAATCCTTGAAGAACGGGAGCCGCAATCGCAATCTGGCCGGCTCAAAACCAGAGGACGAGAAGAAATCAAAGTCTTCCGAAACCCGGTGGCCGAGCTGGAGCGCCAAGCCAGTGCCACCGTAGAGCACGAAGGCTGACGGCACGGCATCCAACTCCGGCCACAGCCGCCGTTGGCATGCGGGCAGGATGTCGAGACGAGGTTCAAAGGTTGCCGACACTGTCATGACTTCCAAAACGGGTCTTCCGGATTCACCGTGCCCGCGGGCAGGGCGGCTTCGCTCAGCGGGCCAAACGCCCTTCTTGTCGAATCTCGCATGGTGATGCCCACCTCGTTCATTCTCCCATGCAGCCTTTCTGTGCGGATAGTTGCGACCCAGCCGCCGTCCCGAGACCAGCCTTTTCAGGGCGTCCTATCGAATTGGCCAAACTGTCCGGAATCAGCGGATGTAACTGATGGAAAAAGGCTTGCAAGTGAAGCGATTTAGGATGGCGTAGGATGGTTTGGGCCGTTTTCGGCTCATCGATGTTCGGGTGTTGTTCGTGCGCCATCCAGAGGCACTTCCGCGACGTCCAGCTTGGGAATTAGTCGGCGTTTGTAAATACAAGACTTATGCGTCCAAGGCATTGATACAAGGCAACCTAACTGACTGATTCCTCGTGGCCTCTTCCCGCATCCTTCCGTTCAATCGAGTGGGTCGACACGGCCCACGTGCGAATCGACTGGGACCGGAGGTGCAATAATCAACCAACGACGCAGCGCAGCCTCGCAGGTGTATCCTATGTAAACGCGAGTTGTCGTATTCGTCGCCTGAGCCGACGGGCGGGCTCGTACAGCGGGATGCCAGTGCGAGATCTGCGGTCTGATTGGGAATGGTTCAAATGACCGATACCATAGAGTTGCTCTCGGCGGCGAAACTGGGTGATGCTGCCGCAGAGGCCCAACTGATTTCGCATCTGTACACCGACCTGCGGCAGTTGGCGCACAGCCGATTGAAACGCTCGAAGCCGTCTACTCTGCTGGAGACGACGGCTCTGGTTCACGAAGCTTATTTGCGGTTCCACCGGGCTGGTTATGTTCGCATCGCTGATCGCGCCCATTTCATGGCCTATGCGGCACGCGCGATGCGTTCCATTGTCGTTGACTTCGTGCGAAAGCGGGGCGCCGCTCGAAGGGATGACGGCGATGCGAGCGCGCTGCCCGATCCATCGACCCTTCCGGCGGGGGAAAGCGAGATTATCCGCGTCGATCAAGCCCTTCAAGAACTGGCGGCCGTCAGCGAACGGCTGGTGAAAGTGGTCGAGATGCGGTACTTCGGCGGAATGACAGAGACGGAAATCGCGGAAGCGCTCTCGGTCACGGAAAGAACTGTGCGAAGAGACTGGGAAAAGGCGCGGATGCTGCTCGCCACAGCGCTAAAGTGATTTGACCTGCTGGCAGTCTATACAGACGTCATCATGCAAGTGGACCCCGAATCCTGGCCGGTGCTCTCCGCCCTCATGGACGAATGGCTCGGTCTTCCGGAGGAGCGGCGGGAGGCATGGCTGACCGGTCTGGAAGCGAAACACCCAGACCTTTTGCCGACACTTCGGGAACTGCTGGCCCAACCTAAGGCGGACTTCCTCCGAACGCTGCCGGAAATCGGCGACGATCCTGGGGAGACGCCCTCCGCACCGGGATCGTTCGCGCCTGGTATGCTGGCCGGCCCATATCGACTCGATCGCGAGTTGGGCCGGGGTGGCATGGGTGTGGTCTGGCTCGCCATGCGCGCGGACGGTTCGCTGAAACGCCAGGTGGCTCTCAAGTTTCCGCTCCTCTACCTGGATAGCCAGACGTTGGCGAACCGGTTCGCGCGGGAGCGCGACATTCTGGCGAGGCTTGAGGATGCACGCATCGCGCGCCTCTACGATGCAGGCGTGACCGCGCAAGGGCAGCCGTATCTGGCGCTGGAGTATGTCGAAGGCGAGGCGATCGCCGAGTATTGCGATCACCATGGGCTGGACATTCGCGCGCGCCTGCGGTTGTTTCAGGAAGTACTGCAGGCAGTTCAATACGCCCATACCAATCTGGTGGTGCACCGCGACCTGAAGCCGTCGAACATTTTGGTTACCAATGCGGGCCTGGTGCGCCTGCTCGACTTCGGCATCGCCAAGCTGCTCGAGGATGGCGAGGCGGCCGAGACCGAGATTACGCGGCTCGCAGGACGCGCACTGACCCCAGATTACGCCAGCCCGGAACAGATCGCGGGCCAGGCGATTACCACCACCGCAGACGTATATTCCCTGGGCATCCTGCTTTACGAACTGCTGACGGGAAGCCGCCCCTACCGGCTTAGCCGGGGCGCCTCCGCCGGCGATATGGCGGCGACCGTTCTGGGCGTCAACCCAACGCGACCCAGCCAGGGAGCGATAGACGAATCGAAGGCGCGCGTTCGCGGCGGCTTCACTGTAAAAAGACTGGCAGCAGCTCTGCTCGGAGATCTGGACACGATAATTCTGAAGGCCATCCGGAAAGAGCCGCACGCCCGATACTCGACTGTCGATGCTTTTGCTCAGGACATCGAGAGATACCTTAGCGGGCAACCGGTGCTGGCGCGTCCTGAGAGCCGGCGGTACCGGGCGCGAAAATTCGTTATGCGTAACAAGCTCGCGGTCTCGGCGGCGGTGACTGTCGCGCTGGCGTTGGCCGCCGGCGCGGGTCTCGCGCTGTGGCAGGCGCATCGCGCGCTCGAAGAGAAATGGCGGGCGGACACGGAGGCAGCCACTGCGCGAGCGATCGCCGACTTCCTGCAGAAGGATCTCCTCTCGCAGGCTGGCTCCGCGGCGCAAGCTGGGCCGGGGAGGCCGCCCGATCCCGATATTAAGGTGCGCACCGCATTGGATCGCGCGGCAGCCAGCCTCACAGGGAAGTTCGACAAACAACCGGCGGTGGAAGCCGCGATCCGGCAGACCATCGGCGACACGTATCTGGAACTGGGACTCTATGCGGAATCGGAAAAGCAGATGGAGCGCGCGCTCGAACTGCGCCGCCACGTGCTGGGTGCGGAGCATAAGGACACGTTGAACAGCGTGCAGGCGCTAGCGGACGTGTACCGGCGGGAGGGCAAGTACGCCGCAGCCGAAGGGTTGCTGGGTAATCTCCTGGAAACAGATCGCCGCTTAGGCCGCAGCAACGCCCCGGAAGCCATCGCGGCCCTGAACACACTCGCCAGCATCGCGGTGGGGAGTCGCGGAGATTACACTCGCGCCGAGTCGCTGGATCGGAGCGCCCTGGAAACCGAGCGGAGAGTCCTGGGCGAGACCGACGCAGTAACGCTGGCGACGATGAACAATCTGGCCGCCGTCCTGGCGCGCGAGGCCAAGTACCCGGAGGCCGAAGACCTATATCGGAAACTGGTTGAGACGAAGCGGCGCGTGTTGGGCGCGGAGCACCCCAGCACTTTGACGAGTCTGAACGGCATGGGCGTTTTGTACCGTACTGAAGGGAAGTACGCGGAGGCCGAGCCTGTGCTGCGATCCGTGTTGGAGGCACGCCGGCGCTCCATGGGCGAACAGCACCGCGACACGTTGGCCAGTATGAACGGACTCGGGCTGTTGTATTTGATGGAAGGGAATTATGCCGACGCGGAGCCGCTACTGAGTCACGCGGGGGAGACAGCCACCCGTGTATTGGGCGACGACAATCCCGACACGCAGAGCTGCCTGAATAACCTAGCGGAGCTTTTCCGCAGAGAAGGCAAACTTACCCAATCCGAAGCCGCGTATGAGCGGCTGCTGCAAGCGCGGCAGCGAACCTATGGCAAGGACAATGTCTTCACAGCAAACACACTGGGCGCCCTGGGTGAGGTGAAACTCGAACAAGGTTCCTTTGCCGAAGCAGACACGCTGCTCCGCGGTGCAATGGAACACTATCGGAAGCATGGCGTCGACACTTGGAGGCGTTACTACACGGAATGTCTTCTAGGAGCGAGCCTTATCGGCCTTGGCAGGTATCGAGAGGGCGAAGCCTTGTTGGCCTCAGCAAGTCAGAACCTGCTGCAGCGCAAGGATTCTATTCCGGCAGAGTACCGCCCGATACTGGACCAGGTCCGGCAACGGGCCGAAAAAGCGGCTAGGTCCCGCCGGTAGTCCCTGCCACCGGGGTCATCCGATGCCGCACGCCAAAAAACTTGGCATCGATGTCCGGTTTTGTCGCCTGGGTCCGTTTAGGTAACCAGTGAGGTCGGCGCGCGATGACACCGCGCCTCAGCGACGGGCGGCAGCGGCGGCCCAACTGCAACGGAGGGGAACTATGTGCGGAAATCGACTTTTTTCTAACGCTGGGTGGGCATTGTGGGGGATATTGTGGCTCAGTTCAGTGACTCGGGCGGAAAGTCCGCAGGCACACACTGAGCGAGCGCAACCCCTGAGCTCGCGGGTGGTCTATGACACCGTAAACAACATCACATGGCTAGCCGATGCCAATCTGGCCGCCACCAACCAATTCGGCCTTCCGCTCTGCAGCGGGTCCGGTTCAGGACTCCAAACATGCATCAACGCCACCGGCTCGATGGACTACCCGTCTGCCGCGGCATGGGTTGCGGCCATGAACGCCGCCGACTATCTGGGGCACAGCAATTGGCAGCTCCCCACGACTCCGATCAAGGACAGCAACTGTGCGAGAACGGGGCCGAACGGCGCCAGTTTCGGATTCGGTTGCGCGGCGGGCGCGTTGGCGTCCGTGTATAACGGACTGGGTTTCAGATCGCCCAACACCGCCGTGCCCATCCCCAACACCACGGCCGGTCCGTTCCGTAATCTCCAACCTTATCTATATTGGTCGTCGTCGAACGGCGCCAGTCCGGAGAATGGCAACGCCGCCTTTTCGTTCACCACCGGTTGGATAGGGGCAAATACGCTGCCTAACTTCTTATACCTGCTGCCCATGATTCCAGGCAAAATACCGGGAACGCCGGCCGCCACTGGAACGGGATTGCAGGTGAATCCGGGTGGGCAAAGCGTCTACGATCCAGTGACCGATATCACTTGGGTCGCCGACGCCAATCTGGCCGCCACCAATGCTTTTGGTCTTTCGCTCTGCACCACGCCAACCAGCCCGGCGCTGTGCGTCGCTCAAGACGGTGCGATGGCGTGGGATTCGGCCGTCCAGTTCATTGCGAACATGAACGGCGCGGCCTATCTTGGCCAGACGAACTGGGAAGCCCCTGCTATTGACACGAGCTGCCCGGGATTCAATTGCGCCGGCATTAAGAATCCGATGGGTAACTTGTTCTACGATCAGTTGGGCTTGAGCAAGGGGATGTCCGCGGTTGCCACTCCCAAAATCGCGGTCGGCTCGTTCCACAACCTGCAGCCCTACCTCTATTGGAGCTGCGTGGCGGCCGCGATACAGGACCCCTGCGAAACCGCCGGTCCTTCCGTCAACTTTGAAGAGAGTTACTCCTTCGGCAGCGGCTTTCAAGGCACCGATCTCCTCGCCAACAATTTGTATGTCACCGCCTACTATGTCGGCCCTCCCACCGCGGTTTCCGCGCCAGCAATCGCCGGGGTAGCGAATGCGGAAAGCGGCAGCCCCACGATTGCGCCGGACACGTGGATTTCGATCTATGGGTCGAACCTCGCGCCGGCAGGCGATACCCGCGTCTGGCAAACCTCCGATTTCGTGAATGGCCAAATGCCGGAACAACTCGACGGCGTCAGCGTAACGGTGGGCGGTAAGCCCGCCTACGTCTTCTACATCAATCCCACGCAAGTGAACATTCTCACCCCGCCCGGTGCCGTGCCTTCATCGGTTGCGATAGAACTGACCAACAACGGCGCCGTCAGCGCACCGCTCGACGTTCCGGCGGCGCCCCTGTCACCATCGTTCTTCGTGTTCAACGGAGGTCCGTACGTTGCTGCGCTGCACGCCAACTATAGCCTCCTCGGGCCCGCCACCCTGTACCCCGGATCGACCACCCCCGCCAAGCCAGGAGAAACGGTCTTGCTTTACGCCAATGGCTTCGGGACGACCAGCGTGCCAATAGTGGCGGGATCGTCCGTGCAAATGGGAACGCTGTCGCCGCTACCCGTGATCACCATTGGCGGCGTTCAAGCGATGGTAGTGTTCGCCGGTTTGGTCGCGCCCGGCGAGTATCAATTCAACGTAACCGTACCCGCCTCGCTCGCCAATGGCGATCAGCCGATTGTCACGATCTACGGCGGCGCCAGCACACAGGCGGGCACGCTCATCACCGTGTACCAGTGAGAGGAGAAAGCCAAAGCGATGAGAAGCTCTAGATACTGGATACTCTGGGGAACGCTGGCGATCTGTATAGCGACTCGCGCGCAGGGTCCGGCCGGTCTGAACGGCATTTACATCTATACGAATGACGTTTCGCAGGTCACCAGCAGCACCTCGAATGCGCTGACTACATCCCTCGGCATTCCCGGCGTCGACGGTGTAGCCGTGGTGATCGGATGGGATGCCATCGAACCTTCCATGGGCCAGTATCAGTGGAACCTGCTGGACCAATGGATCGGCAAAGCGGTTTCGGCAGGCAAGAGAATCGATCTGGTCGTCCCGGCCGGCGCCTCCACACCGTCATGGCTGTTTCAGCCCGCTCCGGGCGGCGCGGGCGCCACACCGTTGAACTTCACCATCACCCCTCATGACGGCCAGACCAACGACTGCCAAGCGGAGACCATCGCGGCTCCCTGGGACACGGCTTTCCTCAGCCAGTGGGATGCCATGCTGGCAGCCCTCTCCGCGCATCTCAAGACCGCCGGCACCTACGGCGCCATCACGCTGCTGCGGCTCACCGGTGTCAACCGGACCACCGAAGAACTGCGGCTGCCGGCGGAGACCGCGCAATCGACGGGCCTCGCCTGCGTCACCGATGCCATCGCCACCCGGCAACAGGCCGGCTACAAGCCCTCTTTGCTGCTGCAGGGATGGAATGCCATCATCGGTTCTTTTCAGAACAGTTTTCCGGACAAGCCCTTCGCCGTCTCTATCATCCCCAGCAATGCGTTTCCAGCCATCGCCGAAGACGGCTCGGTGATCATGGGCACGCGCCCGGACTCAAACACGCCGCTGCTTCAGCCGCCAATCGGGCGTTTCCAGGCCGGCTGGTGATCCAGTTCGACTTCCTGATGACAGGTGAAGTTGCGTCGAGCGTGGTGATTCAGTACGCGCAGACTCTGGGAACGCCGCTGGCATTCCAGACCAATGAGTATTTGGGCGGCCGGGGCGCGGCCTGTTCGGAACCGGTTTCCAACCCCACCCAGTGCACCGACGCAACCTTCCTGTCGATGCTCCAAACCGGCATCTATCCGCTCGGCCAAACCAACCCGCAGCGAAGCCGATACATCGAGGTTTTCCACGATAATGCCAGCGCTTTTCCCGATGACATCCTACAGGCGCATTACGAATTGACCCAGCCGGCAATCGCCGGCGTCGTGAACGCGGAAAGCGGCAGCACCACCATCGCGCCCAACACATGGGTCGAGATCGGCGGATCGAATCTCGGGCCGCCCGACGATTCGCGCGTCTGGCAGGCTTCCGATTTTGTCGGCGGCGAAATGCCGACCGCGCTGGACGACGTCAGCGTGACGGTGAACGGCACGCCCGCGTACATTTATTACATTAGCCCCACGCAGGTGAACATTCTCACTCCGCCCGGCGCCATGCCAGCATCGGTCGCGGTCCAACTCACCGTAAACGGCTCAGCCAGCGCGGCGATCAACGTTCCAACCCAGTCCGTATCGCCGTCGTTCTTTGTCTTCAATGGCGGGCCATACGTCGCCGCACAGCACGCCGACTATAGCCCCCTGGGGCCGGCGAATTTGTACCCCGGCTTGACCACGCCCGCCAAGCCGGGAGAGATCGTCCTGCTCTACGCAAACGGCTTCGGTGCGACGAATGTGCCGGTGGTCAGCGGATCGGAGACGCAGTCCGGAACACTGTCGCCACTGCCTGTGATCGCAATCGGCGGCGTTATCGCAGTCGTGAAGTTCGCCGGCCTGGTTGCGCCGGGCGAGTATCAGTTCAACGTGGCGATTCCGGCCAACGCGTTGAGCGGCGACAACGCGCTCGTCGCCACATACAACGGCTTCACCACGCCGGTGGCGCTCATCACGATCCAAGGCTCTGTACCGGCCACATCGGATACCTTCTACGTCGCGCCGTACGGAAGCGACTCCTGGAGCGGTACGCTGGCCGCTCCCCAACCGGCGAACACGGACGGCCCGTTCGCAACTTTCGATGCCGCCAGAGCGGCCGTCCGGGCCCTCAATAAGAAGGGATTGAATCAGGTGACCGTACAATTCCGCGGCGGTACTTACTTCCTGCCCGCCACCGAAATGTTCACTGCGGCCGACTCGGGCTCGACCGCCACCCAAATTGTGTACCAGAACTATCCGGGCGAGTCGCCGGTCTTTAGCGGAGGCATGCGCATTCAGAACTGGACTAACGTCAGCGGTAACAAACGATGACGGACGATTTTTCAATGACCCGGCCTCCCCGTTCCTCTGACCGCCTATTTCACTGGCGTGCCGTATGGGACCAGGGCTCTGACACGCTCATCGCCCTCGGTGCGGGAGATCTTCCAACCACCGGGACCGTTCTCGATTTACGCCATCTGGGCTTGATTGCGATCCTGGTAGATGTATTCCCCTCGCACCTTCACCTCCAGGTCGCCGATCTTCTGCGGGTCGGAGACGGCAACGCGCCTTTTACTCCCGAGTTCGAGTCACGCAGGTACTGGGCAAAGCCGCGCTCGCCGGTCTCCGCCAACGCTTGCCGCAGCGCCGCCTCAGCCTGGGACGGCAGAACGGGGCGGAAACGGCCCCCGAAGGAGGAACTGCAAGTCGCAGGACAGAAAGATGGCGGTTTGCCTTATACTGATTGAAATCTGGAAGTCCAAAATGGGAATTTTAGGCTAGACTTCCAAGCAACATTTATCTGAAACCTGGGTTTCACTGAACAGGCTCAAAGACTCCGGGCAGATGAGGTGCTTTCAGACCTCTCGCATTCCGGTAGATGGAGAAATCACAATGTCTCTTCGCACAAGAATCCGCTCACTGCTATTTGCCGTATCGATTATTGCGCCGATGCTCGTCCTGGCCGGCGGGCAGGCTCACGCAGACGTCCTTATCTCTGTCGGCTTCGCTCCTCCGGCGCTGCCCGTCTACGTCCAGCCTCCGCTGCCCACCCCGGGCTTTATCTGGACCCCCGGCTACTGGGGCTACGGCGACGCAGGCTACTACTGGGTTCCCGGAGTCTGGGTGCATCCGCCGAGTGTTGGCCTTCTGTGGACTCCCGGCTACTGGGGATTTGCGGGTGGCGCTTACGGATGGCACGCCGGCTACTGGGGTCCGCACGTCGGCTTCTATGGCGGAGTTAACTACGGATTCGGTTACGGCGGCGTCGGCTTCTTCGGCGGCGAGTGGCGCGGCGGAGTCTTCGCCTACAACAGCGCCGTGGCGAACTTCGGCGGCGTCCACGTGACCAACGTCTACGAGAATCGCACCGTCGTTGAGCAAAACACCATTGTCAACGCGAACCGCGTCAGCTTTAACGGCGGCTCCGGGATCTCAGCTCGCCCCTCACCGATTGAGATGCAGGCGGAGCACGAGAACCATCTCCAACCCACCCCCAACCAGATGCGGCACTAAAATTTTGCGGCCCAGGACCGGTCTCAGCTTGCCTCTGTGAACAATGGCCGTCCCGGAACACCGGCGGCTTCGAACATCATGTCTTATCATCAGGTCGCGCAGCAGCATGTGCAGTCGCAGCCCATCTCTGCCGCCGACCGTAGTGGGAAGTCAATACCACCCCAACGAGCGCGAAGCGAATCAGGACCAGCGCATCGCCAACGGCTTGCGCAGCGGACAGATGACCTCAGGTGAGGCCGCACGCGCAGAACGCACCCAATCCAAGATCGATCAGCAGGTGCATGACGATCGCGTGGCGAACGGCGGCAAGCTCACCAACCAGGAGAAGCAGCAGATCAACAACGAGCAGAATGCGGCCAGCAAGCAGATCTACAACGAGAAGCACAACGGGGCCACGGTCACTCCGAACGAGGTGAACAACCGCGAAGCCAACCAGCAGCAGCGCACTGCCAACGGATTGCGCAGCGGACAGATGACCTCGGGTGAAGCGGCCCGCACCAATCAGAACCAGGCGGGCGTGGCGCAGCAGGTCCACGACGAACGCACCGCCAACGGTGGCGCGCTGACCACACCGCAGAAGCAGCAGATCAACGGCGAGCAGAACGCAACCAGCCAACAGATTTACAACGAGAAGCACAACAGCAGCACACACACGCCCAACGGCAGCGCAGGCACATCCAGCGGCAGCTCGGGCGTACCTGGCGGCAGCAACTACCACCCTAACGAGCGTGAGGCCAATCAGGACCAGCGCATCGCCAACGGCTTGCGCAGCGGGCAGATGACCTCAGGCGAGGCGGCGCGCGCGGAAAGCACGCAATCCAAGATCGATCAGCAGGTCCATGACGATCGCGTGGCGAACGGCGGCAAACTCAACGGCCAGGAGAAGCAGCAGATCAACAACGAGCAGAATGCAGCCAGCCGTCAGATCTACAACGAGAAGCACAATGGGGCCACGGTTACTCCGAACGAGGTGAACAACCGTGAAGCCAACCAGCAGCAACGCACGGCCAATGGTTTGCGCAGCGGGCAGACGACCTCGGGTGAAGCGGCCCGCACCAACCAAAATCAGGCGAATGTGGCTCAGCAGGTTCACGACGAACGCGTCGCCAACGGTGGCGCGCTGACCGCGCAGCAGAAGCAGCAGGCCAACAAGGCGGAAAACAAGAACAGCCGCCAAATCTATAAAGAGAAGCACAACCGCGTTACGGCCAAACCGGCTCACAAATGACGTTAGTGCCTGACAACCGATGGCAAAAGGGCCACTCCGCAACCGCTGAGTGGCCCTTTGCTTTTGGCCGATGGATTCGCCGGAGTTTCTTGGCGCCAGCTAGAGGGGCTTTGCTGAGAGTGCCGCCGGCGTGTCCGCGATCTGCCGCCGGTGCGCCGTTTTGCGCGGGAGCAAAACAAGATGTTCGGCTTGAATGGAACGCCGGCATCAAACTTCACACTGATGTGTTCGAAACGGCAATATCTCGTAGAGCGTTCCCGTGGTCCTAACCTGTGTAGTGACCCCCTGGTGGCCTGCTCCAAGAACAGGCGCTACGGCACTAGGAGGACACCATGAACAGGCTGGATTGTCTGCCGTAGGTCGACCAGGAGCCTAGGCCATCTCAGCCCAAACGTTGAGATCGGGAAGTCGCGCGCGTAGTCCTATGTCCGCTGGAAGTAATCGCTGGTCTTCTAGCCGTGCCCTGGAGTATTGCTCCAACGGGCGCCGGGCTCGCCCGCGCGCACAATCGGCGCGCGAAGCGCGTTCTATTCGATGCACGTTAATTGGATATTCGATGCTTGTTCAACCGTTGTTCGGGGAACGTTCAGCGTCGTTCAATCAAGAAGTGCTTTTCTGACCGTCGAGCATGCTCTGGTAAGCATCGAGGAGCTGCTGGCGCGCGTTTTTCTCTAGCGGCTCCGGCAGCTCGCGCGGTTGGTAATGGCGGCAGAGCTCCACTGTCTTGCGGAGGCTCTCAGCAAACTCGATGCATGGCGGGCAACCCGCAAGGTGAGCCTCATGTGGCTCCATCTTGTTTCCCTCGCGCGTGGCTAGGCAGAACCCGGCCATCCGTCCGCAGGTATTCGTCCAACTTCTGGCGGACCAACCGCGTCTTGACGACGTCCTCCGTCAGGTCGAGGATCTGCGCGGTCTCCAGCGTGGACAACTCTTCCACGTCCCGCAGCAGGATTACGGCCCGGTAGTTTTCCGGCAGCGCGCTAATGGCCCGTGCGAGCACATTCTTCATCTCCGACTGCAGCATCTGGCGATCCGGCAGCCGGGACCAATCGGCGATTTGGATCTTTAAGTGGCCGCCCTCATGGTCCATCGCCGGCAGAAATTCGTCCAGCGAGAGCTCTTGCGAGGGAGCGAAAACGCTCTTCCGCCGCTTCATCAGGCAGGCGTTCTTGGCGATTCGAAAGACCCACGGACGGACCCGCTCCGGCTCGCGTAGATGATCGAAACTCTCAAACACCTTGAGTAACGTCTCCTGCGCCACTTCCTCGGCGTCTTCACGCTGGCCGCACATCAGCCAACTGTAGTGGAAAATCTTCGCCCGGAAGTGTTCTACGAAGCGGTCGAACGCCTCCGGCTCTCCAGCAATCAGTTGCCGCGCAAGTGCAACTTCGGTGTCGCGTTCCAAGGCCAGTACCGCTTCTCATTGTAGCGGGCCGCCTTCACACCAGACCTTCGCGAAGGCCGTGACATGGATCGCTTCCCTTTCCTGTACTCAAAGATTCAAAACCGAGCCGAAAGGTGACACGGTGTCACCTCGGACGCCCAACTGCATCCTCAGCACTAGACCCAATGAAGAAAACACTCTTGATATTGGTCTGGTGGACGCTGCCGGGCCCGGCGCAAGACCCGATGTCGCTAAAAGACGCAGTTCGCCACGCGCTGGCCGCCAATAAGTCGATGGCCGTTTCCGCATCGGCCCGGAGTGCTGCGGAACGCCGCGTCGTGGAGGCGCGCAGTGGCAACCTGCCAAAGGTGAATTACTCCGAGTCCTGGACCCGCAGCAATAATCCGGTCTTTGTCTTCTCTTCCCTGCTGACGCAGCACCAATTCGGGGAACAGAACTTCCAGGTTTCGCCGCTGAACCGGCCCGATTTCCTCAACAACTTCCAATCGCAACTGACCGCGGATCAATCGCTGCGCCGCGATTTGCTGCGGTATGGAAACCACGCCAAAGTTGACGAGCGGGCAATGGTTCAATTCGCCGCTGCCCGGCCGCTTGAGCGAT